>CAZTQV010000009.1:0-151240 GCA_964615815.1 uncultured Phycisphaeraceae bacterium | reverse complement strand
CCGCGCCAGTCAATCCGGAGAAATCGCGCAAGAGGCTCTTGCGCTTCGGGCTCGTCTTTGCGCGAATGGTGCCTGTGGTTGTCCGGTTGCGCGGGTTGCTTCGGCCCGAAGCGCCGCTTTGCGGCGGTTCGGGGCACCGGGCGGTCGATCGGGGCACTACCCGCTTCGCGGATAGTGGCACCGGTCAGGGTGCTGGCGTGGTGAGTTTGGCGAGGGCTTGTTCGCGGTCCCAGACGGGGTGGTTGAGGCCCATGATGGTGCGCAGGCGTTCGTGGTCTTCGGCGAGGCGGCCCAAGATGGTGTTGGCGAGCTCGGGGGTGGGCTTCTGGCGTTCGTGTCTGGCCTTGGGGAGCAGGGCGTTTCGCATCTTGTCCTTGAGGCCCAGGGGGAGGAGCGGGCGGATGAGTTTCTGGTAGACGGGGTGGCCCTGGACGGATCGCCAGTGGCCTGTCATGACGGGCTTGCCCTCGGACTTGTTGAAGATCTTGTCTTCCTCGACGAGGTCGGGGCGTGGGTCGAGGCCGAGCCAGGACTCGAGGTCGGCGGTGGTTTCGGCGCGGGCCTTGGTGTAGTCCTCGAAGCGGATGACCCTGACGCGCTCGGGGCCGAGGGCGTCGATCCAGGGCTCGACCTGCCACGCGTAGCGGGTGAAGTCGAGGAGGTCGGGGTGTGAGTCGATGGCTTCGGCGAGGCTCGGGGGCATCATGCCGTAGGTGAGGTCGTGGTGGTGGTGGCTGGTGATGCGGGCGATGGGCTCGCGGACGACATAGATGACGCGGAGGCCGGGGCCGCAGAGGCGGCGGGCGCGCTGGGCGGTGCCGTCGGCGTGGGGGCGCTTGGTGTAGGCGGTGGAGGCCTCGGAGCAGAGTTGGTCGGGTCGGGCGGCCTCGAACATCTTCGCGTACTCGGCGCGGCCGGCGTCGGTGGTGACCTCGGGCCTGCAGAGGTTCTCGGGTTCCTTATCGATGGGGAAGTAGATGCGCGGGTGCGTGGCGAGGTCGCGGTAGAGCGTGGTGCTGCCGCACTTCATGCCGCCGATGATGAGGAAGTGGGGGAGGGGCATTGGGTTCTTTCCCTCGCTTGCGCTTCGGGCTCGTTTGGTGCGGGGCGTTTACGGGGCGAAGGGGTTGACGGGTGTCCGTGTGGCGAAGGCGTTGACGCCTTTTTCTGCATCGATCTTCCAGTCGTGCTCGGGGTCGCCCTTGGGCTTCTGGCCCGAGCGGGGGGCGAGGATGCCGGACATCTCGCAGGCGCGGCGGACGGCGTCGACGGGGTCGCCCCTGGTGCGCCAGTCGTTGATGACGGTGGTGGAGCCGGCCTTGAGCTTGTCGGTCTCGCCGGGGGCGGTCGCCTTGAGGAGTTTGCCCGCGAGGTCGTCGGCGTTGCCGGACTCGAAGGTGTAGCCGTTGACGCCCTCACGGACGCACTCGGCGGCGGCGCCGACGACATGGCTGGAGACGATGGCGAGGCCGGCGGCGCAGGCCTCTGGGATGACGGCGGCCCAGGGTTCGTAGACGCTCGGGAGGCAGTGGATCTCGCAGGCCTTGTAGAGGGCGGCGACATTGCGTGGGCCGTCGACGAAGCCGGTGAAGACGACGCGGTCCTTCAGGTGATCGGGGACGAGGGCCTTGGTCTCGTCGAGCAGTTCGCCCCCGCCGACGAGGAGCAGGCCCCAGTCGGGGCGGTCGGCGGCGATCCTGGTGAAGGCGGTGATGAGGAGGTCGGGGCGCTTTACCTTGGTCATGCGAGCGCAGTAGTTGATGTACTTGAGGTCGTCGCGGAGGCGGTACTGGGCCTTCTTCTCGGCGACGAGCGTGTCGGGTAGGTGGGCGATCATGTCGTAGTCGGGTTCGTGGGGCATGTAGAAGGCGGGTGAGCCCTTGAAGCCGTAGGGGCGGAAGTAGTCGACGCCGTTGCGTCCGCAGGGCATGAGGCCGGAGAGGGAGTTGAGCACGAAGGGGACATAGGCCTTTTTGAAGGCCTTGGCGGGCCCCTTGGCGCGGTCGCCGTACTTGTTGGAGTCGTTGAACATGAAGACGGGGAGTTTGCGTGCGTGGCACCAGCGGATGACGCGGAGGAGTCCCAGGTCGTTGTAGCCGGTGATGATGACGAGGTCGACCTGGTGGTGCTTGAGGAAGCGGATGATGTCTCCGCCGCGGGTCCACTGGCGGGGGCCGTTGAGGCCCTTGTTCTTCTGGGTCATGTACTCGCCCTTGCCGAAGACGACGGGGTTGATCTCGTCGGGCAGGGCGTTCTTCCAGGGCGAGTTGTTGTGCTCGTGCTTGAAGATCGTGATGAGCTCGATCTCGGGGAGCTCGCGGACGATGCGGGTGTGCTGCGCGAGGCGGTAGGGGGCGGGGGCGTTGGCGATGATGGCGACGCGGGGGCGGGTCTTGGTGCCCGGGGTGAAGGGGCCGGGGTTGGTGGTGGTCATCGTGTGGTTCCCCCGTCGTTGTTGGCGGCGGCGGCGTAGGCGGCTTCGAAGCGTTCGGCGACGGTGTCGGGGTCGAGCTGGTCGAGGACCCACGCGCGGCCGGCGTCGCCCATGCGTTCGCGGCGGGCGGGGTCGGCGAGGAGGTCGGCGATGGCGTCGGCGAAGGCCTCGGGCGTGCGGTCGGCTGTGATGGCGCCGCCGCTGGCGACGAGCTCGGGGTGGGTGTCGACGCCGGTGGTGGTGATGACGGGCGTGCGGCAGGCCATGGCTTCGGGGAAGACGAAGCCGAAGTTCTCCTGGCTCGTGGGCAGGGCGAAGACATCGGCGAGCTGGTAGAGGCTGGTCTTGGTGTCGCCCGTGACCATGCCCAGGAAGTGGACGCTGCCGGTGAGGTTGAGTTCCTTGACGAGGGCGAGCATCTTGTCGCCGTAGGTTTGTTCTTCGGCGGTGCCGGCGATGAGGGCGCGGACGGGCGTGCCCCGGTCGCGGAGCAGCGCGGCGGCGCGGATGAAGACATCCGGGCCCTTCTTGTAGTGGACGCGCGAGAGGAAGAGGACGGTGGGGAGGTCGGGGCTGTTCTTGAGCTTGTCGGCGAAGGCTTCGCGGGCGAGCGTGGGGCCGGGGAGGTCTCGGTAGGGGGCGAGGTCGAAGACGAGGGGTACGACGACGCCCTCGGCGGGTGCGAAGCACTTGCGGGCCTGGGTGAGTTCTGCTTCGGCGGTGCAGTGGACGAGGGCGGCGTTCTTGAGGGTCTTCGATCCGCCGGCGGCGAGGAAGAGCTTTTTCTTGAGGGTGGACTGGGCCATGGACCAGTCGTCGAGCATGCCGTGGACGGACTGGATGTAGGGCTTGCCCATGGAGCGGGCGAGGGCGGCGAGCTGGGTGTTGGCGGGGTTCCAGCAGGCGTGGATGTGGAGGAGGTCGGAATCGGCGAGGACCTCGCGGAAGCGGGCGAGCTGGGGCTTGGTGAGGCGCATCAGGGGGCCCCAGGGGCCGATCTCGACGACCTCGGGTACGCGGTGTGGTGCGGACCACTCTTTGGGTTGGTCCTGGGCGTCGTGGGTGACGACGGTGACCTGTGTGCCTCGGGCGGCGAGGAGGGTGGCGAGGTCGAGCACGGCGCGCACGACGCCTCCGCGTTCGAGGCGGATGGCTTGGAGGAAGTGGCAGACGCGCACGGTGTTCTGTCCTTTGGTCGTTGGAGAGGAGGAGTGGGCGGAGTCTAGGTGCGGGGGTATCCGAGGCCGTCGAGTTCGGCGGCGAAGGCCTTGTCGAAGGCGGCGTCGAGGCCCGGGGCGATATCGTCGAGGCGTTGGCCGGTCAGGCCCTTGTTCATGAAGAAGCGGGCCTGGTTCTGGCCCTTGAAGATGGTGTCGGGGTCGCCCGTGTCTTTCTCGGACTTTTCGAGGTCGCGGAGCCTGGTGAAGCTGCAGGCGTCGACGGCGGCTTGGAGTTCGTCGTCGGTGGGGGAGAGGGAGAGGAAGGTGGCGATGGCGCGGGCCTGCTCAAGGGGCTCGGCCTTGAGCGTCTCGTAGCGGAGGGTGAGGACGGGGAAGGGTGGTGGGGCGGTCCAGGTCTGGATGTTCTGGGGCCAGGTGCCGAAGCCCTGGCGGGCCCACTCGGGGTCGCCGCGGCTGGCGATGAAGGCCTGGAGGTAGCGGGCGTCGGGGATGGAATCGGGCATGCCGCCGAGGCGGCGGTAGTTGAGCGAGCTGAGGGCGACATCGCGGGGGTTTCGGATGATGTAGATCGCCCGGTCGGTCTCGGCGAGGCGGGGGTGGCTTGGTACGCAGACGAAGTGGGTCTTTGAGCAGACGACGGCGCCCTCGGGGACGGCGAACGAGCGATTCTTGAGGATGGGGGGGATGCGGTCGTTGAGCGCGGCGGAGGACTCGGCGGGCCCGTAGAGGAGGTGGTGCACGAGGAAGCGCACCCAGGTGTTGCCGCTCTTGGGGTAGCTCGCGATCCAGACGATGCCCACGGGGCGGCTCCTTCGGTGGCTTAGGGTGACTTGGCGGTGGCGTCGAGGTACGCGTGCCAGAGGGTTCGGTAGGCGTCCTCGATGCGGCGGGCGAAGGCGGGGGCGTCCATGAGGGGGCCGTTTCGCATTGATTCGCGGAGGCCGGGGCGGAGCTCGACGAGGCGCGACGGGTCTTTGAACAGTTGGGCGGCGCGATCGACGAGGGCGTCGGGCGTGTCGAGGGTGAAGTCGTCAAGGCCCATGACGGCGTTGAGGCTCACGCCGACACGGGCGGCGTGGTGGGCGCCGCGCGTCGTGAGCGTGGGGACGCCCATCCAGGCGGCTTCGCAGGTGGTGGTGGTGCCGTTGTAGGGGAAGGTGTCGAGGGCGCAGTCGACCTCGTGGTACATGGCGAAGTGCTCTTCGAGGCCGCTGGTGCGGGCGATCATGCGGACGCGTTCGGTGTCGACGCCCCGGGCCTCGAACGCGCCGGCGAGGCGTTCGCGGACGCCCGGGTCGTCGTAGCCGCGGCCCTTGAGGAGAAGTCGTGCCCCGTCGCAGCGTTTGAGGATGTCGGCCCACGCGTCGAGGACCCAGGGGCCGACCTTCTTGAGGTTGTTGAACGACCCGAAGGTGAAGGGCTCGCCCCTGGCGACGGGGGGCACCGGGTTGTGCTCGGGTGCCTTTGGCGGCGCGCTGTAGCAGAGGAAGCAGGGGTCGAGGCGGACGAGTTTCTCGGTGGCGGGGTCGGGGCGTTCGGGGTTGGTGGGGTCGATTGGATCGGTGTGTGCATCGACGAGGCGGGCGTCGATGCGTGTGAGGCCCGTGGTGGCGGGGTAGCCGAGGTAGGTGACCTGCACCGGCGTGAGCTTGCGGGCCATGGAGGCGAGGCGGTTGTTGGAGTAGTGGCCCGTGAGCTCGACGAGGACATCGATGCGGTCATGGTTGACGCGTTCGACGATGTCGCGGTCGCGGGCTCGTTCGAGGTCTCGCCAGTGGTCGGCGACGCCCTGCAGGCGCGTGGTGGTGTCGTCGTGGATGAGCCCGGTGTCGAAGGCGTAGACCTCGACGCGGGCGCGGTCGTGGGCCTGCATGAGCGGCTCGAGGAAGTAGGCGACGGAGTGCTGGTGCAGGTCGGGCGAGAGGTAGGCGACGCGGAGCACGCGGTCGGGGTCGCGGTCGACCGGGAAGCCCGGGCCGGAGGGGCGAACCGCGGACTCGACGATGGTGCCCCAGCGGCGGTGGGCGGTGAGCAGGTCGTCGGCGGTGGCGCGGTCGTCGTGGAGGAGGGCGTAGGCCCACTTCTGCTGGGCGGCGAGGCTCTGGCCGAAGCGTTCGGAGCCGAGGCGGAGGTGGTCGGTGGCCTCGTGGATGCGGGCGGTCTCGAGGAGGACGAGGCCCAGGTTGACCCAGCAGCCGTCGCGGTTGGGCCCGAGCTCGATGGCGCGGCGGAGGCACTGCTCGGCCTCGTCGACGCGCTGGAGGCGGCGGAGCATGAGCCCGCGGCCCTCCCAGCTTTCGGAGCGCTTGTCGTCGATCTCGATGGAGCGGCGGAAGGCGTCCTCGGCCTTGGCGAACTCGCCGCGGAAGCCCTGGACCTGGCCCAGGGTCATGAGGACGGAGGCGTTGTTGGGCAGCAGGCTGTCGGCGCGCTCGGCGTGGAAGAGGGCGCGGTCGTACTTGGCCTCGGCGCAGAGGGCGGCGGCCATCAGGTAGTTGCCCTGCGGGTGGCTGGGCTCCTTTCGCAGGGCTTGCTCGATGAGCGGGAGGGCGCGGAGCGACTTGCCCGCGGCGAGGAGCTTCATCGCCTGCTGGAGCTGCGGGCCGACCTTGCTCGCGGGCTTGGCGTTCTGCTTTGGCCCCGGGCCTCGGCCGGGCGGACGCTTGGCCATGTCAGCGCCCTCCCGCGGCGGAGAGGCTGCGCTCGGCGACGAAGGCCCGGGCCTCTTCGTCGGCGGCGCGGACATCGGAGAGATCGGTGATCGCGCGGACCGGGTGGGCGTCGAGGGCGGCGATGGAGAGCTCGGCGATGCGGCCGAAGGGGATGCGCCGGTCGAGGAAGAGCCCGACGGCGGCCTCGTTGGCGGCGTTGAAGGCGGCGCCGGCGGTGCCGCCGGCGTTCATGACGCGGTGGGCCTGGGCGAGGGCGGGGAAGCGGTCGAGGTCGGGCTCTTC
Source organism: uncultured Phycisphaeraceae bacterium (assembly GCA_964615815.1). Classification (GTDB taxonomy): domain Bacteria; phylum Planctomycetota; class Phycisphaerae; order Phycisphaerales; family UBA1924; genus DAIQNV01. Next base: position 144,671 of record CAZTQV010000009.1, on the reverse strand, counting down.
GAAGGTCATGGCGCCGAGGGCGGTGAGGTCGAGCCCGCGGGGGGCGTTGCCAAGGCCAAGAGTGGGGGGGACGCTGCCGGCGCAGAGGGCCTGGGCGATGGGCAGGCGCATGTCGGGGGCGGCCATCTGGGCGAGCATGGAGCCATCGGCGAGCTCGGCGATGGCGTGGACGGTGGACTGGGGGTGAATGATGGCGTCGATCTGCTTGGCGGGCAGGGCGAAGAGCCAGTGGGCCTCGATGAGTTCGAGGGCCTTGTTGGTGAGGGTGGCGCAGTCGATGGTGACCTTGGCGCCCATGTTCCAGGTCGGGTGGGCGAGGGCCTCGTCGGGGGTGGCGTGGTAGACGCTCTTGGCGTCACGCGTGCGGAAGGCGCCGCCCGAGGCGGTGATGATGAGGCGGCGCAGGGATGGGGGCGGGGACTCGAGCGGGCAGTGTGGGGCGCAGCCGGGCAGGGACGCGAGGCATTGCCACGCCGCGGCGTGCTCGGAGTCGACGGGGAACAGCCGCGAGCCGGAGGCGCGGGCCGCCTTGACGACCAGGGGGCCGGCGGCGACGAGGGTCTCCTTGTTGGCGAGCGCGACATCGCGGCCCAGCTCGACCGCCGCGAGCGTGGAGGGCAGGCCCGCGACACCGACGATCGCGGCGACGACGAGATCGGCCTCGACCTCGCGGACGAGGGCCTCGGCGGCGTCGGGCCCGCGGCGGATGTTGGCACCCTGTGGCGCACCGTGTAGGTCGGCCGCGGGGTCACCGATCGCGAGCTCGCGCACGCCGAGCTTGGCCGCTTGCTCCGCGAGGGCGGGCCCTTTCGAGCCGGCGGCGAGGCCGACGATCTCGAAGCGGCGGTCGCACAGGCCGGCGTCGGCGGCGGCGTGCAGCGCCTCGATCGCGCCGACGGTCTGGGTGCCGATCGAGCCGGTGGAGCCGAGGATGAGGACCCGTCGCGTCATTCCTCGCCGACCCGCGCCCGTTCACTCGGCGTCAGCGTGCGGCGGCCGCGGCCGTAGAGCGCCCTCCTCCGCTTCGGCTTGGCCTCGGTGGTGACGACGACGCTGGGCTCGGCCTCGTCGTCGTCTTCCTCGTCGTCGTCAGCGGCCTCCAATTCCGGGGCCGGCTCGGACGGTGATTCGTCGCGGGCGTCGTCGTCGCGGGGCTCGTCGCCCCCGCCGCGACGGCGACGACGGCGGCGGCGACGCTTCTTGCGTTCGCCCTCGCCCTGTTCTTCGCCCTGGTCCTCACCCTGTTCGTCGAAGTCGCGGGGCTCCGAGGAGGATTCGGACTCGGTGGTGTCGTCGTCGTCCTCGTCGTCCGAGGCTTCGGCGTGGTCGGAGCGCGACACGGCGTCGTCGTCGCGACGCTCGCCTTCGCCTTCACCCCCGCGGCGGCGACGGCGGCGGCGGCGGCGCTTCTTGCGTCCGCCCTCGCCGGGCTCGCCTTCTTCGGAGGCGCGGTCTTCGCTACGAGTGTCGGGCTCGGACTCGTCTTCGTCGTCGTCGCGCGCGGTTTGCCCGCGGCTCTCGGGCTGGCGGTCCTCGCCGCCCTCGCCCGCGTCGTCGCGCTTGCCGCGGCCTCGGCGGCGACGGCGGCGCTTCTTCTTGCCGCCGGAGCCCTCGCCCTCGTCGTCCTCGGGCTCGATGCCGGGGACGGGGAGGCCCGCGAGCTTGGCGGTGTGCTCCTCGTCGTGGGCGGTCGCCTCGGCGCGCATGGTCTCGGCGTGCAGCTCGGCCTCGCGGCCCAGGTCGGCGGCCCAGTCGGGGGCGGCGCCCTCGGGGCGGGCGTCGCCGGCGTCGGGGTCGGCGTCGGTGAGGCTGGTGTCCTCCCAGTCGACGACCTTGGGCTTGGCCTTCTTCTTGGGCAGGCGCTCGATGTCGATGTCCGAGCCGCTGGCGTCATAGGCGTAGACGGCGAACCGGCTGGCGCCCATCGTCTCGCTGATGCGGACCTCGACCTTCTTCCCGCTGGCGCGCTCGATGCGGCCCAGGCTCATGCGCTTGGTGCTCAGGAGAGCGCCCGCGACCTGGCCCGAGACGACGAGCTCGACCTTGGCGATCTTCTCGTGGTCGAGCAGGTGCGCCAGCTCACGCAGCGCCTCGGCGGCGACGGAGTCGGGCCTCTGCACCAGCCCGCGCCCCGAGCAGGACGGGCAGGTGCGGAAGTGCTGCTGCTCGTAGCTCCCGCGCATGCGCTGGCGGGTCATCTCGAGGATGCCGAACTCGGAGATCGCGAGCGTGGTCGAGCGGGCGCGGTCGCGCTTCAGCCGGTCGTGGAAGCGCTGCTCGATGCTCTTGCGGTGGCTGGCGTGCCGCATGTCGATGAGGTCGCAGATGACCAGCCCGCCCTGGTCGCGCAGGCGGAGCTGGCGGCAGATCTCGTCGCAGGCCTCGATGTTGGTCTGATAGGCGTTGGTCTCGGCGTCGCGGGCCGCCCGGCTCTTGCCGGAGTTCACATCGATCGCCACGAGCGCCTCGGTCTGGTCGATGACGAGGCGTCCACCGGAGGGCAGGGGCACCTCGCGGGCGTGCATGAGCGCGATCTGCTGTTCGACGCCGAAGGCGTGGAAGATCGGGGACTTGCCGTCGTACAGCGAGAGCTTGGCCCCGCCCTTGGGCGTGACGATCCGCATGAACGCGTGGGCCCGACGCAGCGCGTGCTCGTTGTTGATGACGACGCGGTCGATGTCGCTCGTGAGCTGGTCGCGGATGGTGCGGACGAGCAAATCCGACTCGCTGTAGAGCATCCGCGGCCCGCGCCCGCCGGTGCGGCGCTTCTCCATGTCCTTCCAGAGGCGCTGGAGGTAGGCGAGGTCGCGGTCGAGCTCGTCCTTGGTCTTGTCGAAGCCGGCGGTTCGGAGGATGAAGCCGAAGCCGTCGGGCAGGTCGAGCTGGTCGAGGATCTTGCGCATCTGGCGGCGCGTGTCCTCATCCTCCACCTTGCGGCTGACGCCGACGCGGTCCATGTCGGGCATCATCACGAGGTAGCGGCCCGGGATGGAGAGGTAGCTGGTGAGCGTCGGGCCCTTGGTGCCCACGCCCTCCTTGAGCACCTGGACGGTGATCTCCTGCCCGCGCTTCAGGCACTGCTGGATCGGCGGACGCTGGCGCCTCGGCGTCTTCTTGCCCACGCGCTCGGTCTCGTCGTCGTCGGCGCCCGGGAAGTACTTCGGGTGCAGGTCGGAGACATGCAGGAAGCCGGCCTCCTCGAGCCCGAAGTCGACGAACGCCGCCTGGATCTGGCTCTCGACATTCGTCACCTTGCCGCGGTAGATGTTGCCGACGCGGCTCACGGCGGTGGTCGGCTCGGAGTAGAACTCCTCGAGCTGCCCGTCCTCGACGATTGCGATGCGGCAGTCCTCGCCCGGCGTGTAGTCGATCAGCATCTCCGCGTAGACGGACTTCGCGGGCGTGGGCTTGGGCTCGTCGCGGCGGGCCTCGTCGCGGCGTGAGGCGGGCCGGCCGTCGGGCTTGCTGTCGCCGCGGGTCTCCTGCCGGCGCTCGGGCTTGGGCTCGCGGCTTTCGCCGTCGCCCTCGCGGGAGGCCTTGCTCTTCTTCGAGCGGCGGCCGCGCTTCTTCTTCGAGCGGGTCTCGCCGTCGCCGGCGGGCTCGGAGGTATCTGTCTCGGCCTGCGGCTCGACCGGCGACTCGTCGGCCGTCGTCGTCTCCGCCTCGGTCTCGGTGTCGGCTCCGGTGTCCGCCTCGGGCTCGTCGCCCGCGCCCGCGACCTTCTTGGTCGTCTTCCGGGTGGTCTTCTTGGCGGCGGCCTTCTTGGTCGTCTTCTTGGTGGTCTTCTTTGCCGTCTTCTTGCTGGCCGCCTTCTTGGCGGTCTTCTTGGTCGCGGCCTTCTTGGTGGTCTTCTTCTTCGCGGTCTTCTTGGCCGTCTTCTTGGAGGTGGAGCCGGTGTCGGCGTCGCCCGCGGAGGAGTCCGCCGGCACCGCCTCGTCCATCATGCCCGCGTTGAAGCCCGTCGAAGCCGTTTCGAAGCTTGCCCCGTCCGGGCCATCGCCCGCGGGTGTCCAGTCGTTGTTCATCGTGATTCCCAGAGTGTCGGGCCGCCGAGAACCGGCGTCGCCCGTCGCGCCCGGGGCGTCCTGCCCCGGCGCATGGTTCGTGCCGCGACGCCGGCGCTGCCCGTGATCCGCCGGACCGGTCCGCGCAGCGAACCCGGCGAGGCTGCTGGCCCCACCGCGCTCCGCACCGCGTTTCCCGTCCCGGCCCGATCCACGGGCTAGCTCCCGCTCACGGCTCGTGCACGGACCGAAGAAGCGTGCCCCGGTGCCCGCGGGCCTTCTGCCCGCGGACGACCCCTTGGCCGCTCCCGCGTCACCCGGCCCCACGGGCCCGGTGCCGTCCGGATCGGGCGATCGCCCGGCCCGAGACCTCCGCTGCGCCCGTCACCCGCCGGCCGGTCCCGCAGGCACCCCTTGGGGCTCGCCTGCTCATCCCGACTGACCTTGGTGACGCGCGCCGCACGCGTCGTTTTGTTCCGCCCCGAGGACTCAGGCTTCGCCGGACCGACCGTCGAACGCCTCGGGGACCAATCGTTTCGCGCGGTCGAGGACATACGCTGCCGCCTCGACCTCCGAATCCAGCGAGATCGCCTTCTTGGCGATCCGCTCGCATTGATCGACTGTCAGACTCCGAACAAGCCGCTTCAGGGCCGGGATGGAGCTGGAAGTCACCGACAGGGTACGCAACCCGAGCCCGATCAACAACGGAGCAAACCCGGGGTCCCCCGCGGCCTCCCCGCAGCAGCTGACCGGGATCCCCCGCCTCCTGCCCGCCCGGGCCACATCGCGGATGAGCTTGACGACGGCCGGGTGGGCCGGCTGGTAGAGGTTCGCCACCCGCTCGTTGGTTCTATCGACCGCCAGCGTGTACTGGACGAGGTCGTTCGTCCCGATGCTGAAGAAATCGACCTCCCGGGCGAAGCTGTCGGCCATGATCGCGGCCGAGGGCACCTCGACCATCATCCCGAGCTTGACCTTGCGGTCGAACTCGATGCCCAGCTCCTCGAGGTCCTCCATCGCGTCGTTCAGGAGAAACTTCGCCTTGCGGAACTCGTGGGGAGAGGTGATCAGCGGGAACATGATCCGCATCGGCCCGAAGGCGCTTGCCCGCAGGATCGCCCGCAGCTGCGTCTTGAACATCTCCAGGTTCTGCAGGCAGTAGCGGATCGACCGCAGGCCCAGGAAGGGGTTGCGCTCCGGGATCTCCGCCCGGCTTTGCGTGTACTTGTCCGCCCCGAGATCGACGGTGCGGATGGTCAGGGGCCGGCCCGCGAGCAGCTCGATGCACCGCTTGTAGGCGCGGAAGTGCGTCTCCTCGTCCGGCTCCATGTCGCTCGTGAGGTACAGGAACTCGGTGCGGTAGAGCCCCACGCCCGTGCCGCCGTGCTCCAGCACGGTCGAAACCTCATCGGGGAACTCGATATTCCCGACGAGCTCGATCTCCACGCCGTCCCGCGTGATGCTGGGCAGGCTGGCGACCTCGCGCAGGCTCAGGCGGTAGGTCTTGGCCTGCTCCACATAGCCGGTGTACTGCTCGATCGTCTCGCCGTCGGGGCTCAGGATGACCGTCCCGCGGTCGCCGTCCACGATCACCGTGCTGCCGTCGGTGACCGAGGCGGTCATCCGCTGGCAGCCGACGACCGCGGGCAGGCCGAGGGCCCGGGCCACGATCGCGGTGTGGCTGGTCGGCCCGCCCAGGTCGGTGACGAACGCGAGCACCTTGGTCCGGTCGAAGCTCGCGGTCTGGCTCGGCGTCAGGTCGCGGGCCGCGACAATCACCGGGCTGGTGATGCTCGCCAGCTCGCTGCGGCGTGCGCCCTGCAGGCGCCCGAGCACACGGTTGGCCAGGTCCTCGAGGTCGTTGACCTTGGTCGTGAAGGCCGAGTCGGCCTTGGCACTGAAGAGGTCCGCCCACCGGCGGAAGGTCTCGCTCGCGGCGAACTCGGCCGAGACGCGGTCGGTCCGGATCATCTCGTGCACCGGCCCGACGATCGCCCGGTCGGAGAGCGCCCCGATATGGAACTGGAAGATCTTGGCCGCTTCCGGGCCCATCTCGGTGACCGCCCGCTCGTAGACGCGGGTCAGGTCCTCGATCGAGCCGTGCCGGGCCCGCTCGAAGCGTTCGACCTCGGCCTCGACGCCCTCGGGCTCGATCGGGCGGCGCGAGACGCGTCCCATGGGGTCGTCACCCAGCACGAAGACGCGACCGATAATCACGCCAGGGGAAACCGGGATGCCCTTCAAGATCTTCATGCATCCCTCGCGGGCCGTCCCGCACCGATCACCCGGGGCCAACGCCCGTGCTTCTCCGTCGGGGTCGCGGGCACACCCCGCGGCCCGCCCGGCGCCCCCTTCGGACGCTCGGACCCGCAATCTCCGCCGTGCCCCAAACCCTCGTCGGTCCTCCGACCGCTTCTTTCCATGGTAGCGAAAGCCCACCTACGCCTCTGGGGATCGGGTGTTCACCCCCGGGGTTCGTCCATGCGGGCCCCGCAAACGCCCCAAACCCATCCACACCACGCCCAGCCTGTTGACTCGGGGGCCCCGGCGTGCTCTCATGTGTCGTCCGGGACCGCTTCCGTGTTCCCGGTTGGGGACGGCTCTCGCGAGGCAAGCCGCGGCCGTGGGCATGGGGCCCACGACGCACTCGCCGGGGAGCCCAGTAGACAACCCGCCGGTCCGACTACCTTCAATCGGGGGAGTCGGTGCAGCGTTCGGTCGTGGTGCGCGTCGCATCCCGGATCGGGCCGACCGGCATTGGACGACATAGCTATGTCCACACGGACGATGACCGGCATCCTCGAATGGCCGGCGCGCGCTGAAGGCCGCGTCAGAAGCATCGCGGGTGATCTCACTGTCACCGAGAGCGCCGACGATCCCTTCGTCCCGCTCGCCTTCGGCGACCACCTCCCCTTGCGCAACGGCCTGGAGGTCACCGTCGAGATCGGCGAGAAGAAGCCGCGCCGCCGGCGCGGGCGATCCAAGGGCCCCCGCAACGCCCGCCCGGTGGTGGATAAGTTCCTCGCCATCGAGGGCATGGAGCCCAACCTCTACGCCGGCGTGAAGCCCTTCGAGGACCTCACCAGCATCGACCCGCAGCCCCGGCTCACGCTCGAGCACCCGGGCTGCGCCCCCGCCTGCCGGCTCATCGACCTCTTCTGCCCGATCGGGCGGGGTCAGCGGGCCCTGATCGTCAGCCCGCCCAAGGCCGGCAAGACCACCCTGCTCAAGCAGATCACCGAGGCCATCCTCAAGAACCACGAGGACACCGAGGTCATCCTGCTCCTGGTCGACGAGCGGCCCGAGGAAGTGACCGACTTCAAGCGCACCTTCTCGGTCACCCGCGCCGACGACGAGTGGCCCCACGCCTGGTCCAAGGACCGCGTCCGCATCCTCGCCAGCTCCAACGACCACGATGTCGAGCGGCACATCGCCATCAGCCTGATGACCATGGAACGCTGCAAGCGCATGGTCGAGGCGGGCCGGCATGTCGTGGTCCTGCTCGATTCGCTGACCCGCCTGGGCCGGGCGTTCAACCGCTCGAACCGGCACGCGAGCTCGGGCCGCACGATGTCGGGCGGCATCGACTCCCGGGCGCTGGAAGTGCCCAAGCAGATCTTCGGCGCCGCCCGCAACACCGAGGAGGGCGGCAGCCTGACCATCATCGCCACCTGCCTCGTCGACACCGGCAGCCAGGGCGATCAGGTGATCTTCGAGGAGTTCAAGGGCACGGGCAACATGGAGCTCATCCTCGACCGCAAGGTCGCGGAGAAACGCCTCTTCCCCGCCATGGACCTCGCCGGCTCGGGCACGCGCAAGGAGCACCTGCTGCTCGACGAGCGCACGCTCAACACGATCACCGCCCTGCGCCGCCGCATGCTCAACATGCCGCCCCCGCAGCAGGTCGAGCAGCTCCTCGCCGCCCTCAACCGCTTCCCGACGAACTCCCAGCTCGTGGGCAGCGCCTCGGGCGGGTGACGCCGGCGCTGACGCGGAGCGCCGCTTTCGCACACCAGTTCACGCTTCACCCGACGACGGGACGCCGAGTCTGAGGCGACGCTCCGCGTCGCCGAAGGCTCGGGTAGACCGCGCACACGCCCAGGGACCCCACCCCACCCCATACCACCCCACGCAAAAACAAAAAACGCGGCCATCCCTGGTGGGGGACCGGCCGCGGTGGAGAAAAAAGGGAAGACTCACTCGGCGGCAGGGGTGACCCCCGGAAGGGTCGGGCCCGCTCGTGGCCGCCGACGAGCCGGAACTCGTCTCACCCATCAATGTGCCACACCAATCGGACTTGGCGAGGAAACTTTGCGGATGATGTGAGATTCTAGCGCGACGACCGAGAATCTTGGCAATCTAGGCAGCTTTCCTAGGGCGAATTGCGTGAAAGTACGGTCAAAACCCCCCGGGGTTTGTGGACCGGACCGGCGTTTGCGAGGGTCTCCCCGATTTGACATCCGCCACGATCCCGTCTCCGGGGCGGCCCCGGCCCCTGTCGCGGTACACTTTGCCCCGGGAAGAAGGAAGCCTGAGCGATGCCCCCGCCGCCACCCGCTGCCGACACGCCAGAGTCGGGCGACGCCCAAGGTGTCGGTACGCGCATGCCCGAGGAAGACGCCCTGCTCGAGGCCGCACTCAAGGGCGACCGCGGGGCCCTCATCCAGCTCCTCGAGAAGCTCGGCCCCCGCGTCCGGGCCCGCATCACCCCCAAGATTTCGGGGCACCACCGGGCCGCGATGGACGAGGACGATGTGATGCAGGTGACCTACCTCGAAGCGGTCACCCGGCTCGCCAGCTTCCGCGGCGGCGGCGCCAGCGGTTTCCTCGCTTGGCTCACCCGCCTTGCCGAGAACAACCTCGTTGACGCCATCCGCATGCTGGAGGCCGAGAAGCGGCCCAACCCTAAGAAGCGCGTCCACCGCGCCCGCGTCCAGCCCGACGCGGATTCGATGGTGGCCCTGATCGAGCTCGTCGGGGTGACTTCAACCGCCCCCAGCAGCGCGGTCACCCAGAGCGAGATTCGCCGGGCCCTGGATGTCGTCCTGGCCCGCATGCCCCCGGATTACGCCCAGGTCATCCGCATGTACGACCTGCAGGGCCAGCCGGCCGCCGCGGTCGCCACCGAGATGGGCCGCAGCGAGGGCGCGATCTACATGCTCCGGGCCCGGGCCCACGACCGCCTGCGTGACGACCTGCCCAGCGAATCGAAGTTCTTCAGCGTGTCGTAAACCGGGGCCATGGATGAAGTTGGGCTCATGATCGGCTTCGGACCGAGCATTTTGCCGGGTTCTGCGGACAATACAGACAAGAGACCGAAACGGGCGTGAGAGCCGGGCATGAGCCCCGTTCTCGATTACGGACGAGCACCACGCCGGGTGCCCTCGTGGCGACGGCACCTGAATCCGGGGTGCCCGTTGAGCACGCGGCCGGGCCGATCGGCCCCGCCGGCGGGAATGGAAGCGCATGTCGGATCGAGACGCACAGAACGGCCACGCTCACGCCCCGGCGGATGGGTCTCCCGCCAAGCGCGACGCCGACCGCAATCTCATTCTCGGTGCGCTCCAGCAGGCCGACGCGATGGCCGTCAGTTCCATGTCTGTGGGCGGGCTCTCGATCAGCGGGGACAAGTCCTCGGCCTCCTCCGCGCACCGCACCCTGCCGCTCGGGCGTGGCGCGGCCCGCAGCCGGGCGATCGACCTGCCCCCGGGGTTCTTCGCGGGCTTCGATGTGCTTCGCGAGGTCCACCGCGGCGGCCAGGGCGTCGTGTTCGAGGCCGTCGAGCGCGACACGGGCGACCGCGTCGCCATCAAGCTGTTGCACGGCGGGGCTGCAACCAGCCGGTCCGCCCGCACCCGCTTCGAGCGCGAGGTCGCGGTGCTCGAGCAGCTCGAGCACCCGGGCATCGTCAAGGTCCGCGGCAGCGGCGCGACCGCCGATGGCAGTTTCTACTACATCATGGACTACATCGCGGGCGAGAGCCTCGATATCGTCCTCCGCAGGTTGCGGCCCGGCGAGCGCCAGCCCGACCCCGACGCCGAGACGGTGACGAGCCCGGACACCGCCGCCGCCGCCCCGACGCGCACGGCGACGCACGCGTCGCGCTCGTCCTCCAAGTCATCATCGAAGTCGATCGCCGGCCGCATCGGCCCCTCGCGGGCCAGCAACGCCCGCACGCGGGCGCTCACCGCGTCCGACCCCGAGCTCCGCCGCCTGCTCGAGCTCTTCGCCGAGGTGTGCGATGCGGTCAGCGCCGCCCACATGCGGGGCGTGATCCACCGCGACCTCAAGCCCGCCAACATCCGCCTCGAGACCACCGGTGCCCCGATCCTCGTCGACTTCGGCCTTGTGAAGCTCGACGGCTCCGACTCGGCGATCTCGCCCGAGCACTCGGTGATGACCGAGACCGGCCAGTTCGTAGGCTCCATGCCCTGGGCCAGCCCCGAGCAGGCCGCCGGCGAGCACGCGTCGGTCGATGTGCGCAGCGATGTCTACAGCCTGGGTGTGATCCTCTACCAGATGATCACCGGCGGACGCTTCCCCTACCGCGTCGTCGGCTCGGTCCGCGAGGTGCTGGACGCGATCCTGTACGACGAGCCGACCAGGCCCAGCGACTGGGGCCGGCGCATCGGCGACGAGCTCGAGACGATCACGCTCAAGGCCCTGAGCAAGCCGCGCGAGCGGCGCTACCAGTCCGCCGGCGAGTTCGCCCGCGATATCCGCCGCTACCTGGCGGGCGAGCCCATCGAGGCCAAGCGCGACAGCGGGTGGTATGTCCTCACGAAGACGGTCAGCCGGCACAAGGCCCCGGCGTCGGCCGCCGCGGTGCTGCTGCTCGCGGGCACGGTCTTCTCGGTGGTGGTGGGGGCGATGAACACGGAATTGCGGGCCGCCAACGAGCAGGTGAGCCAGAGCCTCGGGCGTGAGCGCGAGAGCTTCGACGAGGTGCGCGAGCTCGTCCGCACCTTCATGTACGACTTCAACGATGAGATCGAGCACCTCCGCGGCGCGAGCAACGCCCGCCGGCTCGTCCTCGAGAACGCGCTCAAGTACCTCGACCTGATGCGCGAGCGGCTCATCGACGACGCCGGCGGACCCGCGGGCGACCGCGATTGGGAGCTGCTCGCCGAGGTCGCCGAGGCGCACGACCGCGTGGGCGATCTCTACGCGGCCCCCTACGCCGCGAGCCTGGGCGAGTCCGATGAGGCGGGCAACCACTACGAGGAATCGCGCCGCCTGCGCGAGGCCCTGCTCGCCGCAAGGCCCGACGATTCCTCGGTGCTGATCGGGCTGGCCGAGAACCGCGAGAAGATGGCCGGCTGGCTGCAGCGCACGGGCCGCTTCGCCGAGGCCGCCGATATGGCGATCGAGGCCAAGCGCCGCTTCGAACAGGCGCTCGGCATCGCCCCGCAGTCGTTCCTTGCTGCTGCGGGCTCGGCCCGTTCGATTGGGATCGTCGCCGCCCAGTATCGTCGCTTGATTTCGGGCGTCGCGACGCTCGAGGAAGCGAGGGCCTCGGCGGATAAGGCGATCGAGAACTATCGCGCTTCGATCGACGCTTGGGCAGCTCTTGCAGATCGGGCAGACGAATTTGATGGTCCCGAAACCGATCCCGCGCGGATGCAGGCGACTCGGCGTGTCGAACTAGGTCTCACTCGCTTATACCTCGCGCAGCGTATTGAAGCGGCCCGAAAGCAGGAGCGTGATGCGGACATTGCTGCGGTGCTCGCGGCTGAGGCTAGAGCTGAGACGGGACTCGGGCTTGAGGACACACAGCGTGGGCTAGATGAGATCCAGCTTCTTGCGAGGGAGCATCCCAATCATGCGGCCTATCAGCGAGATGTTTTCTTTGGGCTTTACGGTGTTGGCCTCGCATACGAAAGGCTAGCGCCTACGGCTGCTACGCCAGAGATCCGCGATGCCCACTATGTGCGAGCGATTGAGGCCTTTCGGCTCGCGGAAGATGTGACGCTTCAACTCGCCCTCGACGAGTCGAACCTCGAAGCGCAGCGCGACCACGGTCTCGTCCTGAGCCGGCTCATGAGCGTGCTCACGGAAACGCACGCGTTTGGGGAGGCCTCCGCGGTCGGGGCCGAGATGGTGAGCCTCCGCCGCGGGCTGGCCCGGGCCGACCGCATCCCGCGGCATGAGCGCGATCTGGCCGTGGCCCTGTTTAAACTGGGGGATCTGGAGAAGATGCGGGCTCTGGCGGCGGAAGCGACGGCGTCGCTCGACCACTGGCTGGCGGCCCGCGACTGGTTTACCCAATGCCGGGAGGTGTTTATCGGACTTGAAGCGCAGGGCGTGCCTGTCGCCGGCGAGTTGGAGGATCTCGAGACCACCCTCGCCGAGGCCGACGAAGCGATCGCGAATCTTTCATCAAGCCACCCGGGTTAATGCCCCGGACGGGCCGGTGAGACGGGTTGTGCGGGGGCGCAACCCCGATTCCTTCACAGGGTTACGCCCTCGGGATTGAACGGGAGGGCCCGGGGGGGTAGTTTCTCCCGGGGGACGCGGGCCGAGGGAGCGCTGCCGCGTCACCGTCCAGAGGGAGTGTAGATCGTTATGGGACCAGACCTTCGGTCGAGCGGCGCGCGCTGCGGGCGCGCCACGGTGGGGCAATGGGGTGTCTTGGGCGTGGCGCTGATCGCCGGGCAGGCGGTCGCGCTGTCCGATCCGACGGTCGCCACCTGGCTCGACGACGAATCCGGCCTCTGGTCCGACGCCATCAACTGGTCGACGCCCATCGCGCCGAACAACGCGATGGATCAGACCTACCGGGCCGAGATCGCCATCAGCGGCCACCCCTTCACCATCACGCTCGACGACGACTTCGTCATCAGCGAGCTGCTCTTCTCCTCCACCAGCGCCACGATCAACGCGGGCAGTCGTTCACTCGGGGTGCTCGGGACCTCGACCCTCGGCACCGGACGCCTCCGCGGCGGCCCCGGCGGCGCGTTCCGTTTCGCGACCGGTGTCGCCGAGCACGGTGCCGGTCGCAACACCTTCGACACGACCTTCAACGGCACCAACATCGCCGATGTCGGCACGCTCGAGGTCGGCGGCTCGTCCCTGTTCGCCAACGCGCGGATCTCCGGCGTCGCCAGCGTGCAGCTCGGCTCGAACGCCCGGCTCGAGGACACCGAGATCATCGGTCTCGGCGACAGCATGACGGTCGTCACCACGGCCGCGAACGCCTCGCTCACGGCTATCGACTATTCCTTCAGCAAGGCGCTCGTCATGATCGACGGCACCGCACAGTTCAACGGCAACCTCGTCGCCGATATCGACGACACTTGTGTTGGTGTCGGTCGCGGGGTCCTCGACCTCGGCGGGTCCATCGGCCCGACCCTCACCGGGAACGGCGAGTTCATCGTTAGCGACGGTGCCACCCTGAACATCGCCGGCGGCGCCGCCCGCACAATGTCCGGCGTTGGCCCGGGCACCCAGCGGGTCGTCGTCGAAGAGGGCGGCTCCTTCGTCCAGCGCGACGGCGGCGCCTTCACCCTCCAGAGCGTCGACCTCACCAACAACGGCACCGTCCGCGTCGCCCAGGGCCTCCTCTCGACCGACGGCGTCGACACCCCCGGCGACCGCCTCACCAGCGGCCAGTGGCAGGTCGCCGCCAACAGCGAGCTCCGCCTCGTCGGCGCCGACATCCGCGAGCTCGCCGCGGGCGTCTCGCTCGAGGGCCCCGCCGCCAAGTTCGACGCCATCAACGGCCTCGAGCGCATCGTCACCGACGGCCGCCTCGCCCTCGGCGCCCAGCGCAACTTCACCACCGCCGGCTCGTTCGATGTCCAGGCGGGCGGCGCCCTCTCCGTCGCCGAGGGCGCTACCTTCAACGCCACCGGCGGGCTCGCCAACCTCGCGAACGGCACCCTCTCCGGAGGCTCCTTCGACCTCGGCGGCACCCTTCAGGCCGCCAACGCCGCAGGCATCCAGCGCGTCCAGACCGACCTCACCCTCCGAGGCACCGGCAAGATCGACAACGGCCTCGGCGGCGACGCCATCGCCAGCATGACCAGCATCGGCGAGATCGGCCGCGTCAGCGCCCTCGACGGCCGCGACATCCTGGGCCTCACCAGCCTCACCGTCGAGGGCGAACTCCGCGTCGGCGCCGGCGGCAGCACCGGCTCCCGCGAGGGCATCACCCCCGGCTCCACCATCGAGGTCCTGGGCGATTACATTCAGGCCGAGGGCAGCCGCCTCGTGATCCAACTCGGCGACGACTCCTTCGGCGCCGTCAATGTCGACGGCACCTTCTTCTTCGGAGCCGCCGGCGGGCCCGGGAGCGCCGGCACCCTCGTCTTCGAGACCGTCGGCAAGGTCGACCTCGGCGACAGCTTCACCATCCTCACCGCCAACGCCTTCGTCGGCCAGTTCGCCGCCATCGAGGGCCTCGACGCCGGCGGCGGGCGGTTCTACACCGTCGCCTTCGGTCCCAACGGCCTCACCGTCGAAGTCGTCCCCGCACCCGGAGCCGCGGGCCTCCTCGCCCTCGCCGGCCTCGCGGCCAGCCGCCGTCGCCGCTGATCAGCAGCCGCCGCCAGTCAAGGTCTGCGACTGATCACAACGCCTTCACCGCGTCCCGCGTCAAGCGCAGGACGCGCCATGCGCCCACCCGGCTCTCCACGCCCGTCACCTCCACCGGCTCGGCGATCAACGGCAGCAGCTCTTCCAGCCGCTCACCCGTCAGCGCCATCCCCGTCTCGTTCACCAGCAGGTGATACCGCACGCCCCCGTCCGCCCCACGGCTCGCCAGCATCGGCGGGATCCCCCCACGCACGCACAGCGTCGCGCACGCCTTGTGCCCCCGCCCCACGCCCGGCTTCATCGCCCCGAGGTAGCACTTCGCGTCGATGATCTCCCCGCGCACCGTCACCGGCTCCGCACCCGCCATCGCCAGCCGCAAGGGGTTGATCGCCTCCGCCTCGCCCACGACCTCCCCCGTCACCCCCACCTTCTGCGCCACCACCGCCGGCCCCACGCCGACCACCGGCTCCCCCGCCCCGTCCGCGTCCAGCTCCAAAATCCGCCGCCCGTCCCGCTCAATCACCCACCCTCGCGCCGTCACCGCCGCGCCGTCGAGCTCCCCCCGCTGCGCTTCCAGCATCGCGAGCGACCCCAGCTTCCCGGTGCGCACGAGCAGGTACGACCGCAGCCGCTCGCCATCCTCCACATGCAGCGTCGGATACGGATCCAGCCGCAGCACGCCCTCGATCTCCACCGCCTCGGCGTTCCGCCACTGCCCGTCGCCCCACGCCGGCTGCGACACCGCCAGGCCCACCGCTCCCGCACCGATCAGCACCAGCGCCATCGGCACCGCCGCCAGCAGAAACAGCCGGTGCGCCCGCGGCAGCGCGAGGTACCCCACATAGAACGGGTCCGACCGCGATCCTTCATCGCTCATCGCCGCTCCTCCTCCCGCGCCTCCGGATCGATCTCGGGCAGATGCTCGATGCCGGCCGCCGTGTCCGCCAGGTCCGGGTCCACCTCGTCCACGCCGCCGCCCGCGGGCCGCCCACCACCGCCCACCCGCACCGTCTTCTCAACCGGCTCGAAGAGCATCTCATCATCCGGCGTCGCGTCATAGACCGCGGGCTCCACCGCCGTCCCCGGGGGCAACGGACGCGGGTCGAGGTACACCTCCCGCCCCTCCACGCGCACGCGGTAGGTCGCGATCTTCTCGGTGTACGGCGGCGGGCTCCGCCCCGTCGACGCGTCGTACTGGTACCCGTGCCAAGGGCAGGTCACGCACCCGTCCACGATCTTGCCCTCCCCCAGCGGCCCCCCCTGGTGCGCGCACACATTCGTCACCGCCGACACTCGCCCGGCGTGCCGGAACACCGCCACCCGTTCCTGCCCGCGCAGGCACACCACCTTCGCCCGCCGCTCCGGGATCTCATCGACCAGTCCGATCGGAACCCAGGGCGTCTCGCCCGCGCCCTCGCCAGCCGGCGGCTCCACACCCCCGCCGTCGCGCGCCAGCTCGCGGACCCCCGTCACCGCGTGCAACGCGAACACCACCGTCACCCCCGCCACCAGCGCCGTGATCGACACCGGCCCCGCCTGATCACGCAGCGCCCCGAGCGCCACATGACCCACGACAAGCCCGTACGCCCCGTACACCGACATGTGCAGCCCCTTCCACACCGAAGGGGAAAGCTGCGCCAGCCAGAAATCATGGCTCGTCGCCGCGAGCGCGAACAGGATCAGGAGCGCCCCAAACCCGAGCAACTCATACGGGAACGCCGCCAGCGAGCCGAACGACCGATCGCTGAACAAGACCGCGCTGAACGGGTCGATCACCCCGAACCCGCCGTAATAGCCAAACACGATTACCGCGTGCGCGAGCGCCACCAGAAAGGTCGCCACACCCAGGTGCCGCCGGTTGTACAAGAGCGGCAGCGCCCGGTCCGTCAGCCGCGCCAGGGGCCCGATGCACAGGATCACATGCAGAAGCGTGAAGGCCGTCAGCCCGAGCGCCCGCATCAGCACCACCACCGGGTCCGGGCTGTCATCGGCCGTGAGCGCCGTCCCCGCCGCGAACCCGCCGATACCCAGCAGGATCGCCCCCACGACGAACGCGTCGTACACCCGCTTGTGCCGGTTCCAGGTCACCCACCGGTACGCGTTCGTCACGGCGTCGCCTCCCCCGCGGGCACCACCGGTTCGTTCGCGACGAACGGGTCCGCTGGCAACGACCACACCGCCCAGAGAACCAGCGCGACCAACGCCGGCCCCAGCAGGGGCCACAGGATCCCGTGCGCCCGCCGGTGCGAAGCCTTCACGAGCGATCCCCCTGAGCGCGTTGCCCGCTCTCCGCCGCCGTGGTGACATCCGACACGCTCGTCACGCGATCGACGGCCGTCCCGTCGTCCGTCGGCAGCTCCGCCAACGGCACCGCCCGCCCCACCTTCGCACCCGCCCACTTCTTCAGGAGCAAGGGCCAGAACAGCGCCGACCCCGGCACGATCAGCACGCGAAACCCCCACCCCGCCCCCCGCGCCGCCGGATCGATGGCCCCCACACCCCGCGTCACGAACACCACCGCGAACACGCACCCCAGCGAGAGATACACACCCAGCCCCACCATCAGCCATCCGATCGCTTCGATCACAAGCCGAGCCCTCGTACCACCGAACAGCCTACAGCACGAACGGACTCCGGTGCCACCATCCGCAAAGCGGGTGGTGCCATTCAATCTGGTGCCCCGAACCGCCCGCAGGGCGCTTCGGGCCGATCGTCCATACGCCTACGCCGACCGCTCCGAACTCACCGGCGCCGGATGCTCCGGTTTCTCCCCCCGCAGCACCCGGTCCACATCCCGCACCACCCAGCTCATGTTCACCTTCGCCTGTTCCGTCGCCGCCGCGATATGCGGCGCCAGGTGCACATTCGGAATATCGAGGAGCGGATAGGTCGCGTCGAAGGGCTCCGGGTCGTGCACATCCAGGATCGCCTGCGCCGCCGGGTGCGCGACGAAGAACTCCGCGCACGCCACCGGGTCCACGATCAGCCCCCGCGCACAGTTCAGGAATACCACATCCGACCGCATCCGTCCGAACGCGTCCGTGGAGACCAGGTGCCGGTTCGCCGGCCGATCGTCCACATGCACCGTCACGATCTCCGCCCGCTCCAGCAACTCCTCCCGGCTCACCGGCTCCGCTCCGAACCGCTCGCCCTCCGCGATCTCCAGCAGGTCGTGATAGATCACCCGCATCTGCAGCGCCCCCGCCACCCGCGCGATGCGCTTCCCGATCCGCCCCAGCCCCCACACGCCCAGCACCGTCCCGTTCAACTGCTTCGGAGCAAGCAGCTCCGCCCGAAGCGCGTTCCACGCCTTCAGATCCAGCGCCTTCTCAATGAACACCCGAGGCCGCAGCGCATCGAACAACAGCGCAAACACATACTCCACCACCGCATCCGCGTTCGCCCCCGGGTTGTGCACCACCTCGATCCCCCGCCGCCGACACGCCTTCACATCGATGTTGTCAAGAGCCACCCCCGCCCGCGCCACCACCTTCAGCCCCGGCATCCGATCCAGCAGCGCATCATCCACGATCGTGTAGGTCCGCACCACCAGCGCCACCGCCTCGGACGCCGCCGCCTCGAACTCCCCAGACCCCACCGCCCCCCGCACCACCCGACACCGCTCCCCCAACCACCCCAACGGCTCGTCCGAAAGATCTTCGGTCACAATGACAAAAGGTGCGCTCATTCCCCCAGTATGCCACCGAGCCCCTCACCCCGCCTCCACATCTTCATTTGGCCCTTTGGCCATTTGCGATTTGGCTCTTTGCAAACGCCTCCTCCGCCAGATCCACCGCCCGCCCCAGCGCCGCCGCCTTGTTCACCGTCTCCTCGTACTCCGGCTCCGCCTTCGAGTCCGCCACGATCCCACCCGCCGCCTGCAGGTGGTACACCCACTCCCCCGTCTTCGCGTCGTGCCGCTCCGTCGGCACCACCATCGTCCGAAGCGCGAGCGCAATATCCATCTCCCCGTCCAGCGAGACA
The DNA here is from genome assembly GCA_964615815.1 of uncultured Phycisphaeraceae bacterium. Classification (GTDB taxonomy): domain Bacteria; phylum Planctomycetota; class Phycisphaerae; order Phycisphaerales; family UBA1924; genus DAIQNV01. The sequence goes on along the minus strand of CAZTQV010000009.1, from coordinate 126,147 downwards.
TACCCCATCCCGCCCCCATAAGGCCCCCGCCGCACCGGCTCCAGCTCGTCGATGATCTGCATCGCCCGGATCTTCGGCGCCCCCGAGATCGTCCCCACCGGCAGCGCCGCCCGCAGCGCATCCCAGCAGTCCAGCCCCTTCCGCAGCTCCCCCGTCACCGTCGAGCTGATGTGCATCACATGGCTGTACCGCTCGATCGACATCACCCCCGACAATTCCACCGTCCCCGGCTTCGCCACCTTCCCCACATCGTTCCGCCCGAGATCAACGAGCATGATGTGCTCGGCCCGCTCCTTCGGATCCGCAAGCAACTCCCGCTCCAGCGCCGCATCCTCCGCCGGCGTCGCCCCACGCTTCCGCGTCCCCGCCAAGGGACGGTTCGTCACCCGGTACCCCGTGACCTCCCCCACACCATCCACCACCCGCTCCACCCGGCACAGAATCTCCGGGCTCGACGCCACCAGGATGCAGGGCCCCGCCTGCATGTACACCATGTACGGGCTCGGGTTCACCGCCCGCAGCGCCCGGTACACATCAAACGGGTCCGCCCCGCTCCGCCGCTCAAACCGCTGCCCCAGCACCACCTGGAAGATGTCGCCCGCACGGATGTACTCGAGCGCCTTCTCCAGCATCGCCGCATGCTCACCACGCGTCAGGTTGCTCGGCAACCCCTTCGCCGCCGGGTGCGCACTCACCCGCCCCGCCGGCAACGGCTTCGAGTGCCGCTCGATCTCCTCGATCCGCTCCTCCAGCCGCGCGATCGCCGCGTCCCACGCCGCCCCCGCGTCCGCCCCGTCCTCCACCATCGCCAGCTGCACCAGATACACCAGCTTCTCGACATGGTCGAAAACGCACACCCCGTCGTAGAACCCAAAGTGCAGATCCGGCAGCCGCCGATCATCCGCCGGCGCGTACCGCCGGTCCAGCTTCTCCGGCTCCGCGTACCGCACCGAGTCGTAGCTCGCGTACCCGAACCACCCCCCCCACACGCACCGCGGCAGCATCCCCTTCGCAATCGACCCCTCGGGCCGCACCAGCCGCACCTTTCCCGCGATCTCCCGAAGCGTGTCCAGTGGATCGAGCTGCCGCTGCGTCACCGCCCGCGTCGGCGTCAGCCGATGGTCGTGCACGCTTGTCGTGTGCCCGTACGCCACCACCTCCAGCATCGGGCGTGACCCGAGGATCGAGTACCGAGCCTGCCGCTCCAGCCCCTCCACGCTCTCCAGCAGGAACGACGGCGCCGTCCGCTCATCCGGCGCCACCAGCCGCCGATACGCCAAGACCGGCGTCAGCTGATCGCTCAACACACGCACGCACACCGGCACCGCCAGCGTCCGCCCGTCCTGAACGGAACGCGCCCCGGCCACCACCTCCACGAACTCATCCCGGCTCAAACTCGGCATCGCCGCGGAGTGTAGATGCCCCGCCTTCCCGGGCACGCCCGCCAGAGGCCCTTGGGCCCCCTTGCCCCGTCCGCTACCCTGATTCCATGACTGTGCACAACAGCCCCGCCCCCCGCCGTCTCCCGTTCTCGGGCCTCCTCCCCGCCCTCGCAACGGCCCTCACGCTCGCCCTCCCGGCCCTCCCCGCCCCCGCCCAACAGACAGGCCAGCAAACCCAGCCGACCGACCCCACCGCCCTCAGCGTCGACCAGATGCTCCGACGCGCCGAGACCCTCCCCCCCGAACGCAGGCTCGGCGAACGCTCCGCCATCATCCGGAACGCCCAGATCGTCATCCCCGATCTCGTCCTCGTCCGCACACCCCTCGAAGCCGCCGAGGCCATCGCCGAGTGGCAGGGCATCGTCCGCTACCCCGTCCTCATCGACGACGGCTCCGACGGCGCCGCCGAGGACATCGCCCGCTTCGTCCGCGCCTTCGGCCCCCGCAAGATCCTCCGCTGGTCCAAGGAGTCCGCCCCCTGGCCCGCCGACGACTTCGAGCAGGAAACCCGCATCACCCAATACCTCGGCGAAGCCTTCGAAACCCCGTCCGTCGGCGGCGGACAACGCACCATCTTCGCGGGCCTCAAGGCCCAGGGCCTCGCCCCAAACGGCGTCGTCGCCGTCGACCCCAACGACGCCACTTGGGTCGCCGGCCTCGCACTCGCCGCCGCACGCATCCAGCCCATCGTCTTCGTCGAGTCCACCGGACGCATACGCGGCACCTGCTCGCCCGAGGCCGCCGAACGCATGGTCACCACCATCGGCAACAGCCTCGACGAGATGGGCCTCACCTGGCGACGCCTCGGCGACGACATCGACGCCGTCACACTCGTCATGAACACCGCCAGCAAGGTCAACGACGCCGGATACCAGGGCCCCAACACCCAGACCGCCATCACCGACCGCATCGCCCGCGTCGACGGGCTCGACTCCGACCGCTGGGCCTGGGGCGGCATGATCTTCGGATCACCCGCGGACGCCCTCTACCGCGCCATGTGCGGCCTCTTCCTCCCCGTCCGCTCCGCATGGCTCTTCGATACCTACCCCACCGACGGCGAGTGGGCCAACTACAACCTCCAACCCGCCGCCGACATCTTCCCGAGGGCAGGCATCGGCGTCACACTCTTCAGCCGACCCAACAACACCCTCCCCGACTGGCGCACCGCCGCCGCCCGCGGCCTCAACGCCGACCTCATCATGATCAACTCCAAGGGCATGGCCTCCGCCTTCGATGTCGGGGGCGAAGACGCCAAGCCGGGCGATGTCCCCATCCTCCGAAACCCCGCCATCGGCATCATGGTCCACTCCTGGTCCACCGCCGCCCCCGACGATCCCGACACCATCGCCGGCCGCTTCCTCGCCAACGGCGCCTACGCCTGGTTCGGCAGCGTCCAGGAGCCCTTCCTGAACGCCTTCGTCCCCGCACAGGCCGTCGTCGCCCGCCTGCTCTCGGGCGCCCCCCTCGGCGCCGCCGTCCGCTTTGAGAACCAGCCCGTCTGGAAGCTCAACCTCATCGGAGACCCCCTCCTCGTCGTCAGCCGCCCCACCGACCCGGGCCGCCGCGCCGCCAACGACATGTACCTCGAGAACACCACCGACCTCGAGGACGAGATGCGCGAAGCCCTCAAGAACCGAAACTTCGCCGAGGCCATCCGCTGCCTCACCATGCTGGGCCGCGACAAGGACGCCGCCCGACTCGCCCGTGCCCTCATGAAGGACCAGCCCGAGCGCTTCTCCGCCACCGTCGCGTCCTACTCCATCCTCCCACTCTTCCGCATGGGCGAGTTCCTCCCCCTCGCCGAGGCCTACACCTACCTCGACGGCGTCGCCTCCGCCGACCGCACTCGCCGCGACGCACTCTGGCACAGCGCCCGCGCCCTGCCCACCCAGAGCATCGGCCCCGCCATCGAGCAGCTGCTCATGCAGACCCTCCGCGACGGACAGGAAGCCGAGGACGCCCTCGAGGTCTCCACCATCATCCGACGCCTCCGAGGCCCAAAGGCCGCCGCCGACTACCTGGGCCTCCTCGCCTCCAGAACCAACAACGCCCGCCTCGCCGACCGCCTCCGCCGCTGGAGCAACGAATACATCGAAGGCCGCCGCTAACCACAGCCAATCAGAGCCGCGATCGTGAGATCGCGGACCCGCGCGAGCCACAACCGGACCACCTCCGCGACAACCTGTGCCGAACGACGATCAGGCGAATGGGTGCCACCAGCACCCGCGTAGCCCGGTGCCCCGAACCGCCGCAAAGCGTCGCTTCGGGCCGATCCACTCAAGCGGGCCACATCGCACCGGTGCCACTACCCGCAAAGCGGGTAGTGCTCCCCCTCCCCCTTCGCCCCTTTGCCCCTTACCCCTTTCCCCCTTCCTACTCCCCCTCCACCCGCTCAATCGCCGCCCCCAACTCCTGCAGCCGCGTCTCCATCCCCTCGTACCCGCGGTCGAGGTGGTACACCCGGTTCACCGTCGTCGTCCCGCTCGCCGCCAGCCCCGCGAGCACCAGCCCCGCCGATGCCCGCAGGTCGCTCGCCATCACCGGCGCCCCCTTCAGCCCGCGCACACCCGTCACGACCACCGTCGCCCCCTGCCGCAGAAGCTTCGCCCCCATCCGCGTCAGCTCCGCCACATGCAGGAACCGCTCCGGGAAGATCTTCTCCGTGATCACGCTGTTCCCGTCCGCGAGGCAGAGGAGCGCCATCAGCTGCGCCTGGCAGTCCGTCGGGAACCCCGGGTGCGGCTGCGTCGTCACCTCCACAGGCTTCAAGACCCGCTCGCTCGTCACCCGGCAGGTCGCGCGCATCAGGTCCGTGCTGTCCAGGGTCTCGATCTGCACGCCCACCGCCTTCAGCCGGTCCGTCACCGCGAGCAGCGCATCCAGCGGGCACTCCTCGAGCTCGATCCGCCCGTTCGTGATCGCCGCCGCACACAGGTAGGTCGCCGCCTCGATCCGGTCCGGGATTACCCGGTGCGTCGCCCCCTTCAGCCGCTCCACGCCATGGATCACCAGCCGGGGCGACCCCGCCCCCTCGATCTTCGCCCCCATCGCCGTCAGCAGCTTCGCCAGGTCCACGATCTCCGGCTCGCACGCCGCCGACTCGATGACCGTCGTCCCCTTCGCGAGGGTCGCCGCCGACATCACATTGGCGGTCCCAAGGACCGTCGACCCGAAGGTCCCGCCCAGGAACACCGTCGCCCCGACCAAGCCCCCCGCCGGTGCCGTCGCGATCACATCGCCCGCGTCCAGCTCGATCTCCGCGCCCAGCGCCTCCAGCCCCCGCAGGTGCAGGTCGATGGGCCGCTCCCCGATCGCGCACCCCCCGGGCATCGACACCCGCGCCCGACCGCGCCGCGCGAGCATCGGGCCGAGCACGCACACGCTCGCACGCATCGTGCGCACGATCTCGTACCGCGCGTGATTCCGCGTCTCGTCGTGCGCGCGCAGCCGAAATCCGTGCGCACGATCCTGACCACCGTGCGCGCGCTCCTCGCTCACCACCTCCACGCCCAATTCGTCGAGCAGACGCCCCATGTTGCGGATATCCGCCAGCCGCGGCACACCCACCAGCTCGACCGGCTCGTCCGTCAGAAGTGACGCCGCCATAAGCGGTAACGCCGCGTTCTTCGACCCGTTGATGCGGACCCGCCCCTCCAGCCGACGACCGCCCTCAATCCGGAAACTGTCCATCCGACCTCCCGCGCTGCCCCACACCGCATCCTTGCCGACCGAAGATCGGCCCGCCGGAGCGAATCTCTGAAGCGGCCGGGACTTACGCCGGGTGGCTCACCGCGGGAACACCGAGTACGGCGTCCGCGACCGCGGCGCCTCGAAGAAAATGATCTGGTCCGCCCGGTTCGGCAGCGTCGTCCGCCGCGCCCGGCCCAACGACGGCCGGTCCTGTTCCCACAGGTCGCGGGGGGTCCCCAGGGGCCCCGCGGGGACGCCCAGGGCCGCGTCACGCCGGCTCGCCTCGGCGAACCCGTACACCCCCTCGGACTCGGCGTGGGCGTAATAGCCGACGACCGCCGGGTTCTCGAAGACCGACGCCGCGGAGTTGATGCGCACCCGATCCGCCACCGCGAACCCCTCGGCCGGGCGGGCCAGGGGCCCGCGGATCATCGGCCCGCAGCCGGACAGCAGCGTCGCGGCGGCGACCGGGAGAAGCCCCAGGGCGAGCGTGCGGCGAAGTTGTGGGCGGTTCTTGGGCATGGGGGAACGGGTGCAAGCCTCGGGCCACCCCCTTCACGGGGCCGGGAAGGGGGTTCGCGGGCCCCCACGGGCTCCCGGTGTTGCTTTCGGGCAACACGGGGCGTTGCTCCAGCCAACCCACCGCCACGAGCGTTCCACGCCCCGAACACCCCCGGCAGGATTCGAACCTGCGACCTGCGCTTTAGGAAAGCGCTGCTCTATCCAGCTGAGCTACGAGGGCACGCCCGAACGGTAGCCCGGGGCGGCCTCCGACGCGGACTTCAACCCGAGCGCCCGCGGCTCCCCGGGCCCCGGTTGCGGGGCGGGACTGGTGTCCGTTCGTGAGGAGGTTCACCCGAACCCATCGCGGTTCGTCGTCAAAGCACTTGTGCGGCGTCGGTCAGTCGGTACATTCGCCCGCTTCTGAGCGGGCGCTCGCCCGCGACGGGTCTCCGGTGTCGGTCCGATCGCGGCCGCCGCCTGTACAAGGGAAGCACAACATGACAATCCATCAGCGTGTGGCCGCGGCAGCGGCGGTGTGCGCGTGTGGTCTCGCCGTCGCGGCCGAGCCCCTCGCCGAGGTGACCCAGGTCCTGCCCGCGGACATCGCGGCGGCCACGCTCGCGGAAGCGCGGGCGGCCCTCGATGCGAACCCCGGGCTCGACCGGGCCCCCTCCTCTGTGATCGTCCGGTTCCGCGACGGCGTGGTGCCGACGGCGCGGGTCGCGGCCCGCGCGATCGCCGCGGGGCGGGTCGTGCGCACGCTCGGGGCTCCCGGGCTCGAGCAGCTGCGGGTCGACATGCCGGTCGACCGGGCGGTCGCGCTCCTGAACGCGCTCCCGTGGGTCGAGTACGCCGAGCCCGACTATGTCGTCCGCCACACGAACGCGAACGACACCTACTACGGGCTGCAGTACGGCCTGCACAACACGGGGCAGGACATCCGCGGCGTCCTCGGCACGCCCGACGCCGACATCGACGCCCCCGAGGCGTGGAACATCCTCACGGGCGACGCGAACTTCGTCATCGCGGTCATCGACAGCGGCGTGCAGTGGAACCACCCCGACCTCGACTCCAACATCTGGTCGAACACCGACGAGATCGCGGGCAACGGCGTCGACGACGACGGCAACGGCTACATCGACGATGTCCGCGGGTGGGACTTCTACGACAACGACAACGATCCGATGGACCTCGAGGGCCACGGGACGCATGTCGCGGGCACGATCGCCGCCGAGGGCAACAACAACCAGGGCGTGGTCGGCGTGCTCTGGGACGCCCAGATCATGCCGATCCGATTCCTCGGGCCGAACGGCGGGTACACCTCCGACGCGGTGCTGAGCGTGAACTACGCCGTCGCGAACGGCGCGACCATCTCGAACAACTCGTGGGGCGGCGGCGGCTTCTCCAGCACGCTGTTCAACGCGATCGCGAACGCGCGGGCCAACGACCACCTGTTCGTCGCCGCCGCGGGCAACAGCAATGTGAACACCGACTCGAGCCCGCACTACCCGTCGAGCTACAACCTCGACAACATCATCTCCGTCGCCGCGACGACCAACCGCGACGGCCGGGCGTCGTTCTCCAACTACGGCGCAACCTCCGTCGATATCGGCGCCCCGGGCGACAACATCGCCAGCTGCTACATCAACAACGGGTATGTCTGGAACAGCGGCACCTCGATGGCCTCCCCGCATGTCGCGGGCGTCGCGGCGGCGGTCCGCATCCAGAACCCGTCGTGGGGCTACGCCCAGGTGCGCGACCGCCTGTACGCGACGGCGCGCCCGATCTCCGCGCTCGCGGGGATCACCGTGACCGGCGGCGTGGTGAACATGTTCGACGCCCTGGACGGCGGCGGCGGTGGGCCGGTGAACGCGCCGCCCACGGTCTCGATCGCCGCCCCGTCCTCGGGCTCGGTCTACCAGCAGGGCGACAGCGTCTCCTTCTCCGCCTCGGCGAGCGACGCCGAGGACGGCAGCCTCTCGGGCTCGATCGTCTGGACCTCGAGCCGTGACGGCGTGATCGGCTCGGGCGCATCGTTCAGCACCTCGGCCCTCTCGGTCGGCACGCACACGATCACGGCGGCCGTCTCGGATTCGGGCGGGCTGAACGCGTCGGACGCGGTGAGCGTCACGGTCGAGTCGGCGCCGTCGGCCAGCCCGCCGGCGACGCCCGGCTCGGTCAGCGCGGGCACGATCGCCAACGGCACCGTTCGGGTGACCTGGGGCGATGTCGCGGGCGAGACCTCCTACGAGATCCGCCGCGAGGAGCGCGTTGGCAGGAACTGGACCAACCGCACGACCGTCGGTTCGGTCGGGGCCGATGTGACGAGCTTTGTCGACAGCGTCAGCCCGAGCCGCTACCGCTACAGCGTCCGCGCGGTGAACGCCGCCGGAGCGAGCGGCTGGAGCTCGTGGGCCAATGTGAATGTCCGCCGGTAAGCGAATCGCACCGGGCGGCGGCCAACGCCGTCGCCCGGCCTTCGTCAGCAAGTGAACCGATCAGTGCGCGTCGCGGAACCGGGCCGCGACGATCCGGCGTCGATCGACCTCCAGCCGGAGCAGCTCGGGGCGGGCGTAGTGGCCCGACGGATCGAAGTTCTGCCGCTCTTCGAGGACACGGTCGTGGTCGATGTCGGCGAAGAGCACGCCGTCCGTCGTTGTGTCGGGCTCGAGCACCCACGCTCCGTCCGGGCCGGCGATGCACGACCCGCCGTTGTGGAACAGCCCCGCCTGGTCGAGCCCGCGTGCGGCGATCTCGTCCCTGGCCGGCAGGTCGGCGGGCAGATCGTCGGGGCCCAGCCGAGCGCTGGCGCTGATGACGAAGCTGCGCCCCTCGCGGGCGATCACGCGCGTCAGGTCGCGGGTGTTCGCGTCGCGCCCCGGCCAGATCGCGACATGCAGGTCTTCGCCCCGGGCGTGCAGGGCGGCCCGGGCGAGCGGCATCCAGTTCTCCCAGCAGTTGAGCGTGCCGAGCGTAAAGGGCGCGAGCCCCTTCAGCCGGTGCGTGACCAGCCCGTGCGCATCGCCGGGTCCCCAGCTCAGCCGTTCCTCGTAGGTCGGCATCAGCTTGCGGTGGGCCGAGGCTATCGATCCGTCGGGGGCGATCGTGACCGCGGTCGCGAAGAGCGTGTGCCCGCCGCGGTCGGACGGGCGCTCCGCGACGCCCATGATCACGGCGATTTGGTGCTCGGCCGCCGCTCGCAGTACGGGCGCGAGATCACCCGCGTCGAGATCGACCGCCTCGCGGAGGTATCGGGCGTGCAGGGTCTTTTGGAGGGGGTTATCGAAGGCGGCGCCACCCGTTCGCTCGGTCCAGACGGGGTAGCCAGGGCAGAAGACCTCGCCGAAGGCAACGAGCTTGGCACCGGCCCGGGCGGCCTCCGCGATCGCCGCGACGGCGCGGTCGAGCGTCGCGGCCCGATCGAGCAGCACGGGGGCGACCTGGGCGATGGCGACGCGCACGCCGATTATTGCCCGGGCGTCAGATCGGGCGAGCGAAGTCGGGCTCGATGAGCGACGGAACGAGATCGCGCAGCGAGGCCATCGGCGCGCGCTCGGCGGAGACGCGGGGCAGGTAGGCGTCGCCCTCGTGCAAGCCCAGCTCGCGGGCGATCATGCCGAGGCGGGTGCGGTCGCCCACGCCCAGCTTCTGGGCGATGCCGTCGCGGAAGCGCTTGACGGTCTTGACGGAGCGCTCGAGCCGGTCGGCGATCTCGGCGAGGGCGTAGCCGACGCCCAGGAGGGCGAGGACCTCGAGTTCACGCTTGGTGAGCGCCCCGAGCGGGCCCAGCTCGACGACCGGGGCCCCGAGGGCCTGCTCGATCGCGGTGTCGGCGTCGGCGACGCGCGGCTGCGGGCGGGTGAGGATCGCGACGGCCTCGCACCGGGTGCCGACCATCTTGCCGACGATCGACGAGCGAAACCGGCGACCACGCCAGACGAAGTGGCAGGTGAGGTGCCCTTGCTCCGCGGCGGCGCGGCGGACGAGCTGCATGAGCCAGTGCGCCAGGGACGACGGGAAGAGATCGGTGAGGTGCCGTCCGAAAATGTCGTCGGTTGTCGTGCCGAACAGGGCTTCGGCCGTGCGGGCCGAGGCCTGGAAGACGGTGCCGTCCTCGCGGACGCACCAGGTCATGAGCGCCGGATCGTTCTGCAACAGGTGCAGGAACGCCCGCTCAGCGATGTGCGATTGCGCCTCATTATCACCCAAGTCGTTGGCGTTGCACATATCCAATCCCCATGGAAGCCCGGTTTGCGGTGGAGCAATTCACCCAAGTGTACGCCCAAATCGTGCATTGATTATCGATAGTCGAGCGTTGAACTGTGAATCACCGTTCATTTTGGGCTATGATGCCCATTTCCGGAAATGACCCCGATCAAATCCATCCCCCTCTCCGACCGCGTCGCACTGGAACTGGAGACCCAGATCCTGAGCGGTGGGCTGCGCCAGGGTGATCGCCTCGTCGAGCAATCGATCGCACGCGAGTTCGGGGTGAGTCAGGGGACGGTCCGAGAAGCGCTCCTCAAGCTCGAGGCGCGGGACCTCGTGACGACCGAGCCGCGCAAGGGCACCTTTGTCCGCGAGGTGGATCACGCCGAGCAGGCGGAGTTTCAGTCGGTCCGCGGCGCGCTGCACGCGCTGGCCGTACGCGAGGCCATGGCCCGCGGCACGGTCGAGTTCGGGCGCTTGCGGGCGGCGGCGGAGGACACGCTCCGGGCGGCCGAGACCCGCGACGCGATGCGGTACGCCCGGGCGAACGCCGACTTCCACGCGATGATCATCGAGCAGAGCGGGAACGCGGTGCTGCTCCGGATCTGGCGGCAGCTGAGCTGGCAGTGGGCCGCGCCCTCGATCGCGCACGCCATGCGGGAGCATTTCGACCTGCTGATCTTCACCGTCAAGCAGCACCACGGGATCGTTGACGCGATGGAAGCGGGCGACGCCGACACCGCCGTCCGGATGGTCGAGGAGCACTACGGGGGCGTGCGGAAGTACTACGAGAACCTGGTGGACGAGGCAACGCCCGAGCCGCCCCCGGCGGGCGAGGCTGAGCCCCCGACACCCTGAGCCCAGCTCTCTGAGGCCGGCGCGGCACGGCTGACGGCGGCCCGGCCCGGCTAGCATCGCCGCGCACGGCGGGCGGAGGCAGGCCCGGTGCGTTGGCCGGCGGTTGCCGGCGGGAATCGGACGAGCCGGGAAACCCGAGCGGGGACACCATGGAAGCAGGGATCGTCGGGCTGCCCAATGTGGGCAAGAGCACGCTGTTCAACGCACTGACCGCGGCCGGGGCGCTGGCGGCGAACTACCCGTTCGCCACCATCGAGCCCAATGTCGGCGTCGTCCCCATCCCCGACCCGCGCCTCGAGACCATCCGCCGCCTGATCGAGAGCCAGAAGCTGGTGCCGGCGGCGCTGCGGCTCGTCGACATCGCGGGCATCGTCCGCGGCGCGAGCAAGGGCGAGGGCATGGGCAACGCCTTCCTGAGCCACATCCGCCAGGTCGACGCGATCGTGCAGGTGGTCCGCTGCTTCGAGAAAGCTCCCGGCGGCGAAGAGATCACCCATGTCGACGGCACGATCGACCCCCTGCGCGACATCGACACGATCGCGAGCGAGCTGCTGCTCGCCGACCTGCAGACGCTCGAGAGCGCCCTGCCCAAGGCCGAGCGCGCCGCGAAGAGCAAGGACCCCGAGGCCATCGCCCGGCGTGATGTCCTCATGAAGCTCCAGCCCTTCCTCGAGGAGGGCAAGCCCGCCCGCGTGCCGATCGCCGAGGGCGTCGTGACCGACCCGCAGCAGGTCAAGGCCCTCAAGGGCCTGGGCTTCATCACCGCCAAGCCGATCCTCTACCTCGCCAATGTCGACGAGAGCGATGTGCAGGGCCAGGGCGAACTCGCCACCCGCGTGCGCGAGCACTCCGAGGGCGAGGGCAGCGAGATGGTGCCGGTGTGCGCCAAGGTCGAGTCGGAGCTCGCCGAGCTCGACGAGGCCGACAAGCGCGAGATGCTCGCCGACTACGGGCTCGAGGAGCCCGCCCTCTTCAGCATGGCCCGGGCGATCTACAAGCTGCTCGGCCTGCAGAGCTTCTACACCGCGGGGCCCAAGGAGATCCGCGCCTGGCCCGTCCACATCGGCGCCAAGGCCCCGCAGGCCGCGGGCGTGATCCATACGGACTTTGAGCGCGGCTTCATCCGCGCCGAGATCTACTCGGTGAACGACCTCGTCGAGCTCAAGACCGAGAAGGCGATCCGCGAGGCCGGCCGCATGCGCATCGAGGGCAAGGAGTATGTGATGCGGGACGCGGATGTGTGTCACTTCTTGTTCAATGTGTGAGGCACGAAGGCACGAAGGCACGAAGGCACGAAGGCACGAAGGGGTGATGCGATGCTCAGACTCGCGGGCTCGGTTCTGGTGGCGGCGTGCGGGCTCGTGGTGGGCCAGGAGACGGCGGTCGAGGTTCTTGGCACCACGGAGCTGCCCAAGCGGGCCGACGGGCTCCTCGACTGGGAGCTCAACGAGGTCAGCGCCCTCGAGTATGTGCCGATGGCGGGCGTGCTCCTCGCGATGGGCGACGATCGCTCCCAGAACGGCCCCGCCCGCGTCGCCGTGTTCGACCTCGTGATCGGTCGCGATGGGTTGCCGCAGATCGAATCGATGCGCTGGCGTGCCCTGACGGCCCCCGACGGCGGCGGGTTCCGCGAGAACGCCATCGACCCCGAGTCGCTGCGCTTCATGGGGCGCTCCGGCGTCCCCGGGCTCGCGGTCGACACGATCAATCTCATCGTCGCAAGCGAAGGCTACGGGCGGGCCGGGCTCGAGCCCGCGCTCTTCTACGGGCGGCTCGATGGCTCGCCCTCCACCCAGTGGCCGGCGCCGCCTCACTTCTGGCCACGGGACGGCGTCGGTATCGACCACAACCGGGGCTTCGAGTCCCTCGCGGTGGTGCAGGGTGGTGGCGAACCGACCGTCTACGCCGGCGTCGAGGAGCCCCTCCGCCAGGACCGCCCGGACCCGCAGACAAACGAAGAGCCCGGCATCTGCCGCGTCGTGGCGTTCGCCGAGGGCAAGCCGACGGCGGAGCTTGGCTATCCCCTGGGCCCGGGCGCCGAGAACGACGAGCCCGGGACGCACGCCCTCGCCGAGCTCGTGGCGATCTCCCCCCGCAGCTTCCTCGCGCTCGAGAACGCCAAGGGCGCCGACGGCAAGGGCCGGGCCCGCCTGTACTGGACGACGCCAATGGGCGCGAGCAACCTGAGCGATGTCGAGAGCCTGCGCGATGACGACCTGGCCGGGCTGCACCTCATGCCCAAGGTCCCCCTCGCCGATTTCGCCGACCTGGGCATCGCCGCCGAGGGCGACGACTGGGAGGGGATGACCCTCGGCCCCCGCCTGCCCGACGGCCGCCTGAGCCTGATCGTCTGCGAGGACAACGACGGCGAGGGCCCGAATCGCCTCGTGGTGCTGGCGCTGCCGGCGTGGGTTGAGCAGGAGTAGCCCGGGCGGAACGGCGCAAGGAAAGAGCCCCGACCGCTCGGCCGGGGCTCTTGTGTGCATCCGACTCGGTGTGCGATTACTCGCTCCGCAGCTTCGCGATCAGCCGCAACACCTCGATGTACAGCCACACCAGCGTGACCAGGAGGCCGAAGGCCGCGTACCACTCCATGTACTTCGGGGCGCCCTGCTTCACGCCGTGCTCGACCATCTGGAAGTCGAGCACCAGCATCAGGCTCGCCAGCACCACGCACACCACCGTGAAGCCGATGCCGAGGGGCGATGCGCTCGCGAAGAGGTTCGGCATGCCCAGGCCGAAGAGCCCGTTCAGCAGCATCAGGCCGACCGCGTAAATCGCGACGCCGATGACGCCGGTCATCACGATCTTGTTGAAGATCGGCCCGCCGCGGATGATCCGGGAGGTGTACGCCAGCAGCATGCCCGCCGCGATGCCGAAGGTGACGATGAGCGCCTGGAAGATCACGCCGACCGCCTCGGCCGGGATCGTGCCGTCCGGCCCCGGCTGCGCGATGAACCGCGTCGCGATGAACAGGCTGATGCCCGACAGGAAGACGCCCTGGATGCCCGCGTACACGAAGCCCAGGAACGGCGCCGTCTTCGGCATGAAGCTGATCACGAGCGCGAGGATGAACCCCACGATGCCGGCGCCGAACGCGAGCATCGGGCTCAGCACGGGCTCCGCGAACAGCCCGCCGGGCGTCATCGCGTCCCACGACAAGACGGCCGAGGAGGCGCACACGCTCAGCAGGATGCCCGTCGCGGTGATGGTGCCCGAGTAGCTCATCTGCTTGAGCTTCGCCTCGGCGCGGTCAAGATCCTCCCAACGCTGGGGCTGCTCGAAGGCGCGGAGGGTCGGGTTCTGGCTCTGGAGGGCGGTCATCGATCGTCCCCGTCATCGCCGGCCGCGGTCGGGACGCCCGACCGCTCGCCAGCGGATCATGTGCTCGTGACTGACCGGTACGAGGCTCGCACCGGCGTCGTTCGTGCACCATGGTTCGACCGTCGAAGCCCCCGGGGTAGAGCGCGACACCGAAAACCGGCGCAGCGGACAGGGCCGTCCGGAACGCGATTCGTCCGATTTCGGGGCGTTTCCCTACCCCGGCTTTACCGCCGGCTCGCCGCGGGCCCGCTCTCCATCGAGTAGTTCGGGCTTTCCTTCGTGATGCGGATGTCGTGCGGGTGGTTCTCGACGATCGTCGCCCCCGACACGCGCGTGAACCGCGCCCGCTCGCGCAGCTCCGCGACCGTCCCGCACCCGCAGTACCCCATCGCCGCCCGGATGCCGCCGACGATCTGGTACGCGTACTCCGCAAGGGGCCCTCGGTAGGGCACCAAGCCTTCCACGCCCTCGGGCACGAACTTCGCCTGCCGGCTCTGCCCGTCCGACTCGCTCTGGCGGTACCGATCCGCGCTGCCCGCGGCCATCGCCCCCTCGCTGCCCATGCCGCGGTAGCTCTTGTAGCGCCGCCCGCCCGAGATCACGAGCTCCCCCGGGCTCTCGTCGAGTCCGGCAAACAGGCTGCCCATCATCACCGCGTCCGCCCCCGCCGCGAGGGCCTTCGCGATATCGCCCGACTGGCGGATCCCCCCGTCCGCGATCACCGGCACCGGCTCCCCGTCATCGGAGCCGCGGCCCGCGACACTCCGCACGCCCTCGACCGCGTTCATGATCGCCGTGATCTGCGGCACACCCACGCCCGTGACGACGCGCGTCGTGCAGATCGAGCCCGGCCCGATGCCCACCTTCACCGCGTCCGCCCCCGCGAGCACCAGGTCCCGCGCGCCCTCGGCCGTCGCGACATTGCCCGCCACGACCTCGATCGTGTACCGCTTCTTGATCTCCTCCACCGTCCGCAGCACATTCTCCGAGTGCCCGTGCGCCGTATCGACGGTCACCACATCCGCCCCGGCCTCGATCAGCGCCTCCAACCGGTCGTACTGCCCCGGCCCGATCGCCCCGCCGCACCGCAGCCGCCCGCGGTCATCGACCAGGGCGTGCGGGAAGCTGCTGAGCCTTTCGATGTCCTTCATCGTGATGACGCCGCACAGGCGGAAGTCGGCGTCGACCAGCAGCAGCTTCTCGACCTTGTTCTTATTGAGGATCAGCTCCGCCTCGGCCAGCGTCGTCGTCGGGGGCGCGGTGATCAGGTTCTGCGCCGTCATCACCTCGCTCACCGGCGTCTCGGAATCGACGACGAACTTCAGGTCCCGCCGCGTCAGGATGCCGAGCAGCTTGCCCGCCGGCCCTTCCGGGCTCCGCAGGTCCCCCGACCCGTCCTCCGTCACCGGGAACCCGCTGACATGGTGCTGCCGCATCAGCTCCCGCGCCCGCCCCACCGTGTCCGTCGGCCCGAGCGTGATGGGGTCCGGGATCACGCCGTTGGCGGACCGCTTCACCTTCGCGACCTCGCGCGCCTGCACCTCGATCGGCAGGTTCTTGTGGATGATCCCGATCCCGCCCTCTTGGGCGAGCGCGATCGCCAGGCTCGACTCTGTCACGGTGTCCATCGGCGCCGAGATGAGCGGGATGTTCAGCCGGATCGACCGCGTCAGCCGCGTCGAGGTATCCGCCTGCGCCGGCAGCACCCCCGACCGCGCCGGGATCAGCAGCACATCGTCGAAGGTGATCCCCTCCGCCACGATCTTCCCCGCCCCGCTCGACAACCCCGGCGCCGCCGAGGGCGAGGCGTGGTTTAGCGTGCTTTGGGTGGGGGTGGGGGTGGGGGTGCCGGCAGTGGGAATGGTCGGGGTCGCCATGAGAGAGTGTCGCGCCCACCCCCACCCCCGTCAACCCCGCCCCCCATACCAAGAACGCTTCCATCGATTTCCCGCCCAGATACCCTCGCCCCATGCCCCCCGCCCCCACCGTCCCCACCGCCCCCACCCTCCCCCTATCCCGCCACCGCACCACCCAGGCCCGCCCCGACCCCCTCTTCACCGAGTGGCTCCTCACCAACGGCCTCGGCGGCTTCGCCCTCGGCTCCGTCGCCGGCATCAACACCCGCCGCTACCACGCCCTGCTCGTCGCCTCCCTCCGCCCCCCGCTCGAACGCATCGTCGCCCTGAGCGCCATCGCCGACGCCGTCACCCTCGAGCCCGAGACTTCCGACGCCCGCACCCTCCCCCTCTCCGACTTCCACTTCAGCTCCGCCGACACCCGCCCCCTCACGCCCCCCCTCCCCGCCGACTTCGAGAAGTCGGGCCACGCCCGCTGGACCTACCACGCCGACCACCCCAAGGGCCCCGTCCGCATCACCAAGACCGTCGAACTCCTCGAGCACCGAAGCGCCGTCTGCGTCTCCTACACCGTCGACGCCCCCGTGCCCACGCGCGTCACCCTCCGCCCCCTCATCGCCCTGCGCGACTTCCACCACTTCCTCGACGCCGCCGACTTGAAAGACCGCTACACCGTCACCACGACCACGACCTCAGCCAACCTCCCCCGCGTCGACATCGCCCAGCCCCACGCCACCCTCACCCTCTACGCGCAAGGCGCCGCCTACCAAGACGACCCCCAGACCTGGGCCAACTTCGAGTACGCCTGGGAGCTCAAGCGAGGCATGCACGCCACCGAGCACCTCTTCAACCCCGGCGTCTTCACCGCCGACCGCCCCGCCAACGACACCACCCCCGTCGCCCTCTTCGCCGAGATCGGCGCGACAGACGACCCCGACCCGTTCGCGTCCCTCCCCAACGCCCGATCCGCCCGCACCGCCCGCCTCACCAAACTCTGCCAAGCCACCCTCGCCCACACCGGCCCGCAAACCACCGACGAGGACGCCGACGCCCTCCGCCGCCTCGCCCTCGCCGCCGACGACTTCATCGTCCGCCGAGGCCCCGCCGACAACCCGCTTTCGACCCTCTCGACCATCCTCGCCGGCTACCCCTGGTTCGGCGACTGGGGCCGGGACACCATGATCTCCCTCCCGGGCCTCCTCCTCGCCACGGGCCGCCACGCCGAGGCCCTCGCCGCCCTCCGCGCCTTCGCCGACGCCCGTCACAACGGCCTCATCCCCAACCTCTTCGACGACTACGCCGGCCCCGCCCACTACAACACCGTCGACGCCCCCCTCTGGTTCCTCCACGCCGCCGCCGAGTACCGGCGCGCCGCGAACGACCACGCCGGCTACGCCGATCACCTCGCCCCCGCCTGCCTCGACATCATCGACCACTACACCCGCGGCACCGACTTCGACATCCGCCTCGACCCCGCCGACAGCCTCATCACCGCCGGCAACCCCGAGTCCCAGCTCACCTGGATGGACGCCCGCCGCGACGGCGTCACCTTCACCCCCCGCCATGGCAAAGCCGTCGAGATCAACGCCCTCTGGCACCACGGCCTGCTCGCCACCGCCGAAGCGATCGAGCAAGACGACTCGCAAACCGCAGAACACCTCCGCGCCCGTGCGGCCGAGACCGCCGCCAGCTTCCGCAAGTTCATCAACCCCAGGGGAGGCCTCTACGACCGCCTCGAACCCGTCGCCAACGACTGGCGCCCCTCCGAAGAGATCCGCCCCAACCAGGTCTTCGCCGCCAGCCTCCGCCACTCACCCCTCGACACGAAAGCCAGGCAGTCCGTCGTCGACACCATCGCCGCCCACCTCCTCACCCCGCACGGCCTCCGCACCCTCGCCCCCGGCTCCAAGGGCTATGTCCCCCGCCTCCGGGGCGACATGTTCGAGCGCGACAAGGCCTACCACAACGGCACCGTCTGGCCCTGGCTCTTGGGCCCCTTCGCCGAGGCCACCCTCCGCGCGGGCGACTTCTCCGAGCAAGCGATCAACGCCGCCCGCACCGCCCTCGCCCCGCTCCTCAACACCCTGCGCACCGAAACCACCGGCCAACTCGCCGAGATCTACGACGCCGAAAACACGAAGACCAACCCCCAACGCCCCGACGGCTGCCCCGCCCAGGCCTGGAGCGTCGCGGAAACGCTGCGCGTGCTGGCGATGATCACCCGCGAGCACGGTTGATCACACCAGAACCGATCACACAACACCGGACGCCTGATCTTCGCGCACGCGAAGATCAGGGTCGATCGGGCACCAACTGAGATTCGACGCCGCCGGTCCGGTCGACCCGGAGCTTCGCTTTCGCGAACCTCCGGCGTCCCAAGCCCCAAGCTACGCCACCACCGCCTCCCGCTTCTTCGCCTCCAAAAGCCCCTTCGCCTCCCCCACCAGCCAGAACGACCCCGTCACCAGCATCAGGTCATCCCGACCCACCGCCCGCGCCGCGGTGTTGATCGCGTCCTTCACCGTCGGCTCCACCTGCGCCATCTTCCCGGTCAGGTCCTCGAAGCGCCGCCGCAACTCATGAGGATCCACCGCCCGCGGGTTCTCCGAGCTCTTCGTGAAGATGATCTTGTCCGCCCCGCGCCCGATCTCCTCGAGCATCTCGTCGATCTTCTTATCCGCCGCGCACCCGAAGATCACCACCATCGAGTCGCACCGCAGGTGCGCCCCGATCGCCCGCACGAGCGCCTTCACGCTCTCGCCCGTGTGCGCCCCGTCGACCATGATCCGGGGCTCCTCCCACACCAGCTCCATCCGCCCCCGCTTGGGCGTCGCCGCGAGGCCCACCGCCACCTCGCGCTCCGGCGCGTGGAACCCGCGCTCCCGAAGCCGGTCCACGATCGCGAGCGCCAGCCCGCAGTTCGCCGCCTGGTGCTCGCCCATCAGCGGCACCGGCAGGTGGTCATACGCCGACCGCTCCGTCGACACGCACACCCGCGCGTGCGGGCCAAGCCCGTGGCTCGCCTCAAACCGAGAGCTGTAGTCGATGTCCTTCCCCAGAACGAAGAGCGGGCAGCCCACCTCCTCCGCCTTCGCGCGGAAGACCGCCAGCACTTCCTTCTTCTGCGGCACCGTGATCGCCGGCGCCCCCGCCTTCATGATCCCGGCCTTCTCAGCCGCGATCAGCTCGTGCGTCTCGCCCAGGATCGCCGTGTGCTCGAGCTGGATCTCGGTCAGCCCCACCACCGCCGGCTCCACGATGTTCGTCGCGTCCAGCCGCCCCCCAAGCCCGACCTCCATCACCGCCAGGTCCACCGCCTGCTCGGCAAAGTGCACCAGCGCCATCGCCGTCATCAGCTCGAAGAAGGTCGCCTCCCCGTGCTTCGCTTCGATCGCCTTCGCCGCGTCCCGGCACTTGCTCATGCACGACGCGAACGCGTCCTCGTCGATCGGCCGGTCGTCGATCCGCGCCCGCTCGCGGATGTCCGTCAGGTGCGGGCTCGTGTACAGCCCCACCGTCGACCCGCACGCCCGCATGCAGCTCGCCACCATCTCGCAGGCCGAGCCCTTCCCCTTGCTCCCCGCGATGTGCACGATCGTCAGCGACTTCTGCGGATCGCCGAGCGCCTCCATCAGCGCCCGCATCCGCCCCAGCCCGAACGCCTCCGGGCTCACCCGGCTCGCCCGCACCCGCTCGTAGTTCACGCGATCGTTCAGCCACTTCAGCGCCGCGTCGTACGAAGCAAACGGCCGCGACCGCCGCCGCGTCGTCTTCTTCGAGGCTTTCGCCTCGATCGCGCCCTTGGCTGCTTTCCCTTTACTCACACCGCGCCCCGCTTCGTCCTGCCGCGACATCGATCGATCCAATCTAGCGGACGCCCCCGTCCGCTCCTAGGGCCCAGTTCATCCGCCGCCCCCCACCCGACCCCATCCGCCCCGCCCAGCCGGGTGCAAGCGCGATGACGCGGTCAGGACACTACGGCGCCTCCACACCCCGGTTCGAGCAGCCCCCGCCCCGTACACCCCCTGCAACACCATTTCAGCCAAACCATACCCCTATTCAGGTGACACCCCGGGTCCGCAGAACAACGCCCCCAACCCAAGGATGCCACTGCCCGACCGGTGCCACTATCCGCGAAGCGGGTAGTGCCCTACGCCGAAGCCGGCGACCGCCGATGCCACGCGTCCAGCAGCCGCGCCCGAGCCCGCTCCACCAGCGTCCGCCGCCCGCCCGACCAGCGCACCACATTGGGCCGCCCCGCGAAGCGGCGCAGCAGGTCCGCCCCCGCCTCTGTGTCGATCACCACCAGCGGCGCGTCCGTCCCCACCGAAGCCTTCAGCCCAAGCACCTCCACCGACCCCGCCGCCCCGATCGGGCACACCTCGGGCCCCGTCAAAGGCCACCGCCCCCGTCGCCGATGCTCCGGCGCCAAGAGCGCCACCCGGCACCCCGCCCGCGCCGCGTGCGCCGCCATCGCGTGCGCCTCCGCCCCCTCGCCCACCACGAACAGCCGCTCCCCCGCCGCCCACAGCCCGGCGAGGTCGCCCATGATCGCCGTCGCCGTCTCGGCGCGCCCCACCATCAGCTCCGCCAAGAGCCCAGGCCCCCGCTCCCCCAGGTCCTTCTCCGCCCACCGCTCGCCCACGCACCGGCTCCACCACCCACGCAGCGCCCGGCACCACAGCCGCTCCGACGCCCCGTCGATCGCCGGCACGAACCCCTCCGTCCCCCGCAGCGCATCCACCGCCGCCACCGCCGCCAGCTCCGCCGTGATCGACTCCCGCCACGCCCGCGGCCGGAGAAGTTCCGTCGCCACCGGCCGCCGCGGGTCCGGGTCCGCCAGCGCCGCCCGCGTCGCGATCCGGAGCACCGTCCCCAGGATCGCGTGCCGCTCCCGCGTCTCCGACAGGTCCACCCCCGCCGCCTCGAGCCCCAGGGTCGCCCCGCGCTGGAACCCCCGCCGGATCATCCCCTCCGCCGCGTCCGCCGCCGCCCGGAAGGTCTCCACCTCCGGCCCCGCCTCGCGCCGCCGCAGCGCCACCACCCCCTCGCACGACGCCAGCCGGATCCCCTGCTCCGACAGCCGAAGCAGCAGGTCCGCCGCCTCCATCCCGTAGAGCCCACGCCCGAGCCGCGGCGACCCCCCGCCCGTCCCCAGGACCTCCCGGTCCCAAAGCACGCACGCCGCCGGCGGATCAAACCCCTCGATCAACGCCTCGAACCCGACCCGCGACCCCGGCGGGTCGTACTCCGGCCCCAGCCGCCGCCCCCGCTCATCGCACGCCGCCCACGCCCCCACGGCCCCCCCGAGCCCCCCCCGCTGCGCCGCCCGCACCAGCCGCCCGAGCGCCCCCGGCACCAGCCGATCCCCAGGCTCAAGCGCCAGCGCAAACCGAGCCTCCGACCCCTCCAGCCCCGTGTTCACCGCCGCCGCAAACCCCGGCGCCTCCCCATGCTCCGGCAGCGGCGCCACCCACAACGCCGAACACCCGTGCACGCCTTCCGGAGTCTCCACGCCCCCATCCACCTTCGCCCGAAGCGGCCCCAGCACCCCCGCCACCGTCTCCCCGTCCGCCCGCGAGACCGCCAGCACCGTGAACGCGACCGTGTCCCGATGCTCCGCCAGAGACGCCACCGTCTCGGCCAAACCGGCCGACGCCGCACCCACGGGCAGGATCACCTCAACGGTCGTCATCGCGGGGCCCATCCTACTTGCACTCGCGATCACGCGGCGTTCCCCCGCGTTCCGGTGCCCGCTCGCCCCCTTTCCGCCTCCCCCCGGGGCATCATCCCCACGGCTCCGCTCAATCCGAGCCCCCATCCGACCGACCGAGGAAGATGACACGCGCCCCCGCCCGTCCGGGGGCACGAAGACCCGAGCCGGGAGCCCGAGGTGCCCGACACCATCGCCGATGCCCTCATCCTCACGATGCCCAGCGGGCGAACCCTCGCCCAGTGGCACGCCCGGGGCACGCTCGAACGCGAGCGGGCCATGCTCGACCTCTTCAAAGAGCACTACCCCCGCGTCCTCATCGTCACCCACGGCGGACCCGAAGACCTCCTCGCCGCCCAGGCCCTCCGTCGCGACGGCGAAGACTGGCTCGATGTCATCCCCACCGACGCCGACACCGCAGACCGCACCGACCCCGCCACCCTCGACCGCGTCCGCAGCTCACTCGCCACCACGGGTGTCCCCGCCGACGGCACCGTCATCGTCCAGACCATGCAGCTCGACGACGGCGGCCTCGCGGGACGCATCGCCCCGGGACTCAAGCGAGCCGGCTACACCGTCGCCGTCGTCGCCCGCGGCGGATACCTCCCGAGCCGCGTCCACGCCGCCGAGCGCGGGCCCCACACCCAGCAGGCCCTCGGGGCGGGCGACACCGAGCGCCGCATCGCACGCCTCGCCTCCGTCATCATCGGACCCACCCACGGCATGCTCGATGACCTCAGCTGGCGACACGGCATCGACCCCGCCCGCACCAGGATGATCCCCAACTTCGTCCTCGAGCCCGGCGAGCCCCTCCCCGCCGAAGAGCGCGACCCCTGCACTCTCCTCACCTGCTCCGCCCTCGTCCCCCGCAAGCGCGTCGACCGCCTCGTCCGCATGATGGCCGACCTCCCCGACGACATGAAGAACGAGGTCCGCCTCGATGTCATCGGCGAGGGCCCCCTCCGCATGGAGCTCACCGCCCTCGCCGAAGAGCTCGATGTCCGCGTCGAGTTCCTGGGCTTCCGCCCACACGACGAAGTCCGCGAACGCATGCGCAAGTGCACCGCCTTCGTCCTCGCCAGCAGCTTCGAGACCCACCCAAGGCCCCTCATCGAGGCCATGGCCAACGGCGCACCCGCTGTCGTCGCACAGTCGCCCGGCCTCGCCGAGCATGTCGAGAACGGCGTCACCGGCGTCATCGTCCCCGGCAACCCCGAAAGCTTCAGCTACGCCCTCGCCGGCGTCCTTCCCGACGCCGACTGGCGCGACATGCTCGGCTCCACCGCCAGCCAGAAGGTCCGCGTCCAGTGCGACCTCACCCGCGTCATGCACAAGACGACCCAGGCCCACGCCGCCGCCCTCGAAGTCGTCCGCCGCAACAACCGCCGCGCCGCCTGATTTACAAGATCACGACGAAGCGTGCTATGCCGGCCCCCGGGTGGCACGCCCACGCGCAGCGCGGGCGTGTCGGGCCCGCCCCGGGTGCCACTGGCGGCTCGCCCGCCAGTGCTTCCGCGATCCAACGCCCGGTGCCCCGAACCGCCGCGCAGCGGCGCTTCGGGCCGCTCGCCCTACCATCCCCCCATGCCCCGACTCGGCGTCAACATCGATCACATCGCCACCCTCCGACAGGCCCGCTACCGAGGCCCCGACGGCTCCGGTGAGCCCGACCCCGTCCGCGCCGCCCACGAGGCCGAGCTCGGCGGCGCCGACGGCATCACCGTCCACCTCCGCGAAGACCGCCGCCACATGCAGGACCGCGACCTCCGCCTCCTGAAGGAACTCGTCCGCACGAAGCTCAACCTCGAGATGGCCGCCACCCCCGACATGGTCGCCCTCGCCTGCACCTCCGGCGCCCACACCGCCATGCTCGTCCCCGAGGGGCGCGACGAGGTCACCACCGAGGGCGGGCTCGATGTCCTCGGACAGAAGGCCCGCCTCACCGAGGTCGTCACCCGCCTCCGCGACGCCGGCATGGTCGTCAGCGCCTTCATCGACGCCGAGGAAGCCCAGATCCACGCCGCCGCCGACGCCGGCTTCGAGGTCTGCGAGGTCCACACCGGCCCCTACGCCCACGCCTTCGCACAGACGGGGGGCGACCCCCGCCGCGGCGACCTCGACGAAGAGTTCGCCCGCCTCCGCGCCGCCGGCGACGCCATCCGCACCGCCGGCATGCGCTTCAACGCCGGCCACGCCCTCAACTACCAGAATGTCTCCGTCGTCGCCGGGCTCAAGGGCCTCGAAGAGCTCCACATCGGCCACGCCATCATCGCCCGCGCCACCTTCGTCGGCCTCCGCCAGGCCGTCGCCGACATGAAGGCCGCCATGGCCGCCCGCGCCACCCTCTGGCCGAGAAAGCCCCGCCCCACCCGCTCCCGCCGCCCCGACACCCCACCCGGCAGCGTCCGCCTCCCCCTCTAAGCCCGTGCCCAGCCCCCCGGTGCCCCGAACCGCCGCGCAGCGGCGCTTCGGGCCGATCCATCAACCAACCTCCCCCACTCCGGGCCCCCCAACGATTCACGCCGCACACCCCCCCTCGCCGATCCCTCGTGCGATGCCCAACGACGCCTCCACACCCTCCGACCGCGCCCTCCCCGCCACCCACCGCAAGATCCTCACCAAGGACCAGCTCCTCGCCCGCCGCGCCGAGGCCCGGGCCCAGGGCCGCCGCGTCGTCCACTGCCACGGCTGCTTCGACATCGTCCACCCGGGCCACATCCGCCATCTCAAGTACGCCCGGGCCCAGGGCGACCTCCTGCTCGTCTCCATCACCGCCGACGCCCAGATCGCCAAGGGCCAAGGCCGCCCCCTGATCCCGGAAGACCTCCGCGCCGAGAACCTCGCCGAGCTCGACTGCGTCGACTGGGTCTTCGTCGAGCCCCGACCCACCGCGGGCGAGCTCTTGGGCGAGGTCCAGCCCGATGTCTACATCAAGGGTCGCGAGTACGAGACCAACAACGACCCACGCTTCCGCGCCGAACGCGAGACCGTCGAACGCCACGGCGGCCGCGTCGTCTTCAGCTCGGGCGATGTCGTCTTCAGCTCTACCGCACTGATCGAAACCCTCGCGGGCGATGTCGGCCACTCCGTCGACCCCACGCACCGCGCCCTCGCCCGCCTCATGGCCCGCCCCGACCTCGCCGAACAGCGCATGGGCGACCTCATCTCGGGCATCCGCGGCAAGCGCATCCTCATCGTGGGCGAGGTCATCCGCGACACCTATGTCTTCTGCGACCGACCCGATGTCGCGGGCGAAAGCCCGATGATGACCCTCCGCCCCGTCGAGCACCGCTGCTACGACGGCGGCGCCGCGATCCTCGCACGCCACGCCGTCGCGCTCGGCGCCAGGCCCACGCTTGTCACCGCCCTGCCCGAAGACGGCTCGGGCGAGGCCATCCGCGCAAGGCTCTCCGGCGAGGGCGTCGATGTCCGCTTCGTCACCTCGCCCGCGAAAGTGCCCGAAAAGCAGCGTTTCCTCGTCGGCACCACCAAGATGATGAAGCTCGACCTTGTCGAGCCCGACGGCGTCGACGCCGCCCGCCGCGATGAACTCGCGATGCTCGTCGCCCAAACAGCCAAAGCCGGCTCCGGCTACGACGCCGCCATCCTCGCCGACTTCGGCCTCGGCCTCCTCACGCCCAACCTCCTGGGCAAGCTCTGCCAGACCCTCCGCCCCCTCGTCGGCGTCCTCGCGGGCGATGTCTCGGGCCGCCGAAGCGCCCTCCGCGCCATGCGCGGGCTCGACCTTGTGACACCGAGCGAATCCGAGCTCCGCGACAGCTTCGCCAACGCCTCCGACGGCCTCCCCAGCGTCACCTGGGACCTCCTCGAAGAAACCAACACCCGCGCCGCCATCGTCACCCTCGGGCCCGAGGGCCTCATCGCCTTCGGCCGCCTCCCGGGCGCGAGCACCACCGACGCCCCCTGGCCCAGCCGCGTCAGCTCCGAGCATGTCCCCGCCCTGACGCCCCACGCCGTCGACGCCCTCGGCTGCGGCGACTCCCTCCTCTGCACCGCCACGCTCGCCCTCTCCGCCGGCGGCGGCCTGCTGCAGGCCGCGTCCCTCGGCGCGATGGCCGCCGCCATCCAGGCCCGCGCCCTCGGCAATGTCCCCATCGACGCCTCCGCCCTCCGCCGCGAGCTGCGCCGCGTCGCCGGCGCCACGCTCGCCTTCGGCTCCCCCGCCCTCATCGACGCCCGCATGACCAGCGCCGTGCCCGTCCTCGAAGCGTCATAAACGATCGTTTCGGAAGGGTGGCACGCCCACGCGCAGCGCGGGCGTGTCTTCCGTAATGCCCTCCATGCCCGCGCTCCGCGTGGGCATGCCACCCGGGTGCAGTGCAGCACCCCAATCACTGGCGTTCCTCGGGCCGTGCGTTCGATACCTCGTGGGTCAGGGGCGGATCTGTCTTTGGTTCAGTGGTTCCACTGCGTCCGGAGTGCCCGTGCTCTCGTTCGTCCTGCCCACCCGCGATCGCCCGAGCGACCTCGCCCGCACGCTGGCGGGCATCGGTCGGCTCGGCCTGGGGCCGGAGCGGGCCGAGGTGATCGTGGTCGACAACGCGTCGGCCCGGACTCCCGTCGTGCCCGGGCGGCTCGCCTGCGGGGCGCAAGTGACGCTCCTGACACGACCTACGAACGACGGCGCGGCGGCGCGGAATCTGGGGGCCGAGGCCGCCCGGGGCGAGTGGGTGGTGATGCTCGACGACGACTCGCATCCCCTGCCACCGCAAGGGGATGCGCCCGACCTGCCGACCTTGCTCGAGGCCCAGCCCCGCGAGGCGCTGGCGGTCATGGCGGACATCCACCTGTCGGGCGAGCGCGGGCGCGAGCAAGGGGGATTGCCGGAAGTCTTTATTGGCTGCGGGGTTGCGATCCGTCGCGACGCCTTCCTCCGCGCGGGCGGGTACGACCACGCGTTCGGGTACTACGCCGAGGAGTACGACCTCGCCGCCAAGCTCATGCTGATGGGCGGGCGGATCGCGTTCGAGCCAGCGTGGCGGGTGGTGCACCATAAAGTCAGTGCGGGCCGGGACATGGACCTCATCGTCGAGCGCCTGGTGCGGAACAACGGGTGGGTCGCGCAGCGCTACGCCCCGGACGACGAGCTGGCGGCCGAGCTGGAGCGGATCGTCGGGCGGTGCCAATTCATTGCTACGAAAGAAGATGCGCGTCGTGGGTTCGAGCGGGGGATGGCCCAGCTCGAGGCGACGATTGGCGCTCAGCAGCGGACGCCGATGGACCACGGGCTGTGGGCGCGGTTCACGGGGCTCGCCGCGGCCCGGGCGGCGGTGGACGCGGAGCTCCGGCGGCGGCCGTTCACTACGGCGTCCATCGTCTTGGCTGGCAAGAACTTGGCCGTGGTCGAGCGGGCTCTGACTGAGCGCGGCGTGGAGGTGCTGCCGGGGGTGCCGGGGCGGGGGGAGGCGTTGGTGCTGGGGACGCTGAGCCCGGGGCCGATGCTCGACGGATTGAGCCTGCTCAGCGTGCTCGGCCGGCGTGTCCTGGCGCCTTGGATCTGTGCGCACGCGGGCGTGGGGCATGCGCACGGGCCGCGGGAGCGTGCGCACGCGGCGGCCGGATGAGGGGTTTCGTGCGCACGGGTGCTCGCGGCGTGCGCGCGCGGCACGCGGGCGTGCGCACAGCCCGATCCACCTAAATCAGTCCACCTGAATCAGGCCCGTGAGACTCATGGCGGCCCGGGGTCGGCGGACGCCCGTGTCGAAGAGCACATCGGCGAGCTCGCCCGGCGTCTGGTACTCGACCGCGCCCGTCAGCCGGTAGGGCAGGTCCGGCTGATCGCCCCCGGCGGTGCCGAGGCGTGACAGGTCGAACGCGTCGGCGGGCACGACGGCGGGCAGCTCGAAGGTCTGGGAGCCGAAGCGGCGGATGGTGGCCTCGGCGGAGCGTTGGCCGGTGAAGACGGTCTGGCCGTCGAGCTCGAGGGTGTAGACGGCCTCGCGGAGGGGGATGGGGACTTCGTTCCGGTTGCGGGCGGAGATGGTGAAGGTGAGGACGGCGGCCTGGTCGGTGCGTTCGGTCTCCTGGACGGCGATCACTTGGAAGCCGGGGTCTTCGTAGGCGGAGCAGGCGGGGAGGGTGGCGAGGGCTGCGAGGAGGAGGGTGCGGGTGACGGGGGGCATGGGGGGAGGATACCGGCGGGAAGAGACGGAGAGATAGAGAGACGAAGAGACGGAGTGCGCGGTGGTTTAGTCGCTGGCGAGGGCGATCCAGCGGGGGTCTACGCCGGCTTCGAAGGCGGGGAGGGCGGCGTGGAGGTCTTCGAGTCCGGCGTGGTAGCCGTACCAGTGCATGGTGACGACGGCGAGGACGGCGAAGGCGAGGACGGCGCCGAACTCGGCGACGGGCTTGTCGCGCAGGGCGGCGAAGACGAGGACGGCGGGGACGATGGTGATGAGCTTCCAGACGCTCAGCAGGACGGGCGAGCCCTGGGCGATGACCCACCGCGCGAGGGGGTTCGATTCGGCGAGGCCGATGTCGGTGACCCATACGAGGGTGATGGCGAGGTCGGCGAGGCTCATGAGGACGACGGCGATGAGGAGGTAGAGCACGCGGCGGGGGCGCGGGAGGTGGAGCCCGAAGAAGCCCGGGTGGGGCTGGCCGAGGGCGGGGTCGGGATGGGGGGGGGTGATGAACACGGAGTCGTGCCCTGGGTGAACCTTGAGGGGGTCCATCGGGCTGTTGAGGACAAGGCTGAAGCGCGACCGGGTCTTTGGCGTTCCTAGAGTCGCTGATGCGGCGGCTATCGGAGCGCGATGGGGCGGGCGTGCCTGGCGCAGGCGGCGCGATCGGCACCGGCGGGCTGAACGGTCGCGGGGCGGCGTGGCACGGCGTGCAAAGGTTGGTGCTGGCTGGGGTTGCGGGGACGGCGGTGGGGCTTGGCGGTGGCTTCCCGGTCGCGCTGTTCGGCGGCGTGGCTCTCGGACTTGTTTCTGGACTGGGTTCGAGTGCTTCTGCGCAGGACGGGATGCCGGCGTTCGTGGACGATGCGCCGGTGGCGCGGGACACGCTGC
The DNA here is from genome assembly GCA_964615815.1 of uncultured Phycisphaeraceae bacterium. GTDB lineage: Bacteria > Planctomycetota > Phycisphaerae > Phycisphaerales > UBA1924 > DAIQNV01. Next base: position 97,517 of record CAZTQV010000009.1, on the reverse strand, counting down.
GGGGGCTCGGCGAGCTCGTGGCTCGTGGCGGGCGGGCGGAGGCGGCGCGGGCGCTGCAGCGGTTGCTCGATGAGTCGGGCTCGCGCGTGGTGGCGACGGAGAGCGACCCGGACCTGTTCGTGGCGGTGCGTTCGGCGGTGCATGATCGGTTGCTGCGCGAGCCGGAGCTTCTGGAGACTTACGGCGAGGTGTTCGAGCCGCGGGCGCGGGAGCTGCTGGAGCGCGGTGACGCGGCTTCGGTGGAATCGGCGCTGCTGTTGACACCGAGCGGGTACGAGGCGGCGCTGCGTGTGGCGCAGTCGCAGCTCGAGCGGGCGGCGTTCGACGCGGCGTGGCGGACGCTGGTGCAGGTGGATCGTCACCCGGCGCGGACGGCGACGGCGGCGGCTTCGCGCGAGGCGGCGGCGCTCGGGGCCTTGGTGCTGAGCTATCTGCCGGCGGATGCGGGCGCGCGGGGGGTGGTGGAGCGTTGGCACGCGGATGCTGGGGTGGCGATGCCGGCGATCGAATCGGTGACCCCGCCGGCGGCGGCGCTGATCGAGGCGAAGGGGCCCTTGACGGGCGGGCCGGCGGTGGACCTGACGGGGATCGTGCCGCGACCCTTGACGAGTGTTCCGCTTCCGGCGGCGGAGGACGCGGGTGGTGATGGTCGGGTGCCTTCGACGCGTCGGGGTGTGCCTTCGGCGCAGCCTTGGGCTCTGCCGGCGGTGGTGGGGGACCGGGTGTATGTGAACGACGGGGTGGCGATCTCGGCGTGGGATCGGTTCACGCTGCGTCCGTTGTGGCGGGCGCCGCAGGAGCTGGGGGGCGCGGGGGCGCTGCGCGGGACGGGCGTGGGTCAGCGGGCGCGGCTGGTGGAGGACGCGACGGCGGTGTCGCTGGCGGGGCGGGTGATCGTGGGGGCGACGGGGCTCGCGCTGCACTCGGAGCGCGAGGGCGACAAGCGTGTGCACGCGGTGGACCGGGAGACGGGGCGCGTGATCTGGTCGGTGGACCCGGCGACCTTGGACCCGCGGCTGCGGGACGCGACGGTGCGCGGGCCGGTGGTGGTGGACGGCGATGTGGCGGTGGTGTCGCTTCGGAAGAATGTGCGGGCGCGGCGGCTGATCAGTTCGTGGCTGGTGGGGCTGGATCTTTCGGATGGGTCGGCGCGGTGGGTGACCCTGGTGTCGAGCGCGGGGTCGCTGCCTTATCAGCAGCGGACGCGTCGTTCGGACGCGGTGCTCATCGATCGCGGGGTGATCTATCGCGGGGACGAGGTGGGGATCGTGGGGGCGGTGGAGTCGGCGACGGGCCGGCCCGTGTGGGTGCGGCGGCTGACGGGGCCGGACGACTCGCGGCGGCCCGGGCAGGTGGTGGCGGCGGTGGCGAGCCCGGTGCGGGTGGGCGATGAGATCGCTCTCTTGAGCCCGGGTGGGGATCGGCTGCTTCGGTTCGAGATGGAGACGGGGGAGCCTCGGGAGACGGTGGATTTCTCGGCGTTCGGCGTTTTCGACAGCCTGCTGCAGGTGAACGGGATGCTGGTGTTGGTGTCGGGCGAGCGGGCGCTCGTGTTCGATGAGGATGAGCTCGGGGCGGGTGTTGCTCCCGCTCGGCAGGTGCGGTTCGACGGGTCGCGGCGTGAGGTGGTGGGGACGGGTTCGGTGGTGGGTGATGAGGTGATGGTGCCGGTGGCGGCTGGGGTGTTGTTCTATGACCCGGCGCGGGGGACGGAGCGGCTGATCGAGCTGGATGTGTCGGGGAACGCGGTGGCGGCGGAGGGGCAGCTTGTCGTCGTGTCGCTGGACGCGGTGCACAGCTACCTGGTGTGGGACGCGGCGTCGCGCGTGCTGATGGATCGGATCGAGGCGGACCCGACGGACCCGGCGCCGCCGACGACCTTCGCGGAATTGGCGTATCGGTCGGGTCGGTTCGGATCGATCCTGGATGCGGCGGACAAGGCGATGGCGGCGGCGGGGGGGCTGCGGGACGCGGGGGCGCGGCGCGGCGCGGAGTCGGCGTTGTTCGGCGTGCTGCTGTCGATGGTGGAGACGAGCGAGCGGGAGTGGGGGGATGAGGATCGGGCGGGGGATGCGGGTGGGGGCGGGGGTGGAGTGTCAGCGCCTTCGCGTGGTGGGGACCCGGTGATCACGGATTCGCGGTTGCTCGGGGCGCTCCTTGATCGGTTGGCGCGGCTGGCGGTGACGCCTGAGCAGCGGGTGAGCGAGCTGATGGCGCGGGGGCGGTTTGCGGAGGCGCGGTCGCGGCCGGGGGAGGCGCTGGAGGCGTATCAGACGGTGCTGGTGGATCCGCAGCTGAGCGCGACGAGCTGGCGGGGGGCGGCGCTCAGTGTGCGGGCGGAGCTGGAGGCGACGCGGCGGCTGACGCGGCTGTTGGTGGAGCGGGATGCGAAGCTGTACGAGCCGTTTGACGCGGAGGCGGAGGTTCGGCTGGCGGGCATCGAGGCGGAGGCGCCCGCGGTGGAGCTGGAGCGGCTGGCTCGGGCGTACCCGGCGGCGCGGGCGAGCGTGAAGGCGTGGCGGTTGGCTGCGGGGGCGCATGCGCGGGCGGGGCGGAGTCATGAGGCGGTGCGGGCGGCGCGGCGGGGGCTGGAGGCGGCGGGGCTGCTCGGGGAGCTGGGGCGGGAGGTCGATGCGGGTGAGGTGGGGCTGCTGGCGGGGCGGCTGGTGGAGACGCTGGTGACGGCGCAGCGGTTTGATGAGGCGCTGCGGGCGGTGGGGATGCTGGCGGAGGACTATCCCGGTGCGCGGCTCGCGGGGGTGGACGCGGGGGCGCTCGGGCTTGGGGAGTCGGTGGTGGGGGAGGACGGGGCGGTGGACCCGGGGGCGGTGCGGGCGGTGCTGGAGGAGCGGATCGCGGCTTCGAAGCGGCTGGCGGTGATCGGGCGGGCGGTGGCGTCGGTGGATTCGCCGCGGGTGTTGGGCGGGTATCTGCTTCGGGCGGTGATGTCGGTGGAGCCGGCGGGTGTGGACCTGGCGCGGAGCTGGGCGGATGGGGCGCTGATGGTGAGCCCGATGTCGGGGAAGCTGAGCTTCCTGCGGCCGGGTGAGGATGGGGTGGAGGTGGCGTGGTCGACTGAGTGGGAGGTGGATCCGATCCTGCTGCGGCGTGATGGGGCGACGGCGTGGCTGTATACGCCGGGTGGCGATGGGCCCGAGATTCATCGGGTGTCGCTGGAGGATGGCTCGGTGATCTGGTCGACGCCGGCGTGGGGGGAGCTGGTGGGCGGGCTGGTGTCGCGGGACCCGATGCTGGCGATCGGTGGGTCGCCCGGGCGGATCGAGCCGGCGGTGGGGCGACCGGTGCCGCATGAGCAGGTGGTGGTGGTGGCGGATCACCAGACGATCGTGCTCGTGGAGCGGACGGGTCGCGCGGTGGCGCTGGATGCCGGGAGCGGGGAGCCTCTGTGGCGTTCGGCGCTGGGTGTGACGCGGGTGTTCGATGCGGATGTGGGGGCGGGGCTGCTGGTTGTTGCTGGGCTGGGGCCGGCGCCGGTGCGCGAGGGGGCTGTGGATGGGGGCGGGGGGGATCTGAACGACGCGATGGCGGTGATCGATGTGCGGACGGGGGAGCCGGTGGGGGCGGCGCAGGTGCGTCGGGGGCCGGTGCACTGGGTGCGCGTGTCGGAGGAGGGGACGCTGTTTACGGGTCACGAGACGGGGGTGGTGGCGCGGGATCCCTCGGCGGGGCGGGTGAACTGGGAGCTGATGGAGGAGCCGTTCGCGGGGACGAACGACGCGTGGGTGATCGGGGAGCGGGTGTACCTGCGGACGGGGGAGGGGGCGATCGGCGTCGTGGATGCGAAGTCGGGTCGGGTGGTGCGGTACGAGCTGGAGGGGCGGGGGCGGCTGGAGGCGATGGAGGGGGCGCGGGTGTTTGCGACGGGCGGTGAGGGGACGGGCGAGGGCGGGGGGCTGACCTTTGCGACGGGGTCGGGGATCGTGGCGTTCGACGCGGACGCGCGGGCGGTGGCGGTGGACGCGTTCGGCGCGGGGACGCGGCTGACGCCGGCGGCGGGGGCGGAGGGCGTGTTCGTGACGGTGGAGTCGCGCGGGCTGCGGCCGGGGGTGGCGGGGCCGGCGCATGTGGTGCATGTCATCGAGCGGGGGACGGGGCGGCTGGTGTCGTCGACGCCGGTGGTGTTGTTTGGCGATGTGAAGGGCGTGGAGGTGGTGGATGGGGCTGTTTTGGTGGGGGCGGGGGATGCGGTGGTGGTGTATGCGGTGGAGTAGGGGAGGGGGTAAGGGGTAAGGGGTAAGGGGCAGAGGGGGAGGCAGCGCTACGCGTTGCGCGGGTGGTGGCAGCGGGCGGTGGGGTCTCGGTATTGTCTGAGTTTCTCGCGACCGCGTCGCGGGGTTATCGATTGGGGAGCGTTCAGATGGCATTGGTTATGCGACTTGTCGTGGTGATGTTGCTCGCTCCAGCTTTTCTGACCGGGTGCGGCAGTTCGCCGGAGCGAAGCACGGCTGATACAACAGCGGATTTCTACTACTACGACACCGGTGAGCTTGGGCGTATCGCGTACTTTGATGTGGCGACCGGGGAGCCTGTCGCCACAACATGGCTCGCTAAGTCTGGGTCACTTTTGCTCCAGACGGAGTGGGAGCGGAACCGCGACGGGCGCGGGGTGTCGCTCATCGTGGATGACATAGGGCGGGTCGTCGGATTTGAGAGTTCGGTGCGGGGTGTGCCGACGGGGCCGAGGGTTGTTTTCGAGACGCCTGCGACCATTCAACGGATTGAGAGGTTCGTTCAGGGGGAGCGCACGAGCGTTGATCGGACGCCGAATAGCGCAGAGGAAAGTCGCGAGTTGTTCATTGACGATGATCGCGGCGAGTAGAACGGGGGTGCCTGCGCGCTGGAAGACAGCACTACCCGCTGCGCGGATAGTGGCACCTGGTGGTGGGGGTGGGTGGTGGGTGCTCGGGCTCCGGGTCAACCTGATCTTCGCGTTGCGAAGATCAGGCGTCTTGGTGTGGTCGGGGTGTTGGTGTTGAACGGCCCGAAGCGCCGCTGCGCGGCGGTTCGGGGCACCGGCGATGGGAAAGGCAGCACTACCCGCTTCGCGGATAGTGGCACCGGGGGACCGCGATCTTACGATCGCGGCTCTGATTGGGGGGAGGGGCTACCCGCGGGTGATTAGCTCTGGCCTTCGAGGTCGGAGATTTTGTTGACTCTTCTCTCGTGGCGGCCGGCTTCGAAGTCGGTTTGCAGGAAAGTATCGACGATGGAGTCGATCTTGCGCTCGCCCAGGAGGTCGGCGGAGACGCAGAGGACATTGGCGTTGTTGTGGGATCGGGAGAGGCGGGCGGTGAGTTCGTCGTGGACGGCGGCGGCGCGGACGCCCCGGATCTTGTTGGCGGCGATGGACATGCCGATGCCGGTGCCGCAGATGAGGATGCCGAAGTCGGCGGCGTGGGCGCTGATCTTGCGGCCGACTTCCGCGGCGTGGTCGGGGTAGTCGGAGGAGCCGCCGTCGCCCGGGTCGGCGACGAACTCGACCTCGTGGCCGGCGTCTCGGAGTCGGTCGGCGAGGTGGATGACGGCGTCGCGGCCGCGGTGGTCGGAGGAGATCGCGATTCTCATGGTTCCATCTCCGTCAGGCGTCGGCGGATGAGTTCTTCGAGCCTGCGTGCGGTTTCGTGGTAGAGGGCGGGTGGTCCGCCGATGGGGTCGTCGATGTCGTTGTCGGGGTCGAGGGTTTCGGCGCGTGCGGCGGCGGCGTGGTCGTAGGAGCGGAGGGCCTCGAGGTGGTGCCGCGTCATGACGAAGATACGCTCGGCGCTGGCGAGCAGTGCGTGGGTGGCGCGGCGGCTCTGGTGGTTCGCGAGGTCGTGGTGCTGGTCGTGGCCCAGGTCGCGCATGGCGTCGACGGCTTCGCGGGTCGCGGGCATGCCGGCGACGGCGGAGATGCCGGCGGAGACGACGCGGGTGGTGATGCCGTCCTCGGGTCGCTCGGCGACGAGCGAGCGGGCGATGGCCTCGGCCATGGGGCTGCGGCAGGTGTTGCCGGTGCAGACGAAGGCGATCGTGCGCTCGAGGGCGGCGAGGACGGCGGCCTCCTCGCGGGCGGCGTCCTCGGTGCCGGGCTCGGCGCTCGGGGTGATCTCGAAGGCGCCGGAGAGGGCGATGCGGACGCGGGTGGAGAGGCGGCCCGGGACAGGGCCGGCGTCGAGGACGCGGGCGATGCCGGCGTTGCGCGTGGTGTCGTCGGCGTCGGGGGCGCGGGTTTCGGGGAGGGGGGCGATGGCGGCGAGGCGGTCGGCGACGACCGGCGTCGCGCCGGCTTCGCGGGCGGCGGCGAGGACGGAGCGGGCGGCGTCGTGCGCGGGGACGCGGATGTGCAGGTGGGTGCCGTCGTCGATGACGCGGGGGTCGACGCTGAGGGATGCGTGGATGTGCGCGAGCTTGTCGGGCGTCTGCTCGATCTCGAAGCGGACGGGGCCCGGGAGGAGACGCGTGACGAGGCGGCGGTGGACGGCGGTGGGCAGGTCGAGCAGCTCGGTGACGGCTTCGACGGACTCGGCGTGCCAGGTGGAGACGGTTTGGTCGCTCGCGCCTGTGGCGGCGCGGAGCTTGGCAAGGCCCGGGTTGCCCGCGCGGGCGCTGGCGGCGATGCCGTAGACGGTTTCGGTGGGCAAGGCGACGAGGTGTCCCTCGGCGAGGGCGCGTGCGGCGTCCTGGGCGGCGCTCTGGCGTTCGTCCGCGGTCATCTGCGTCCAGTTGGTCGATGTGGTGACCACCAGTAGAGGAGTATCCGCGGAGGGGGCGTTTGGAGCAAATCGTGGGGTTGTGGCGGGAGGGTCGCGGGGTGGTGGCGGGGGTGGTCAGTCGGAGGGGAGGCCGCAGGCGGCGTCGCGGGAGCGGTTGTGGGCGATGTATCGGTAGACGGCGGCCGCGATGTGGGAGATCCCCGGGAGGTAGAGCAGGAGGGCGGGGAGGGAGCCGAGGGGGGTGCGGAGGAGGGCTCGGCGGACGGCGGGGAAGCCGACGAGGGTGCGTCCGTCCTTGGTCCGCATGGGGATGCCCTGGACGGCGGTTGCGGGGTCGACGGGGAGTTCCTCTGGCGGGACCTGCATCATGTCGACGGCGTGAAGGGTGCCGAGCCAGTCCAGGGCGCGGAGGATGCGGGCGGAGCGGCGGCAGAGGCCGCAGCAGCCGTCGTAGTAGAGGGTGTCCTTGGGGGCGGGCACGGGGGAGGGTAGGGGAGGGGTAAAGGGGCAGAGGGGCAGAGGGGTCAGGGGCGGAGGGGCGGAGGGGGGGGTGGGGGGCCGAACTTTGGGCAAACCCCGGGCTTGGGGCATCCGGTTGGGCGGGTGCCCGTATAGTCGTGCGGACGCGTGGGCGGGCGGACGCTCACGCGCGTTGTGCGGGCTGATCGGCTTGCGGCCGGCGGTTTCGGGGCTCCCTGAGGGGGCATCGGGGCGCCGGGGGCGGGTCGGCTGGCCCGGAGTGCGGCAGGCCCGGGATCTTGCAGGGCAGGAGCAGCGCCGATGGCTTCGTCTGATCGTTTGCAGGTTCGTGGGGCCGCGGGTCGTGCGTTCACGCTGGTGGAGTTGATCGTGGTGATCCTGATCATCACGCTGATCATCTCGATCATCATTCCGGCGTTGGGCACGGTGCGGAATGTGGCTCGGTCGAGCTCGACGCGGACGCTGATCACGCAGGTGACGCAGGCGTCGGAGAGCTTCCGGCTCGACAAGCGTCGGTACCCGGGGTATTTCAGCCCGGCGGCGATGGGGGCGATCAGCAACGGCGGCGCGGGGACCTTGCCCGGGCAGCTGAGCCGGTCGGCGGCGGGGCTGTCGGCGGCTGAGAATGTGATGCTGGACCTGGCGAGCAGCGACGCGATCTTTGCCGATGACGCGGCGGACCGCGTGCTGGTGTCGCCGATCAACGACGACAACAACCCGGCGCCGGTGAACGGCGTCGATCCGACGCAGCGGCAGATCTTCGTGAACCCGGGGCTGATCGGGGCGGGGTCGAACTCGTACTTCACGCCTTCGGGCGAGTTCTATGTGGCGCAGACGACGGACTACAGCGCGGATCCCTTCGGGACGGGCGTGAAGCAGAATGTGGACCCGCGGTACGGGCATGCCGGCGAGGAGGGCGAGCTGCAGCTGCCTGACCTCGTTGATGCGTTCGGTACGCCGCTGTTGATCTGGGTGGCGGATCGGGACTCGGTGCCGGAGCTTCGGAACCCGAATGTGGACCTGGCTGCGGTGGAGGAGTTCGGGCATCGGCACTCGGAGCGGCCGGATCGGCCTTCGATGTTCAGCTGGAACTCGAACGCGGCGTTCCTGCGGGCGAACAGCCTCGGGCGTGGCGGGGCGAACATGAACATCTCGCCCTCGGATGTGGCGTACCGCGAGGCGGCGAGCCTGATCGGGGCGGGTGCGCTGGCGGAAGTCGAGGGGCGGAACCGGGGGGTGTACCGGCTGCTGAGCGCGTTCTTTGGCGCGCCGGCGTACCCGTTTGATGACTTCCTGCGGGACGGGTCGAACGCGTACGAGTTCGTGTTCCCGGCGCAGCCGCGGGGTGACTTCATCGTGCACTCGGCGGGTGCGGACCAGGTGTACTTCAGCAACAAGGACCGGGCGTTCCGCAACTATGTGAGCGGGCAGAACTTCAGCGGGAGCAGCTTTGAGCTGACCTACGGGATCAACTTCGGGCCGGCGGGCGGCTCGCCGCCGCGGTGGGAGGACGAGGCCGGGAAGCCGACGACGATCGACTTCGCGAGCGAGTTCGACGACATCCTGCAGTCGACGAACTGACGGGCGGCTTGGCGTTCGCGGTCGGGTTCTGGTTGAATGGCCCGGGTGAGCCGGGTCGATGCCGAGATACCGAGGTTTGATGAGCCGGGGCCGCGGCGGGCCCCGGTGTCGCGCGCGCGCGCGTGGTGGGCGGTGGGGGCGGCGGTCGCGGGTGTGGTGCTGGCGACGCGGGGGGCGGGGTGGTTTGGGGGGGTCGGGCTTTGGGGGGCGTGGCTGGACCGGGCGGGGGCGTGGTTTGCGCTGGCGGGGGTGGTGAGTGCTGCGGCGTTGGTCGTGAGGGCCGGGCGTGGGGTGTTGGTGCTGGTGGGGCTGGGGCTGGTGTTCTGCGGGTGGACGACGATGCGGGTGCGGGATGTGCCGGTGGACCGGGTGAGCGTCGTGCTGGGGGAGGCGGACCCCTTGGCGGAGGGGAAGCTGGTGAGGCTGGAGGGGGTGGTGGCGACGGAGCCGGGGCCGCGGCGGGAGACGGGCGGGGCGCTCGATGATCTGTTGCCGACGCAGGAGGCGTGGGTGTTTGATCTCCAAGCGCGGCGGTTGGTGGGGGAGGGGGAGACGCTTCGGGTGAGCGGGGTGGTGCGGGTGGTGGTGGCGGTCGAGGGGGGGGAGCGGGTCGGGGCGGAGGTCGGGAGTGTGGTGCGGGTGGTGGGGGTGTACCGGGGGCCTCGGTCGCCGCGGAATCCGGGGGAGTGGGACGCGGCGTTGTGGGGGGCGATGGAGGGGCGGGCGGGGACGGTGGTGCTGAGTTCGCCGGAGTTGGTGGAGGTGGTCGCGGGGCGTGGGGCCGATCCGATTCGGGCGTGGCGGGCGCGGGTGCGGGGGGTGATCGAGCCGGCGGAGGGGGAGGGCGGGGGGTTGTTGTCGGCGCTCGTGCGGCGGGAGGCGGAGGGGGCGGGGTATGAGCGGACGCGGGAGGCGTTTCGGGTGGCGGGGGCGGCGCACTTGCTGGCGATCAGCGGGTTTCACCTGACGCTGGCGGCGTTCGGGGCGTTGTTTCTCGTTCGGCTTGCGGGGGACTTCGGGCGGGTCGATGCGGTGGTGGTGCTGGGGATGGTGCTGCTGTATGTGGCGCTGGTGCCGGCGAAGGCGCCGATCGTGCGGGCGGCGGCGCTGGTGATCGCGGTGCTCGTCGCGGAGGTGCGGGGGCGGCGGACGGATCGGCTGACGGTCTTGGGGTGGGTGACGGTGGGGCTGATCGCGTGGCGGCCCATGGATGTCTTCGGGCTGGGGGCGCCGCTGAGCGTCGGGATCACGGCGCTCCTGGTGTGGCTCTCGGATCGGCGGCCGGTGTGGTTGTTCGGGCCGGAGCGGTGGACGCGGGTGGAGCTGCCCAGGGAGCCTTGGTGGGTGGGCGTGCTTCGGTGGGCGCGGGCGGCGGCGTTGACGGCGCTGGCGGCGTGGGCGGTGGCGTCGCCCCTGGTGATGCTGCACACGGGGCAGGTGAGCTTGATCGGGCCGGTCGCGGTGTTGGTGCTGACGCCGATGGTGGTGGTGGTGCTGGGGATGGGTCTGCTCGCGGCGGGCGTTGGTGCGGTCGTGCCCGGTGTCGGGGTGCTGATCGCGGGCGGGGCGGCGATGGTGGCGGCGTGGACGGCGGGGGTGGGGGAGTGGATCGGCGGGTTGCCTTTCGCGGGCGTGCGGGTGGGGGCGGTGAGCGCGGCGTGGTGCGTCGCGGCGACGGTTGCGGTGGTGTGGGTGCTGCGGTTTTCACGGCCCTGGCGGGTGGCGGCGTGGTGGCCCTTGGTCGTCGTCGGTGCGTGGTTGCTCGTCGAGCAGCGGGTGGTTCCGGTGGTGGATCGGCTTGGGCCGGGGGTTGTGCTGCGGGTGGACATGCTGGCGGTGGGGGACGGGACCTGCGTCGTGGTGCGGAGTGGTGACGAGGCTGTGCTGTGGGATGCGGGGTCGCTCGCGCCGGGCCTGGCGGAGCGGACGATCCCCGCGGCGCTCCGCGAGCTGGGCGTGGATCGCGCGTCGCGCGTGGTGGTGACGCACGCGAACATCGATCACTACTCGTTCGTGCCGGATCTGGTTGAGGTGCTGCGTGTCGAGCGCGTGTTAACGGGCGCGGGGACGGTCGAGTCGCTCGCGGGCTCGGAGGCGGGGCGGCGGCTGCTTTCGCTGCTCGATGAGCGGGGTGTGGAGATGGGTGTCACTTCACGCGGCGATGGCTTCGGCGTGGGGGATGCTCGCGGGGTGGTGCTGTGGCCGCCGGTGGAGATGGGGGAGCGGCTCGCGGATAACGACCGGTCGGTGGTGGTGCGGCTGGAGGTCTCGACGGACGCGGGCGTGCGGAGCGTCCTGCTGACGGGCGATATCCAGCGGGCGGCGATGGCGCACCTGCTCGCGGAGCCCGGGGTGCTCGACGCGGATGTGCTGGAGCTTCCCCATCACGGCGGGTGGCACGACGCGGCGGGGGCGTTCGTGGAGGCGGTGAGCCCGGCGGTGGTCTTGCAGTCGACGGGGCCGAGGCGGGCGCGGGCGCTTCGCGCGTCGGGGGTGTGGGACGGGATTCGCGAGGAGGTGGAGCGGGATGGGGCGTGGTGGGTGACGGCGGTGCATGGGTGGTGCTGGGTGGAGGTAATGGAGGATGGCGGGATCAGGACGGGGGGGATGGGGGAGTAGGGATTCGGCAAACGGCAAACGGCAAACGGCAAACGGCAAACGGCAAACGGTGAGCGGTGAGCGGCAAGCGATGACCTGTGGTGCTTCGCCCGAAGCGCCGCTTTGCGGCGGTTCGGGGCACCCGGGGTGCGCGCCTACACGCCCGCGCTGTGCGTGGGCGTGCCACCCTTGATCCTGATGTGATGCGTTAGAGCAGCTTGGTTGCGAGGCTGGCGAGGGTGGAGCGTTCGCTTCTTGCAAGGGTGACATGGCCGACGAGGCCGTGGCCTTTCATGCGTTCGACGGCGTAGCTGAGGCCGTTGGACGACTGATCGAGGTAGGGGTTGTCGATCTGGCCGATGTCGCCGGTGAGGACGAGCTTGGTGCCCTCGCCGACGCGGGAGACGATGGTTTTGACCTCGTGGGGGGTGAGGTTCTGCGCCTCGTCGACGATCATGAACTGGTGGGGGATGGAGCGGCCGCGGATGTAGGTCAGCGGCTCGAGGACGACCTTGCCGTCGGCCATGAGCTTGGCGATGCGCTGCTCGGGGCTGTAGCTGTCGGCGTTCTGGTTCGGGCCGGAGCGCGTGGAGAGGAGGTAGGTGAGGTTGTCGAAGATCGGCTGCATCCAGGCGGCGAGCTTCTCGTCCTTGTCGCCCGGGAGGTAGCCGATGTCGCGGCCCATGGGCATGATGGGGCGTGCGACGAGGAGCTTGTGGTAGCGGTCCTCGTTGAACACCTTGCTCATGCCGGCGGCGAGGGCGAGGAGGGTCTTGCCGGTGCCGGCGGGGCCCAGGAGGGTGATGAGCTTGACCTCGTCGTCGAGCAAGAGGTCGAGGGCCATGGTCTGCTGGACATTGCGGGCCATGATGCCGAAGGTGGGCTTCTTCTGGCTGGTGACGGGGATGATGTGGTCGGTATCGGCGAGGCGGCGGCCCAGGCCGGTGTGCGTCTCGTCCTCGATGTCCTTCAGGACGACGAACTCGTTGGGCGTGGGTTCATGCCGATCGTCGTAGGGCGTGGTGACGCGCTGGCCCGCGATGAGGTCGGTGACGGGCAGCATGCGGTCGGCGTAGAGCTGGTCGATGACGGCGCGGGGCGTGGTGACCTCGGCGTAGCCGACATAGAGCCGGTCGGCGTCGACCTTCTGGTTCTCGAAGTCCTCGGTCTTGATGCCGAGGGCGTCGGACTTGATGCGGGCGGAGAGGTCCTTCGAGACGAAGACGGCGCGCTGGTTCTGCTCCTGGAGGAAGTGCGCGGCGGCGATGATGCGGTTGTCGGGCGTGTCCTTGGCGATGACCTCGTGGCGCGGGTGGTCGGTGGTGTCGATGCGGACGGTGCCGGTGGAGCCGTCGGGCCCGAAGCTGTAGCCCTGGTTGGGCCCGAGGCCGAGCTCGCCCCAGTTGACGCCGTCGGTGAGCTTGCCGATCTCGCGGAGTCGGTCGAGGTGTCGGATGACGGCGCGGGCGTTGCGGCCGATGTCGTCGTCGCGCCTTTTCATGGTGTCGAGTTCTTCGATCACCGGGTAGGGGATGACGACATGGTTGTCCTGGAAGACGAAGAGGGCGTTTGGGTTGTGGAGGAGGACATTGGTGTCGAGCACGAAGTGCTTGACGCCGACGGCCGGGGGTGCGGTGGGTTTGGTAGACGGTTGTGGCGTCGTGCGTGTCATGTGGCGTTGTGCTCTCGCTCCGGTCCCTCCGGGTGCAGCATACCGCTGGCGGGGGAGGGCGGGGGCGGGTCGTCCGTTTCGGTTTCGGGGAGGTTGCGATTGCGGCCCGCGAGGACGCGGAGGGCCTCGACGAGGCGCTGGGCGCCGCCGGCCTTGCCCGGGGTGATGCGCATGGTCCAGGGGTCGACGCCGGGGGCGGCGAGGCGGATGCGGGCGGTGCCCTCGAGGTCGGGCTGGCTGGCTTTGTTGCCCTTCTTTTTCTTTCTCTTTGCCCGCTGGATCTCGGTGGGCGTCGGTCGGGGCGGGGTCGGCGAGTTGGGGTGGATGGGGTGGCCCGTGGGCGGGTCGTCGTCGATCCACCAGCGGGCGGCCTCGTCGCGGTCTTCGAGCTCGATCTCGCCCAGGGAGCGGTCGAAGGTGACGCCGGAGCCGTCGGGGTTGAGGGCGTTGTTGTCGGCCTTGAGGAGGAGGAGGCGTCGGTCGGTGAGGACGACGACGCGCTGGCGTTGCATGGCCATGACGGCGTCGACGCTCGCGAGCATCTGGCCGAAGATCGGGATGAGCATGAGCGAGACGGAGAGGGCGGCGCGGTGGGCCTCGGGCTCGTGCTGGGCGATGCCCCAGCCGACGATGGTTTCGTCGGGGTCGAGGATGGCGCGGAGGGCGGGGCGGAGCTTCATGGGGCCGAAGTTGGTCCCGGGGAAGGTGGGGGAGAAGCGGGGGGAGCGTTTCGGTTTGGTGGGCTTGTTGAAGCTGCCGGGCGGCGTGCCGAAGGTGGTCATGCCCAGGCCCCGACGATGAGCATGACGGCGATGACGGCGCTGAACGCGCCCTTGATGACGATCGAGACGGCGCGGCCGGTCATCGCGCCGCGGCTGGAGCGCCAGGACTCGGTCCATGTGCGGCGGGCCGCACCCCGCTCGGCGAGGAAGGCGCCGGCGCCCGCGCCGACGATGCCCCCGATGATCGCGCCGACGATGGGGATGGGGATGAGGACTTGGCCCGCGATGAGGCCCGCGACGGAGCCGAGGATGGAGCCGACCATGCCGGCGCGGGTGCCGCCCGCTCGGCCCGACCCGGCGGCGGAGGCGAGGAACTCGGCGAGCTCGGCGAGGAGGGCGAGGGCGAGGGCGGCGACCAGGAGCTGCCAGGTGAAGAGGGTGGGGACGAAGAGGTCGCAGAGGAGCGCGACGAAGAGCATGATCCAGATGCCGGGGAGCGTGAGCAGCGTCAGCACCACGCCCAGGAGGGCGACGAGGGTGACGATGATCGCGGTCAGGATGGTCATGCTGGGTGCGGGAGACTGGCTGGTCTGCCCGCGGCTGATCGGCCGGTGACGCGGTTCGGGCGGGCGGGCGGATCAGGCGGGGCGGGGCTCGTCGGCGGGGGCCGTTTCGGTCGAGGCGTCGGCGGCCTCGTGCTCGTCGGCGTGGTCGGCTTCTTCGTGGGGGAAGGCGATCGATTCCATCTCGAGGATCCAGTCCTCGAGCAGGGCGTAGCGGTAGGTGTCGACCTTGATCGCCTGGCCGCCGATGTTGGGGTGCCCGGACTTGATCTTGAGGTAGACGATGAACTTGTCCCACTTGCGCTTGTCGACCTCCTCGAGGTCGTCGGGCACGATGCTGGCGCCGCCGGGGAAGGTGAGGCGCTTCTCGGCGGGGTCCCAGCGGTAGCTCTTGCTGGAGACGCGGAAGAAGAGCAGGATGAGGTGGATCGCGAAGCCGTAGCAGATCACCATGATGATCCACTGGCTCGGGATGTCGTAGAACGCGAGGGGCGAGGGGGGGTTGCGGGCGTTCCACTCGGTGCGGAGCTCTTCGAGGAGCTGGCGGGGGAACTCGAAGGTGGTGTTGTCCGCGGTCAGCATGTCGACGCGGGAGAGCGCGGTGAGCCAGTCGAGGCGGGCGAGCTCCATCTGCGCGCGGTAGTAGCGGCCCGAGGCTTCGCTGGCGGCGTCCTGGGCGATGGCGTCCTGGTTGGCGCGGAGTTCTTCGAGCTCCTGGGCGGGGTTGTCGACGCTGGCTTCGCGCCGGAGGACGCCCCGCTCTTCCTTCTCGTCGGCCTCGCTGGCGGCCTGGAGGTACTGGTACAGGGCGTACTGGGCGTACGCCTTGCCGCGGGCGGGGTAGGCGGAGATGGCGTCGTACAGGCCCCACGAGCCGAAGCCGATCAGGACGATGGTCATGACGACCACCTTGATCAGCCAGGTGCGGTTCAGCACGGTCTTGGTCGGGCCGGCGAACTTCTTGGAGCCGGGGCGGGGCTCGGGCGTGGTGCTCGGGCTGGTCTGGTCACCGGTTCCGTCGGTCATATCGCTGACCCCCGCTGCTGCCGGGGCGGTGCCCCGTGTCGGACTGTGTTGAACTCTCGGCCGAGGTCCCGCCGGGGTCTCTGGAACCCCCTGAACGGGCTATGTATTCGCCGGAGGAGGGCCCCCGGGGGGTTCCCGGACGCTCCCTCGGCGAGTCTAGACCTCGCCGACGCGGTCGAGGGCGGTGGACCACCACGCCGCGGCCCGGGCCATGCCGCCCGGGCGTTCCCGCAATCGGTCGTATCCGCCCGAGTCGACACTTTTCACCGGGATTCGGGGGAAGGCGTCGGGGGCCTGCATGGCGCGTGTGAGGAAGGAGGAGTGCTGGGCCCGGAAACGGGCACCGGCCTCACGGGGGTCGCGGTTCCAGAACTTGAAGATCCGCATGGGTCTGAGTGTACGGGTCGGGTCAAGGGGGGTTCGGTCGGGCGGGGATTGGATCCTGGAATCAGGCGGGATTCGGGGCGCTCGCGGTCCGCCCGCGCCAAGTCCGCTTGCCCCGCAGGTGCAGCCAGAAGGAGTGCCACTGGACGAGGGTCATCCCCAGGATCCCGACGGGATGCAAGAGGGCCCCCAGCATCGAGTGGTGCAGACGCCAGGCGAGCTGCACCCGCTGGGTCAGTTGGAGCACGATGGCAAGGGCCGCGAGGGCCAGGGCGATGGCGCCCGGCTCATAGCCGAAGGCGACCGACGCCACCACGGCCCACGGGAACAGGTGCCCGAAGACATGCAGGGCGGTCATGAAGAGCAGGAGCGCCGGCGAGCCCAGCCCCTCGTAGGCGTTCTTGGCGAAGCCGCGCCAGGTCTCGCGGAAGCCGCGGTACATGCGCACGCTCGCGATGTCGGACGCATCGAAGAGGTCCGACCGCAGCCCCGCCCGCCTCACGGCCCGGGGCAGCTTCACGCCCTCGTGCATCGAGTCCTTCACGCTCTCGTGCCCGCCGGAAGCCTCGTACGCGGCCCGGGTCATCAGGATGAACTGCCCGCACCCGGCGCTGGTGGCGGGGTCGAGCGTCCGGCGCATGCGGCCCATCGGGAGGTAGCCCAGCAGCAGGTAGAACATCATCGGGACGAGCGCCCGCTCGGGCAGCGTGCCCGTGAGCTGGCGCGGGAAGCCCGAGAGCAGTGGGGCGTCGAGGCGTTCGGCCTCGGCGACGGCCCGGCGGACGGCGTCCGGCTCGAACCGCACATCGGCGTCGGTGAAGAGCAGGCGCTCGTCGTCGCGAAGCGGGGTCTCGGCGCCCAGGCCCGCCATCGCCGCCCGGGCCATGCGCCAGCAGGCGTGCTGCTTGCCGTTCCAGCCCTGGGGCAGGGGGTGCGTCGGCACGGGCAGGACGCGGGGGTCCTCCGCGGCGAGCCGGGCGAGGATCGCGCTGGTCCCGTCGGTCGACTGGTCGTCGTATACGAGGACGCGGGTGCCCGGGTGGTCCTGGGCGAGGATCGACCGCACGCAGGGCTCGAGGTTTGTGGCTTCGTCCCGCGCCGGGACGCAGACGAACACGCGGGCGGACGCGTCTCGCGGCTGCCCGTTCACGGCCTTTCGGTACACCCGCAGGTTCGACAGGGCGACCCCCAGCGGCAGGGCGCTGAGGGCGGCGGCGAGCAGCATGGCCCAGGCGAGGGGAGTCACGCGGCGGAGCTTTCTGAGTGGCCGGTCGCGGTGCGGGACCGATCCACGAGATCGGCCTTCTTCCCGCGCAGGCGGAGCCAGAGGTCGTACAACGGGTTCGTCTTCGCCCCGGCCCCCCCCAATAGATGCTCGAACCCCGCGGGATCCCGGGCGATCGCCAGCTCCGCCAATTCCTCGGCGTTGGTGGTCATGGCGGAGCGGATGGCCCGGAGCCACCCCGGGGTGTTGGTCCTCTCGGGCGTGATCGGCTCGGCCCGGATGAGCAGTTCGGGCTTCGGGTCGAGCCAGAAGGGGTACTCGAGGGCGATCGCGACCGCCCGGACCTCCTTGCCGGCGGCGGTCGCGTCGGCGGCGGTGCGGGCGGCCCCGGGGCGGACCTCGACCGGGACCCTCGGGTCCTCGAAGCGGCCCTGCGGGTTGATCCAGAGCGTGGGGCGTTCGAGCCGGTCGAACTCGGCCCGCAGGAACCCCGCCATGGCGTCGAGCGAGCGCGGGTCGTCGGGGTCGACGCCGAAGGTGCCGATCTTGCGGAAGATGCCGAGCTTCTGGAGCTGCGCGATGTCCATCGGCGCGAGGGGGATGCGCCCGGGCCAGAAGGACGAGTGCAGGCTGAGCATGACGAGCGGGTCCCACCAGCTCACATGGTTCATGCAGGCGATGACGGGGCCGGGGTGGGCGGCGAGGGCTTCGAGGTGCTGACGCGAGCCCCGGGCGAGGCGGACGGCGCTGAACTTCTTCGCGACCATCTTGTCCCGCGTCCACCAGGAGAAGAAGCGCGTGACATGGGGGCTGTAGTCGGGGGGGAGGAAAGATGGGGCGTTGGTGGTCACGGGTGGGTGGGGCGCCTCGTGCGCTGGCTCCCGCGATCTCACGATCGCGGTTCTGTTGCTCCGTCAGGCGAACGAGGGCTCGGGCAGATCGGACACCTGCACGCGGGAGCCCTTGGGCATGGCCTCGGGCTCGCGGGCGCCGGCGCGGTCGCGCATGGTGTCGAGGCCCAGGTCCTCGGCGACGCAGTGGGCGGCGGTGACGCCCGACATCAGGACCATCGGGACGCCCGGGCCGGGGTTGGCGGAGCCGCCCGCGAGGTAGAGGTTCTTGAAGACCTTGGAGCGGTTGCGGGGCTTGAAGCCGCCGGCGAGCTTGCCGTGGCTGGCGAGGCCGTAGATCGCGCCGCCCTCGGCGTTGTACATCTTCTCGATGCCGTCGGGGGTGAGGTGGTGCTCGACGACGATGCGGTCCTCGAGGTCGGGCATGCCCATGCGCTTCATCTTCTCGATGACGACGGGGCGGTAGGACTCGAGGAGCCCGCCCTCGCCCTCCCAGCGCTGGTGGTCGCGCTTGTAGGCGGTGTGGATGAGGACATACAGCGCCTCGCCGGGCTGGCCGTCGATGGTGGGGGCCTGGCCCGGGTCGGTCTTGCTCGGGGCGGCGATGTACAGCGTGGGATCGCGGGCGGGGATGCCCTGGGTGTAGATGTCGTCGAACTCGGCGTGCGAGTCCTTGCTGAAGAGGAAGTTGTGGTGGGCCAGGTGCTCGTAGGGCTTGTTGAGCCCCAGGTAGAGGACGAGGCCCGAGCAGGCGGGCTTGTACTTGCTCGCGATCTTCTTCCGCTCGTTCGCGGCGGCGGGGTCGGCGATCAGGTCGCGGTAGGTCCGCTGCACATCGCAGTTGGAGACGACCGCGGCGGCCTTGAGCGTGCGGCCATCTTTGAGGACGACGCCCGCGGCCTTGCCCTCGTTGGTGAGGATGCGCTTGACGCGCTGCCCGGTGATGAACTCGACGCCCTGCTCGCGGGCGATCTTCTCGAGGGTGCGGGCGACCATGCGGGTTCCGCCGGGGGCGGCGCCGCCCGGGCCCATGGGGTACCAGCAGCCGTTGTCGACCTGGGCGGCGGCGATGAGCCCGAGGATCGCAGGCGCGAGGAAGGGGCTGGAGCCGACATACTGCAGGAAGTGCTCGCAGAGCTGGCGGACATGGGGCTCGGGGATGTGCTTGGCGATGGTGCTGGCGACGGTCGAGTGCATCCGCATCGCCATGACATCGCCCAGGAGGCCGGGGTCACTCGGCGGGCGGCGCATCATGTCGCCGACGGAGCCGAGGTCGTTGTAGAAGAAGACCTTCTCACTCAGGCGGAACATGCGGCGGGACCAGTCGACGAACTCGAGGTAGCCGGCGCCGGGCTTGGCCTGTGGGAACTGCTGATCGAGCTTGTCGGCGAAGGCCTTGGGGTCGCGGCGGAGGTCGATGGTGGTGCCGTCCTCGTACATGCAGCGCCACTGCGGGTCGAGGTCGACGAGCTCGCAGTAGTCCTCGGGCCGGCGGCCGGAGCGCTCGATGATGCCGCGGAAGACTTGCGGGAGCGTGATGATCGTGGGGCCCATGTCGAAGCTGAAGCCCTGATCCTCGATCAGGTTCATCTTGCCGCCGAGGTGGGTGTTGGCCTCGACGAGCGTGACGGGGACGCCGTGGCTGGCGAGCTCGACCGCGGAGGCGAGGCCCGCGAGCCCGCCCCCGATGACGATGGCGCGCTTGTCGGTGCGAGGGGCGGCGGCGGTGGGAGTGGTCTGGATCATCGGTCGGCGTCTCCGTGGACGGCGGTGGGGGCAGGGGTGGGGGCGGGGACTGTCGAAGGCTTCGTGGTCGGTGCGGCGGGTTTCTTCGCGCCGTAGAGCTTCGCGATCATGCGGGCCATCTGGGCGGCCCGGTGCGGCGGGGGCTCGTCGAGCGGTGGGCGGAGGACGGGGTGCGTGCGGCTGACGAACACGGGCCGGGTCATCGCGAGGAGGCCCTGCTCGCCCTGGCTGACGCCCCAGCCCGAGGGGCCGACGCCCCCGATCGAGGCGGCCGGGTGGGCGGTCGGAATCACGCAGTCGTTGAAGGTGACCGTCGTCGCCCCGAGGTGCGGCGCGAGCCGGCTCTCGGCCTGCCGCGGGCGGCGGGTGAAGACGCTGGTGGCGAGGTGCTGCTCGCACCGCTGGTGGATCGCGAGGGCGTGGGCCTCGGAGTCGACCGGGATCACGGCGCACGCCGGGCCGAAGTGGTCGCCTGCGACGAGGTCGGCGTCCTCTGGGCAGTCGGCGATGGCCAAGGGCCGCAGCCACGCCCCGACCGGGGGCTCGAGGACGCTCGAGAGCGACCGCCCGCCGGCCTCGACCGCGCTCTTGGCGAGCGCATAGGTGCGCTCGGCCGAGCGGTCGTCGATGAGTTTGCGCGGTCGCGCCCCGCCGACGAAGAGTCCGAGGTCGCGGAGGAACTGGGGGTACGCGGCCCGCTCGACGAGCACGCGGCGCGGGGCCATGCAGGTCTGCCCGGCGTTGGCCTGCACCATGAACCAGATCGATCGTGCGGCGAGGTTCGTGTCCGCGTCGGCCAGCACGAAGGCGCTGTCCCGCCCCGAGAGCTCGAGCGTGCTGGGCGTGAGCGAGGGCGCGAGGGCCGCCGCGATCGTCCGCCCGACGGCCGTCGAGCCGGTGAAGACGACATGGTCGAACGCGTGGTCCCGCAGCAGCGCCTCGCCCGCCTCCCGCGTCGGCTCGACGGCCGAGAGCGCGTTGTCGGGCAATCCTGCCTCGAAGGCGAGCCGCAGCAGCGCCGCCTGCGTCCGCGGGGCGTGCTCGGAGGGTTTGACAACCACGCGGTTCCCCGCGACGAGGGCGTGCAGGAGCTGGATGCCGAGCAGCCCCAAGGGGTAGTTCCAGGTCGCGATGATCGCGACCGAGCCCAAAGCCTCGCGACGCACCGTCTGCGACTGACCCAGCGCGATCATGCCCCCGTGCCGCAGCGTGCGCGGGGCGAGAACCCGCCGGGCCCGCTTCTCGAACCACTTCGCGTTGGCGAGGATCGGCATGAGGTCGGCCGTCAGCGTCTCGAACCGGGGCTTGCCCAGTTCCGTCTCGGCGAGGGACGCGAGGTCGTCGATCGACGACGCCACCCCCGCCCGGAACCGGGCGACCCACCCGAGCCGGTGCGACAGCGAAGTCGTCGCCCACGAAGGGCCGGCGGGTTGGATGGGCGTACGCTGGGCCACGGGGCAGTATAGATCGCGGGACGGCCCGCTCCCGATGCGGGGGCGGAGGGCATCGGGCCCGTCCCCGCGTGCGAAAGCCGGGCCACAGGAGGGCCTCACGCGTGCAGCAGACCGGATCGCCGTCAGTCGCCATCGTCGGAGCCGGGCCCGGGGGCCTCGCCGCGGCCGTCATCCTCGCCGCCAGCGGCGCCCGCGTGACCGTCTTCGAGGCGATGGACCGCGTCGGCGGGCGCACCAGCCGCGTGGATGCCACGGGCGACAACGGCGTCACTTACGCCTTCGACCGCGGGCCCACCTTCTTCATGATGCCCTATGTGCTCGACGAGGTCTTCGCCGCCGCCGGCGAGAAGCTCGCCGACCATGTCGAGCTCACCCGCCTCGACCCGATGTACCGCCTGCTCATCGGCCAGGAGGGCGGCGAGCCCCTCCGCATAGACACCACGCAGGACATCCAGGAGATGGCCCGCCGCATCGGCAAGATCTCGCCCAAGGACGGCGAGGCCTTCCCGAAGTTCATCGCCGACAACCGCAAGAAGCTCCAGCTCAGTGAGCCCATCCTGAGGAAGGCCATCCGCAGCCCCCTCGACCTCGTCGACCCCAAGAACCTCCCCCTCCTGCCGATCCTCAAGCCCCACAAGACCGTCCACGACCTCCTGGGCGAGTACTTCACCGACGAACGCGTCAAGCTCGCCGTCAGCTTCCAGAGCAAGTACCTGGGCATGAGCCCCTTCGAGTGCCCGAGCCTCTTCACCATCCTGCCGCTCATCGAGTACGAGTACGGCATCTGGCACCCCAGGGGCGGCTGCCACGCCCTGTGCGAAGCGATGGCCACCGTCGCCGAGCGGTGCGGGGCCGAGGTCCGCCTGAGCACGCCCGTCGAACGCGTCGAGTTCACCGGCAACCGCGCGACCGGGGTCGTCACGAACGGCAACGCCGAGTCCTTCGACGCCGTCATCATCAACGCCGACGCCACCTGGGCGATGAAGCACCTCATCCCGCAGAACCTGCGAACCAGCGGCAAGGCCAGGGGCTACGCCGACGCGACGCTCGACCAGAAGAAGTACTCCTGCTCCACCGCGATGCTCTACCTGGGCGTCGAGGGCGAGATCGACCTCCCGCACCACACCATCTACACGAGCGCCGCCTACCGCCAGAATCTCGAGGACATCACCACGCTCCGCAAGCTGAGCAGAGACCCCAGTGTCTACCTCTGCAACGCCAGCCGCACCGACCCCACGCTCGCCCCCGAGGGCCACAGCTCGCTGTATGTCCTCGCCCCCACGCCCAGCCTGCAGCAGAACGCGAACGGCGGGAACGGGGTTGATTGGGACGCCGAGTGGCCCGCCTACCGCGAGGCGATCTACCAGCAGATGGAGACCATCTTCGGCCTCACGGATATCCGCGATCGCGTCCGCGCCGAGACCGTCATCCGTCCGCCGGAGTGGCGCGACATGGGCATCAACTTCGGCGCCACCTTCAACCTCGCCCACAACCTCGGGCAGATGCTCCACTGGCGACCCCAGAACCGCCTCGCCGGCTTCGAGCGCCTCTACCTCGTCGGCGGCGGCACCCACCCCGGCAGCGGCCTGCCCACGATCTTCCTCTCCAGCCAGATCAGTTCCAAGCTCGCGTGCGGCGACCTTGGCATCGATTGCTCGCTGGAATCGGGCGCGACCGCGCCGCAGATGGCGGGCGTCTGAAGCGCCTCGCGAGCCTCACGCGATCAGACAGAGCCACTCCGACGCCCGCTCGATCCGCTGCATGATGACGCGCTGACCGGTCACGGTTTCCGCGGGCGCTTCACCCTCAAACTCCACGCGGATCATGTCGTCGCCAACCGGCTCGTCGCCCGCGAAGACCGGCTCCACGGGCGGCTCAACCGGCGCCGCGATCGCGGGCTCGGCGAACCGCGCCGTCTGGGCCTCGACGAACGCGTCGGTCAGCGCCGGGGCGTAGAGCACCACCGCCTTCACGCTCGCCGCGACCACCGCCACCACGACCCACGCGCCCATCCACACCCGCCGCGGGGCCGGGTCGTCGGTCGAGCTGGACATGGGGTCGAACGGCAGCACGGCTGATTCCTGGTCCTGTTCTGACGCTTCTAGCAGCGATCGCGCAGCGACGCCCGCCGCCCACGCTCACCACTCTTCCAACACACTCGAAGAAACGAACGATCCAAGAGACGACGGCTTGCCGCCGGACCTCCCGCTCGGATGCGCCGATCGGCGGCACCCGTCAGGAGAAGCAACCAGCCTCGCCCTGTCTTCCGGGAAAGGACGCCGCCCGTTGCAAATCCGGTCGTTCCCGGGCCTCCCTGGGCCCGAGATCGCGCCGAATCGGGCGGTTTACCGAGTGCCGATCACCGGGCCGGCACCGGGTTGGCCGCCGAGTCGTCCACCGGCTGAGCCGTCGCCGAGTTTGGCCGCGTCCGCACCGCCGGCCGGTCGGCCATCGCCTCTTCTGCCGCCGCCGGGTCGAGGTCCTGCAGGGCGGCCACGCCCCACACCCCCGCCTTCTGGGCCTGGATCGCCCGCACCGCCGCGTCCGCCGCGGTCACCGTGGTCAGCATCGGGATGCCCAGCCGCACGGCCGTCGCACGGATCTTGCCCTCGTCGGTGTTCCACCCCGTCTTCGTGGGGGTGTTGATGATGAGGTTGATCTGCCCGTCGGTCATCAGGTCCACGACATTGGGCCGCACGCCGGAGTTGATCTTCTGCAGCACCACCGTCCGCAGCCCGTGCTGCGTCAAGACCTCGGCCGTCCCGCCCGTCGCGTAGACGGTGAAGCCCATGCTCAGGAGCGTGCGGGCCGCGTCCACGACCGGCCGCTTGTCCGCCGACCGCACCGAGACGAAGACCCCGCCCTCGCTGGGCAGCTTCGTCCCCGCCGCGAGGAGGGCCTTGAGGTACGCGTTGGGCAGGCTCACATCGACGCCCATCACCTCGCCCGTCGACCGCATCTCGGGGCCCAGCACAAAGTCGACGCCCGGGAACTTCTGGAACGGGAAGACCGGCGCCTTCACCGCGTAGGTCCCGGTGTCGGGCTTCTCCCGGATGCCCTGCTCGGCGAGCGACTGGCCCAGCATCGCGCGGGCCGCCGCCTTCGCCCAGGCGACCGTCTTCGCCTTGCCCACGAAGGGCACCGTGCGGCTCGCGCGGGGGTTCACCTCGATGATGAACAGCTCGTCGTTCTTCACGGCCAATTGCAGGTTCATCAACCCGCAGACCCTGAGCTCCCGCGCGAGCGTCCGAGCGACCGTGCGGATCTCCTCGACCGTCCGCCGAGGCAGACTAAACGGCGGCACAACACAGGTCGAGTCCCCCGAGTGGACGCCCGCGTGCTCGATGTGCTCCATGACCGCGCAGACGAGGGCCTGGCCCTCACCCGCCTGCTCTCCCCCTTCGTGCCTTCGTGCCTCCGTGCCTCCGTGCCTCCCGCCGACAAAGTCGGCGACGACATCCACATCCACCTCGATCGCCCCATCTAGGAACTGATCGATCAGCACCGGCGCCCCGTCGAGGTCGGAGACATCGAGGGCGGTGGTCATGTACTGCACCAGCGCCTTCTCGTCGTTGCAGATCTCCATCCCGCGCCCGCCCAGCACATAGCTGGGCCGCACGAGCACCGGGTAGCCGATCGCCCGGGCCTTCTCCCGCGCCTCGTCGAGCGAGTGCGCGATCGCCCCCGCCGGCCGACGCAGCCCGAGCCGCTC
Organism: uncultured Phycisphaeraceae bacterium; assembly: GCA_964615815.1. Lineage (GTDB taxonomy): Bacteria > Planctomycetota > Phycisphaerae > Phycisphaerales > UBA1924 > DAIQNV01. The sequence continues at coordinate 72,790 of CAZTQV010000009.1, read as the reverse complement.
GAGCAACGCATCGAAGTGCTCACGGTCCTCCGCGAGATCGATCGAATCAAGGCTCGTCCCGATCAACGGCACCCCCGCGAGCGCCAGCCCATGCGCAAGGTTCAGCGGCGTCTGCCCACCAAACTGCACAATGACGCCGCGGACCGGGCCGCCCACCCCTCCGTGCCTTTGTGCCTCCGTGCCTTCGTGCCTCTCATTCAGCCGCTCAATCACATTCAGCGTGTCCTCAAGCGTCAACGGCTCGAAGAACAGCAGATCGCTCGTGTCATAGTCCGTCGACACCGTCTCCGGGTTCGAGTTGATCATCACGCTCTCGAAGCCCAGCTCGTTCGCCGCGTGGGCCGCGTGCACGCAGCAGTAGTCGAACTCGATCCCCTGCCCGATCCGGTTGGGCCCCCCGCCGAGGATGATCACCTTCTCCTTCGCGGGGTCGCCCCCGATCTCGTCCTCCGCGGGACGCTCGACCGTGTTGCCCTTCTCGTCGAGCTCGGTCCATCCCGGCTGATAGGTCGAGTAGTAGTAGGGCGTGATCGCCTCGAACTCCGCCGCGCAGGTATCGACGCACTTGAACACCGGCGTCACGCCGAGCGATTCGCGGTGCCGGCGCACCTTCAGGATCGTCTCCGAGTTGATCCCCCCGAGGTAGATCATCGCGAGCTGCGCATCGGCGTACCCGAGCCGCTTCGCCTCGAAGAGGACTTCCCTCGGCACCTCTTCGAGCGTGTCGTACGAGCACAGCGTGTCCTCAAAGTGGACGAGCTGCTCGATCTGATCGAGGAAGAACGGGTCGATCTTCGTGTGCTCGTGCACCCGCTCGACGCTCCACCCCATCTTCAGCGCGTAGCGAACATAATAAAGCCGCCCCTGGCTCGGCACCGCCAGCTTCCGCACCAGCTTGTCGATCTCGATGGGCCACTCGATCCGCTGCCCGTCCGCCGTCCGCGGCCCCAGGCTCGTCCGCCCGCCCGTCCCGGGGTCCGAGGTCGTGTCGTCGATCTCGACCCCCGCCTTCTTCGCCCGCTCCACCGCCCGCACCGCCGCGAGCCACTTGTCGTTCCGGTCGAGCCCCAGCCCGAACCGCTTCACATCCATCGAGCGGATCACCTTCTGCAGGCTCTCCTTGAAGGTCCGCCCGATCGCCATCGCCTCGCCGACGCTCTTCATCTGCGTCGTCAGCGTCTCGTTCGCCTCCGGGAACTTCTCGAAGGTCCACCGCGGCATCTTCGTCACCACATAGTCGATGGAGGGCTCGAAGCACGCGCTCGTCGTCCCCGTGATGTCGTTGCGAAGCTCATCCAGCGTGTACCCCACCGCCAGCTTCGCCGCGATCTTCGCGATCGGGAACCCCGTCGCCTTACTCGCGAGCGCCGAGCTCCGGCTCACCCGCGGGTTCATCTCGACCACGACAAACTCGAACTTCTTCTTCCCGTCCGGCCCCGCCTCCGGGTTCGGGTTCACCGCGAACTGCACATTCGAGCCGCCGGTCTCCACCCCCACCGCCCGCATGATCTCGATCGCCGCGTCGCGGAGCACCTGGTACTCCTTGTCCGTCAGCGTCAGGATCGGCGCCACCGTCACCGAGTCCCCCGTGTGCACGCCCATCGCGTCGATGTTCTCGATCCCGCACACGATCACGCAGTTGTCCGCCTTGTCGCGGACGACCTCCAGCTCGTACTCCTTCCACCCAAGCAGGCTCTTGTCGACCTGCACCTGGTGGATCATGCTCGCGTTGATCCCCCGCGTCACCAGCTCGTCAAACTCGTCCGAGTTGTACGCGATCCCCCCGCCCCAGCCCCCAAGCGTAAACGCCGGCCGGATAATCGCCGGCAGCCCGAACTGCTCCAGCAGAGCCCGCGCCTCCGCCAGCGTGTTCGCCGTCCCCGAGTCCGGCGTCCGCAGCTTGATCCCCCGGCACACCTCGCTGAACGCCTTGCGGTCCTCGGCCTTGTGGATCGTGTCCCGCCGCGCCCCGATCATCTCCACGCCGAACCGCTCGAACACCCCCGCGTCGTGCAACGCGCACGCGCAGTTCAGCGCCGTCTGCCCCCCCAGCGTCGGCAGCACCGCGTCGATCGGCGTCCCGAGCTCCCGCTCCTTCTCCAGGATCTTCTCCACCGCCTCGGGCACGATCGGCTCGACATAGGTCCGGTCCGCCATCGCCGGGTCCGTCATGATCGTCGCCGGGTTCGAGTTCACCAGGACGACCCGGTACCCCTCGTCCCGCAGCGCCTTGCACGCCTGCGCCCCCGAATAGTCAAACTCGCACCCCTGCCCGATCACGATCGGCCCGGACCCAATCACCAGGATCGTGTGGATGTCGTCGCGCTTCGGCATGGGCGGGCGTCCTCGGAGAGGGAATCAGGCTCGGGCCAGCGCCGCCCCCAGTGTGAAGACGGCGCAAACTCGAACACGATAGCCCCCTCCCCGCCCCCAAAGGACCCCGCCGCCCCTTTCCACATCGCACCACGCCCGAATTTTCTCGCCCGCCCCCTCACGCCCCGCCCCGCGGCGCCGTCCATCGGGTATGACGGCCCTCGTGCTCCCCTTCCGAGCCACCCTGCTCCGCTCCCAGGCCGCCGACGCCGCCCCGACTCCCGCCGCCCCCCAACCCGGCACCCAGCTCGACGCCGAATCCGCCGCCCGCCTCCGCCGCCTCGCCCGCGCCCTCGCCCGCACCCCCGCCGACGCCGATGACCTCGCCCAAGACGCCGCCGCCCGACTCCTCGAGAAAGCCCCCCACAAAATCGGCCACGCCGGCTACGAACGCCGCGTCCTCACCCGCCTCTGGCTCGACCGCAACCGCTCCCTAGCCCGCCGCATGGCCCGCCTCGCCCGCGCCGCGTGGCAGAAACCCACCGTCGAGACCACCACAACGGCCGACCCCACCCACGCCCCCACCCATGCAATGGTTCGCCACGCCATGGACGCGCTCCCCCCACGCCAAAGAGCCGTTCTCACCCTCATCGTCGTCGAGGGCCTCACGCACGCCGAGGCCGCGGCGTCTCTCGGGTGCAGCGAGGACGCCAGCCGCCAGGCACTCGCCGCCGCCCGCCGCTCCATGCGAAAGGCCCTCGAAGGACGCGTCTCATGACCCACCGCCCCGACCAACGCCCGCCACTCTCCGACGACCACCTCGACGCCCTCATCCGCCGAGCCGCCCTCGCCGGCCCCGTCGAGCAGAGCAACACGCCCGCCGACGGCCTCCCCCTCCTCACCCGCCTCCTCCTCACCGCGGGCGTCCTCGGCGTCGCCGGCGCCGCCATCGGCCTCGCCGTCATCCTCACTCAGCCCGGCCAAAAGACCCCCGCCCCGCAGATCGCCGACGCCACCCCGCCGACTCCTGCGACCGCGCCCGAGCCCGCTAACACCGAACCTCCCAAGCCCACCCGCTCCTTCGTCGTCGCCCGCTTCACCCCCGAGGAATCGAAAGCCCTCGCCGCCGCCCTCTTCCCGGATAATGAGCCCGCGCCCGACACAGTCGCCGCCGCCGAGCCCGTACCCCTGCCCGACACAACGCCCGACCCCGCCCGCCGCGACCACCTCCTCGCCCTGGGCCGCGCCCTCCGCTCCGCGATGAACGCCAACGACACGCTCGACCTCATGTCCCCCGCCGAGCAGGTCGAGGCCTGCCGCGTCTGGGCCGCCGACCCGAGCCTCCGCCCCGTCGCCTTCGAGCGCCTCCAGCAGCTCGCGTCCAACCCCGCCCTCGCCGATCAGGTCCGCCACACCGCCGAGGCGCTCGCCCGCGACACCGCGATGCGCCCCTGGCTCATGAGTTACGGATTCCAGGACACCGCCCGCGCCTCGGCTGGCACAGCCCCCCGGCGCACCACGAAAGGAGGCGCCTGATGGCGCACAAACTCACCACCGTCGCCGCACTCGGCATCCTCGTCGCCGCCGCCGGCATGCCGCTGGCCGTGGCCCAGCCCGTCAACCAGTCCGCCCAGCAGGAGGAGACCGACGAGATCCGCGTCTACGAGCTGGGCGACATGTTCGAAGGCGACGACGCGTCCAGTTGGACGATCAATTCGATCCAGAGCCTCCTCCGCGTCCGCATCGCCTGGGTAGGAGGAGACCGCTACGCCGTCAGCGCCACCCCCACCGAGCACGCCCGCCTTGACTCCATGCTCGCCCAGATCTTCGGCGACAACGCGAACACCAACGCCAAGGCCAACACGAACGCCAGCGGCCAGACCTACACCGTCCGCATCCTCGCCGGCGTCGCCCTCGATGCCGCGGCACCCGCCGTCGGCGACCGCTTCCCCGCGAGCGGCATCCAGGTCCTCTTCGCCCCCCAGATGATCGTCGGCGAGGGCGACAACGCCTTCGTCCGAGCCATGGAGTCCGAGACCTACATCTCCGGCTACCAGCCCGTCGTCTCCGACAGCGCCGTCGCCTACGACCCCGGCACCGACGAGATGGAGACCGGCGTCGAGATGGAGATCACGGTGGAAGGGGCCGGCGACGACGCCGTTGAGATCAGCCTCGAGGGCCGCATCGCCAAGGGAGAGGTCCGCTCGCAGACACTCAAGCTGGGCGACTCATCCCTGCCCATCGGCCTGCCCTTCGTCCGCGATCGCAACATCGAGGCCGACATCACCCTCCCCACCTCCGACACGCCCACCGTCGTCGCCTCCCTCCCCGGCTTCGAACTCGGCACCCGCCTTGTCATCGCCGTCCAGGTCGCCGACTTCGGCCGCCGCCGAGGCAACTAAAGCCCGGGTGCCACGGCTTGACCGGCTCTGCGGCAAGCCGTGCCACACCCAACGCCCAATCACAACCACATGGAGCCGGGTGCCGTGGTCTGACGAGCCGAAAGCGAGGAAGGCCACGAACGACAGACGCCAGGTGCCGTGGTCAATCCCGCGCCAGCGGGATAGGCCACGAACAAGCAACCCGCGATCACAGCCACATGGAGCCCCGAGCGTAAGCGAGCGGGCTGGCAAAACAAAGAACGCCCGCACCAAACAAGGCGCGGGCGTTCATCTCAATCACAATCACACGCTCACGGCTGAGCTGGCCGACCAGGCCGCTGACGCTGCCCGCGTTCGCGAGGCTCCTCACCCCCCCGCCGCCCACCCATCGCCTCCCGCAACGCCCGCCGCTGCTCCGGCGTCAACTCCCGCGCGATCGCCATCATCAGCTCGCGCCGCTGCGCCTGATCCGGAGGCGTCCCGACCTCGCGCTGCGCCCGCGCCTCCGCGATGATCCCCTCGATCTTCCCGCGCTGCTCCGGCGTCAGGTCCAGGCCATCGAGCACACCCTCAAACTCATCCTTCTGGGCCTGCAGATCACCGACGATCCGCATATACGACTGCTGCACCTCGATCATCATCGACTGCATCCCGGCAACCCGCTCCCCGCCGCGCTGCCCGCCCGGCCGCTCGCCCCGCCCCTGCCGGTCACGCTGCCCCTCGCCCATCCCGTCCTGCGCCCCCTGCCCCGCGCCGCTGCGCCGGCGCTGCGGGCGATCCGGGACCTCCTCCATCGCGCCGGGCCCCTCCATCCCGAGGTCATCCAGCGGCCCGTTCATCTCGGGCGGACCACCCTGCCGATCCCGACCGCCGCGACGCCCCGGCTCCATCCCCCGCGCCTCCAGCCGCGCCCGCAGCGCCTCCGCGTGATACTCCGCCACCAACTCGCGGTACTTCGCCCGGGCCCCCTCCGGCAGCGCCCCCGCGACGATGTCCACCAGCGGCCCCTCCTCGGCCAAAGGCTTCAGCGCCTCGCGGATCTCCTGCATCGGCTCCCGCATCGACGCCCGGTCCCCCGCACGCCGCGCCTCGCCGAGCGACTGCACCGCCGGCAGGTGCTGCTTCACGATCGCGTCCACCTTCGCCGCCCGGTCCGACAGCACCCGGTCCACCCGCGCCCGAGCCGCCTCATCAAGATCGAGCAGCCCGAGCGCCGCCACCTCCGCCATCTCCGGCAGCCGCTCCATCTCCCCGTCGAACCCGCGGTGCACCAGCGAGTCCGGGTCCCGCGTCCGCTCCACCTGCGGCCCCGTGAGCAGCGGCGGCCCGCCACCCGGATCACCCGGCTGCACCGCCAGCGCCCACCCCGCCGTCGCCGCGAGCGCCGCCGCCACCACGAGCCCGCGCCGTCCGAAAACCCGCACCCGGTCAAAATCGTTCATCTGTGTCATCGGTATTGCCTTCCTGCCGGGCTCGCCTCCTCGGGCATCCCGACGCTCGGCAAGGCCAACGCGTGCGCACAGCCGCGATTGCCGTGCGCACAAAAATGCCGGGCGTGCGCACGCCCGGCGAGGGTCTATTCCGGCCTGTTCAGAAAGTTTCAGCCCCGACGCCGACGGGCCACCAGCCCGCCCGCCGCGACCAAAGCCAGGGCGGCGCCCGGCGCCGGCGTGATCGTCACATTGTCCAGCTCAAAGGTGAACTCGCCCGGGATCCCGCCCAGCGCCCCCGCGTCGATCCCGATCTGAATGATCCCGGCGTTCGAGAACACCGCGTTGTAGTCCGCGCCCTCGAAGCTCACGAAGTTCGGGCTGTCAGGCGAGAGGTCGAGGCTGATGGTGGTCCACTGCCCCGCGAAAGTGGGCTGGAACGCCACCGCAACCGCCCCCGGGAACCGGGCGACATTCGCCACCCGCACGAAGAAGTTCACCGGCGCGACGCCGTTGTGGCGGATGTCGAAGCTGATGTTGTCGACGCCCGCGTCGATCCAGTTCCCGATGAACGCCCCGCCCGAGGCGTCGGGCGTGATGCCCGGGATCAGGCTGGGCTCGCCGCGGAAGAGGACCTCGAAGCTGCCGGCCGTCGAGTTGGCGAAGCTCCGCTGTGTGCTTATGTAGCTCGAGCCGTCGAGCCCGCCCGAGGCGACGAGGGTCGGCTCGGCAAAGTCGGTGTTGAGCCACCCGGCGGTCGTATCAAAGGTCTCGGTAAACGGGACGACGACGGCGGCGGCGTGGCCGGCGGTGGCGGCCAGGGCGATCAGGGTCAGGGTCTTGGTCACAGGCGATCTCCCTCGATCTGTGGTGGTTGGTATCCTTACGCGATGCTATTGAGACTCAGTCTCAACAGCAAGTAGCCGCGAGAAGAATTCCCGTCTGACCGCAAATAGGCACCACAACCGGGTAGTCGGCAAGCGAACCGGCGGGGTTTCCGTTGGTCGCCCCACTCGCCGGGCGATCCGGCCGATGATCGCGGGCGTAGGTTGGCGACCCCGTTCCCCGGCCCGTCTCTGAACGGCCTGCGGGTGGGGGTAGCATCGCCGCCCCTGCCATCGGAGCGGGCACGGCCGGGATCAGGCGGAAGGACACGCGAGCATGTGCGGGATCGTTGCGTATATCGGGAACCGGAACTGCCGGGAGCTGATCCTCGAGGGCCTCAAGCGGATGGAGTACCGGGGGTACGACTCCGCGGGGGTGGCGGTCCTGTCGGGGGCGGAGTCGGGCAGCCCTGAGCTTCGGGTGTGCAAGTCGGTGGGGCGGGTGGCGAACCTCGAGGCGCGGCTGGACGCGCAGCCGGGGTTCGACGGGTCGGTGGGGATGGGGCACACGCGCTGGGCGACGCACGGCGGCGTGACGGATACCAACGCGCACCCGCACACGGACGCGACGGGCACGATCTGCCTGATCCACAACGGGATCATCGAGAACTACGCGGCGCTTCGGAAGTACCTCGAGGAGAAGGGGCGGACCTGCGTCAGCGAGACGGACACCGAGGTGCTGGCGAACCTCATCGCGGAGCTGTACGACCCGGATCACGGGCTCGACCTGGAGGCGGCGGTGCAGGCGGCGCTGCGCGAGGTGACGGGGGCGTACGCGATCGCGGTGATGTGCACGCGTGAGCCGGACACGCTGGTGTGCGCCCGGAAGGGCTCGCCCCTGATCGTGGGCATCGGCAACGGCGAGTATGTCGTCGCGTCCGATGGCTCGGCGATCATCGCGCACACGGCGCGGGCGATGACGCTCGACGACTACTCCGTTGTGCGGCTGACGCGGGACGGGCTGCGGACGAGCACGATCGACAATGTGGAGCTCACGCCCAAGGTGATGCAGCTGGAGCTCGAGCTCAGCGAGATCGAGCTGGGCGACTACGAGCACTACATGAAGAAGGAGATCTACGAGCAGCCCCGGACGCTGGCGAACTGCCTGCGCGGGCGGCTCGATTTCAACGAGGGGCGGGTGGTCCTGGGCGGGCTCAAGAGCTTCGAGAAGGAGCTGGTGCGTTCGCGGCGGATGATCATCTGTGCGCAGGGCACGGCGCTGCACGCGGGGATGATCGGCGAGTACCTCTTCGAGGACATGGCGAAGCTGCCGGTGGAGTGCGAGTACGCGAGCGAGCTTCGGTACCGCAACCCGATCATCGAGGACCGGACGGTCGTCGTCGCGGTGAGCCAGTCGGGCGAGACGGCGGACACGCTGGCGGCGCTGAACGAAGTCCGGGACCGCGGGGCGCTGGCGCTCGGCGTGGTGAATGTCGTGGGCTCGACGATCTCGCGCGAGACGGACGCGGGCGTGTACCTGCGCGTGGGTCCCGAGATCGGCGTCGCGAGCACGAAGGCGTTCGTGGGACAGGTGGCGGTGCTGACGATGATGAGCCTGTGGCTCGCGCGGCGGCGGGTGATGAGTGCCGAGGACTCGGGGCGGATGATCCAGGAACTGGCGAAGGTTCCGGATCACATCGAGAAGGCCCTCGCGCTCGACGAGCAGATCCTCGAGGTGACGAAGAAGTACATCGAGCGGGAGAACTGGCTGTTCCTGGGGCGTGGGTACAACTACCCGACGGCGCTCGAGGGGGCGCTGAAGCTCAAGGAGATCAGCTACATCCACGCGGAGGGCATGCCCGCGGCGGAGATGAAGCACGGGCCGATCGCGCTGATCGACGACGGGATGCCCTGCGTCTTCATCGCGACCAAGGGCAGCCAGTACGACAAGGTGATGAGCAACATCGCCGAGGTGCGGTCGCGCGGCGGGCATGTGATCGCGGTGGCGACCGAGGGCGACACGCAGATCGCGTCGGAGGCCGAGGATGTGTTCTACATCCCGGATGTGCCCGAGCAGCTGAGCCCGATGGTCGCGGTGGTGCCGCTGCAGCTCATGGCGTACCACGCGGCGGTATTGCGCGGGCACGATGTCGATAAGCCGCGGAACCTGGCGAAGAGCGTGACGGTGGAATAAGGCTTGGGGTCTGGCCGAACCCCCGGTATCTTCTCAGGATGGGTGCTGCCGTCCGACCGATGACACCGCATGGCCTCCGGCGGGTTGCTCGCGACCAGCGGGTTGCGGTGTGCAGCGCGGCGTTGTTTCTGGTGTGCCTGTTCGCGGGCTTCCTCGCGGCGGCGCTTGGCGGCTGGCTCGGTGAGCCGGCGTCGCGGGCGCTCGGGATCGCGGCGGAGAACGGACTGGCCCTGGCGATCATCGGCGGGTTCGTGGGGGTGGTGCTGCTGACGGGCTCGCTCGGCTATCGCACGGTCGATCGGGTCGTGCTGATCCTGCTTTCGCTGGTGCCGTTTCTCGGCGTGCTGGTCCTGCTGTGGACGAACGAGCGGGCGACGCGCCGGCTGCGTGCGGCCGGTGTGCCGGTGGGGATGCTCGGTGTGCCGCTCGGCGCAGAGCTTCGGCGTCGGCAGGGTGCCCGTACGCTTGCGTCGTGAGTTCCGCCCGCCCCTGGTGCACGCGCGCCGCTTTCACCGATCCGACGCTCGCCGAGATGTCACCCGGCGTCTGGCCCGGGGCGGAGGTGCACACGCGGTGGGCGGTGTGGGTGGTGGCGGCGGTGCTCCTCGCGGCGGTGCCGTCGGGCGTGGTGCTGCTGGTGCGGCCTGTCTTCGGGATCGAGCCGGGGGAGCTGCTGATCGGGCTGGCGTGGACGGGGCTCATCTCGGGGATCGGGTTCGGGGCGCCGGCGCTGGCGTGGTGCGCGGTGCGGGGGGTGCCGAGGGTCGAGCGGCGGGTGGTGGCGACGCGGGGGCGTCTTTGCCCGTTCTGCGGGCATGACCTCTCGGGGCGGCCGGATGCCCGGCGGCGCGAGGCGGCACCGTGCCCGGAATGCGGGCGGGTGGTGTCGACGCGGGACGCGGTCTTGTTCTGGTGCCGGCAGTTGCGTCGGGCAGTGAAGCCCTGAAGGGGCTGGCCGGATCGGGGTGCGGAACCGGACAGATGGGCGCAAGTCCTGCTCAGAGCGGTGGTCACATTGTGGACAACCGGTGTGTTTCTATCGTTGATGCCGGTTCCCCACCGATACCCGGGGCACGATGGCCGAGCCTGCCCATTCTGATCCTCGGGGGCCGACACGCCCCGGCGAAATGCTGGTCCCCGCCCGCCGGGGGCGGGCGGCGGTATCGGGGCTGTTGTCGCGGGGTCCGCTTCGGGTGCCGGCGCCGGAGCTTGTGCGGACAGCGCGGCTGACGCTTCGGCCGCTACTCGGGATCGATCGCGAGCCGTTCCTGGAGACGGTGCGGGCGAGCCGGGAGCACCTGGAGCCCTGGGTGCCCCTGCAGAAGGAGCAGGAGAGCGACGACGCGTACTTCGAGCGTCAGCTCGCGCTGTGCGCGGACGGGGATGTGAAGGGGTCGGCGTGGCGGCGGGTAGGGGTGCTGGATGATGGGCGGATCGCGGGGGTGTTCAACCTGAACGCGATCACCCGGGGTTTATGCTGGGAGGCGGACGCGGCGTGGTGGGTGGCGGCGGACCTGGCGGGGCAGGGGCTGGCGACGGAGGGGGTGCGGGCGATGCTGCGGTATGCGTTGGCCGCGCCGCCGCGGGGGCTGGGGCTGTTCAGCGTGCACTGCGGGATCGCGCCCGGGAACGAGGCGAGCCGTCGGGTGGCGGAGAAGTGCGGATTCGAGCACAGGCCGGGGATGCACAGCTACTTGCAGGTGGGTGACCGGTGGGTGCACCACGAGTTTTACCTGTGCTCGGGTGATCCGACCGCCTGAACAGGTGGTTCTCCGGGGGGTTCTCGGGGAACTTGCGGGCGTGGGCGGGCTGTTGATACCTATCAAGCTCCTGAAGTGGTGGCGATTTTCAAGATGGTCCCCTACGGTTGCGGTCCGCGCGGGCGCGGTGCAAAAACCGGTTGAAATCCGAACGAAGTTGGCCCGGGTGCGGGCCTCGCCGGTCTTTCGATACCCCACAGCATCCAAGCGACACTGCGACAGGAGCGGCCCTGCATGCCGACGGTGACCTACGACGGGCGGAGCTTCCAGCTCGACGGGCGGCGGATCTGGATTGTCAGCGGGTCGGTGCACTTCATGCGGCTGCACCCGGACCAGTGGGCGGACCGTCTGCATGCGTGCCGGCTGAGCGGTCTGAACACGGTGGAGATCCCGGTGTTCTGGTCGCGGGTGGAGCCGAGGCCCGGGCAGTTCGACTTCGAGGGCGAGGCGAACATCCGGCGGTTCGTGCAGCTGGCGCAGGAGACGGGGCTGAGCTGCATCGTGCGGCCGGGGCCGTTCATCGGGCAGGGGTGGGAAGGCGGCGGTCTGCCGCAGTGGCTGACGGAGAACCCGGACATCGCGGTGCGGTCGTCGGGCCCGGCGTTCCTCGAGGCGGTGAGCCGGTACTTCACGGCGCTGGCGGACCAGCTGCGCGACCTGCAGGTGACGGCGGCGGGTGCGGGCGGGCCGATCCTGATGGTGCAGTGCGAGCACGAGTGGACCTGCGGGCACGAGGAGACGGGGACGGCGTACCTCGGTGAGCTGGCTCGGTTCCTCAGGGAGTCGGGCATCACGGTGCCGACGCTGAACTCGAACAACCTGTGGCAGGGGGTCGAGGGGCAGATCGACGGGTGGGTGGGTGAGACGGCGCTGTACTCGACGATGCGGCAGCTCAGTGAAGTCCGGCCGGATTCGCCGAGGTTGGTCATCGATTTCGGGGCGGAGCGGTGGCGGCGGCTGGGTGAGCCCGACCCCGATGCGGCGGATGGGCTGATCGTGCAGCGGCACGCGGCCGAGGCGATCGCGGCGGGGGCGCAGCTGAACATCTCGGCGTTCTGCCCGGGCGTGACGCCGGCGTTCTGCGGCGGGCGGCTGGCGGAGGGTGAGCACCGGGGGCTCGCGCAGCGGCCCTTGCAGGCGCTGGGTATCGATGAGTCGGGGGCGAGCGCGCCGACGCTGGCGTGGCTGCGTCCCTTGCTGAGTTTCTCGAACTGCTTCGGTCGGGTGCTGGCGTCGGTGGACGACGAGTACCGCCCGGTCGTGGCGGACCCGGCGAACCCGGGGCCGGGCGGGATCGCGGTGGTGCACCAGCAGGGCCCGCAGGGCGGGGTGATCTGGGTGTTCAGCGAGCCCGGGGTGAAGGGCAGCAAGAAGCAGCAGGGGGTCGTGCCGTTGCTGCTGCCGGACGGGTCGCGGCTGGACATCCCGATCGGGCAGCAGGGGGTGAACTGGTGCCCTCTTGATGTGAACCTGGGCGGGCGCGTGGTGCTTGATTACGCGACGCTGTGCGTGATGTACGCGTCGAGCAAGCTGATCGTGGCGTACGGGCCGGCGGGGTCGTCGGGGCAGGTGTCGATCAACGGGACGCCGCTCGAGGTGGAGGTGCCCAAGGGGCGGGGCCACATCGCCGAGGTGCACGAGGGCGTGGCGGTCGTGATCGTCAACGAGGAGATGATCGGGGAGACCTGGGTCTTCGAGGACGACGCGTATGTCGGTGTCGAGGGCGTGAAGGCGGACGGGTCGCCGATCCCCGGCACGCGCAAGGGCTTCAAGATCGCGTCCAATGGCTCGGAGAGCCCGATCAGCGGGCAGCGCGCGTCGACGGGCGGGGTGACCGGTCTCTCGACCTGGGCGGCGGCGCAGGCGGAGGAGTACGCCTTCGGCACGAGCCCGCGGTTCGCGGGGATCGACGGGCCGGCAGCGCTGAGCAAGCTCGGCGCGCCCGCGGGGTACGGCTGGTACCGCGTGACGCTGCGCTCGGGCGCGGCGAAGAAGGTCAAGCTCGGCGCGCCGCAGTCGGCCGACCGGCTGCACCTGTACATCGACGGGGAGCCCGCGGGCGTCCTGGGGACGGGGCCCGGCGCGACCGATGAGCTCGCGATCTCCCTCAAGAAGGGCGACCGCACGATCGTGATGCTCGCGGAGAGCGTGGGGCGGCTGAGCGCGGGCTCGACGCTGTCGGACCCGAAGGGGCTGTGGGGCCCGCTGTACGAGGTGGCGCAGGTGAAGGTCGCGCGGCCCGAATTGGTCGAGACCGAGCCCTTGGATCCCCTCGCGTTCCGCAAGCCGCTCATGCAGGTGCCCGAGGGCGAGCACACGCACCCGGTGCGGCTGAGCTGGGGCTTCGTGCACCGCAAGAAGACGCCCCTGTTCCTCAACCTCGGGCCCGTGGACGCGAAGGCGATGGTGCTGCTGAACGACACGCCGATCGCGTGGATCGATCGGGGCGGCGTGGCGGAGATGGAGCTCGACCCCGAGGTCCTGATCCGCGGGAACAACACGATCCAGCTCGCGGTGCTGACCGACGCCGTGGGCGACGCGGGGGACGACGAGGTCGAGGCGCTCGCGGCGACCGTCAACCCCAAGATCATCGAGGGCGTGAACGACCTGACGGGCAAGGGCGAGTGGGCGTTCGCGAAGTGGGAGCCGCCGGCGCCCGCGGCGTTCGACCCGATCGCGAAGACGAAGATGGGCCCAGTCGCGGGGCCGACCTGGTGGCGTTCGAGCTTCCAGGCGTCGCCCGCGGCGGCATCGGAGGAACCGCTGGTGCTCGATCCCTCGGGCATGACGCGGGGGCAGGTGTTCATCAACGGGCGGCACTTGGGTAGGTACGCGGTGTCGGCTCCGGACGGGACGGCGCTCCCGGGCGATGCGAAGCTCATCCTGCCGGCGCCGTGGCTGCGCGAGGGTGAGAACGAGATCCTGCTCTTCGACGAGCACGGGGGGAACCCGGGCAAGATCAAGCTCGGGCCGGACGGCTCGCGCCGGCCGATCCGGGCGTAGGGTCTGATCGAGACTTCCTCGGAAAGGACACGCCGTGACCCATGCCAGCGAAAGCGTCGCCTCGCTCCGCCCGCTGTGGTTCGAGGCGGCGTCGTTCTCCGCCTGGGCGCACCGCAACGAGGTGCGCAAGGACGGGCGCACGCCGTATGCGGCGCACCCGACACGGGTCGCAATGACCGTTCTGAGCGTCTTCAAGGTCGACGATGAGATCGCGATCGCCGCGGCGTTCCTGCACGATGTGATCGAGGACACGGCGTGCGACTACGACGATGTGGCCGAGCGCTTCGGCACGCAGGTGGCGGACATCGTCGCGGCGCTGACGAAGAACATGATCCTGCCCGAGGCGGAGCGCGAGCGCGAGTACGACGAGCGGCTCGCGAAGGCCGACTGGCGGGCGCGGCTCATCAAGCTCGCGGACGCGTACGACAATCTGCTCGATGTGCCGAGCATGAAGGGCGACGACGAGCAGCGGCTTCGTGATCGCACGCGGCGGGCGGTGGAGCGGGCGGACCGGGCGCTGTCGCTCGCGGAGAAGGATCCCGAGCTGGAGCGGGCGCGGGCGGCGCTGCGGGCGATCCGGCAGCAGGCTGGCGTCTGAGAGGCCGGGGTGTAGACCCGATCACTTCTCGTCGTCGGGGCGGGTGACGAATTCCTTGAGGGCGAGCGCCGCTTCGGCGAGGCGGGGGAGGCTCTGCTCGCGTTCGCGCTCGAAGCCGTCAAGGCTGCGGATGCGGCCCTCGGGCTCGCGGCCCGGGAGCAGGCGTCGGTCGAGCTCGACGATGCGGAGCGCCGAGATGCGGTAGTACGCCATGAGCTGCTCGAGCTCGGTCATGGGCTCGCGCGAGGCGAGGCGGCGGTTGACGGCGCGCTCGCGCCAGTTGGGGTCGGCGGCGCGGAAGGGCTCGTCGCCCGTCGCGGCCATCGGCTGGCCCCCGAAGGCGATGAACCGCGAGGTGTCGCGGCCGGCGGGGCGGGTGAGGTCGACCTCGGGGAAGCGCTCGTCCTCGCGCTCGCCTTCGCCGTGGGGCTCGACCCAGAGGCCCTCTGCCTTCAGCCAGTCGAGCGGGTCGAGCTCGTCGCCCGCGACGGCGGCGTGGTCGGCGGGGTCCCACGCGACGCCCTCGCGGTCGAGGCGGATGTCGTACGCCCCGCGCAGGGCGGCGGTCGCGAGCTGGCGGGTGTTGTCGAGGTCGGCGAAGTTTCCGAGGGGGACTTCGAGCTCCAGGGTCGAGAGCTCGCCGTTGACGCCCGGGCGGCGGAGGACGACGGGCATCGTGTCGCCCGGCTCGTGGCTCAGGATGATCCACTGCATGTGCGCGGTGCCGCGGAGGGCGCGGCCGTCGACCTCGGTGATGATGTCGCCCGCGCGGAGCAGTGGGGCGGCGGGGAAGCCCATGATGACCTGGCCGATGGCGACGGGGCCTTCCTCGGGCCCGGGGGCGAAGCTGACGCCGAGGCCGGCGCGGGGGCGGGTGTCGAAGACGCGCTGGGCCGCTGCGCGGAGGCGTATGCGCTGCTCGGGCGTGAGGTCGTCGCGGCGCATCTGGTCCTCGAGGGCGCGGAGCCAGTCGAGGGTGGCGCCCTCGGCGAGGAGAGCGGTCGCGCGCTCGCGCTCGGCGAGGTCGGGATGGTCGAGCCGCTCGACGGCGGCGCGGTCGACGGACTGGGCCCAGGCGAGGGGGGCGAGGAGCGTGACGAGCCCGGCGGCGGCGAGGCGGGGGAGCTTCATGTCAGAGAGTGTGGGCCGGGGCGGGGCGTTGGGCAAGGAGAAGCGGGCTATCCCCGTGTTTCTGTGGGGGCGGGCTGATCGCGGGGGGCTTCTCGGGGGGCTCCTCGGGGGGCCAGGTGTTCGACGAGGGCGGGGGCGGCCTCCATCAGGTGCTCGGCCAGCCGGGAGACGAACCGCGTCATGCCGCCGGCGTCGATCGCGCCGAACCGGCCCGTCGCGGCGACGGCGCGGGCGAGCTCGCGGACGAGGGCGCGGACCATGAGCCACGGGGCGAGGGCGGCGTCGGGCTCGTCGCCGGCGGTTGCGGGGAGGGTCGGGAGGCCCCGGTCATCCGCACGCGCGCGGGCCTGGGCGACGCCCTCGCGGTAGCCGGCCCAGAAGGTGGCGAGGCGGGCCATGTCGGGGCGGTCGGGCCAGGCGTCGGGGTCTTGGGCAGTGGTGCGTTCGAGGGCGAAGTGCAACCCGCCGGCGGCGAGGTCGGCGACGGCGGGGGCGAGGCGGGCCTCGTCGAAATCGATGACCGCGGCGAGCGTGCCCCCGGGCGTCCAGAGCGTGTTGCCCGGGTGCCAGTCGGCGTGGATGAACTGGCGGGGGCGGCTCGAGAGCCCGCGCTGGGCGAGGGCGGTGCCGCAGGCGCGCCAGAGCTCGCGGAGGCGGACCATCGCGCCGGCGTGCTCGGGGAAGCGGTCGGTGGCGCGGTCGAGATCGGGCTCGGCATCGGGCTCGGCGAAAGGGTCGATCGGTTGTTCGCCCGGTTCGTGATTGGCCCAGGGGCTGGTGAAGCCGTCGAGCGCGCCGTGCAGCAGGCCCAGCGTGCGGCCGGCGTCGCGGGCGGCGGGGACGGTGGCGGGGTAGGGGCCGCCCTCGATGAAGGCGGTGAGCTCGTAGATGGCGGTCGCGTTATCGAGCGGGAGGCGGAGGAGGGTGTCGCCCTCGCGGCTCGCGATGATGGCGGGCGTGGGGACGCCCCGCTGGTGGGCGCGGAGGTGGACATGCTGGCCCAGGGCGACGCGGGCGGGGTCGGAGCCGGGGGGGCGGCGCTTCAGGAGGTACCGGCCGCGGTCGGTCTCGATGACGGCCTTGGGCGAGCGGGGGTTGCCCCTCGGGAAGTCGCGGATGGAGCGGGTGTCGCCGAGGTCGTAGCGGGCGAGGGCGGCCTGGGCTTCGTCTTTGGTGAAGCGGTCGCGGGCGGGATCGGGTTGCGGGCCGGCGGGGTCCATGGTGGATCCGTCCCGTGGAGGAGAGGGGCTACTCGATGTTCTGCACCTGCTCCTTGATGCGGTCGATCGCGCCCTTGATCTCGACGGTGAAGCGGGAGATCTCGGCGTCGGGGCTCTTGCTCGCGATGGTGTTGGCCTCGCGGAGCATCTCCTGCGTGATGAAGTCCATCGTGCGGCCCACGGGCTCGCCCGACTGGTCGTCGAGGCGGTCGCGGAACTGGGAGAGGTGGCCGCGCAGGCGGGTGATCTCCTCGGCGATGTCGGTGCGTTCGGCGTAGACGGCGATCTCGCGGATGAGGTCCGCGGGCTCGACGGTCATGCCGGCGTCGGCGAGGAGGGACTCCATGCGCGTGCGGAGGCGCTGCTGGTAGACCTGCGCGACATCGGGGGCTTTGGCCTCGATCTTGGTCAGGCGGTCGGCGATGAGGTCGTGCTGGTTGCCCAGGTCCTCGCGCAGGGCGGCGCCCTCGGTGCGGCGGAATTCGAGCATGGCCTCGGCGGCCTTCTCGACGAGCGGCACCAGCACGGCCCGGGCCCGCTCGATGCGCTCGTCCTCGCCGCCCGGGGGCTGGAGGACGCCCGGGAGCTGGAGGAGCGCGCCCGCGTCGAGGGCGACCTCGCCCGACTTCACGCTCGGGGCCTTGCGGAGCTCGCCGATGTAGTGTTCGAGGGCGCGGTAGTTGACATTCAGCGCGGCCTGCTCGCTCGATTCGCTGATCGCAACGCGCATCGTGACGGTGCCGCGTTTGAGCGTCTTGCGCATCGCGACTTCGAGGACGGGCTCGAGGCTCTGGTACTCCTCGGAGAGCCGGAAGACGGCCTTGAAGTACTTGTTGTTGACGCTGCGGAGCTCGACGAAGTACTCGGCGTCATCCGTCTTCGCCGAGGCGCCGCCGAAACCGGTCATGCTGCGGATCAATGGGCGTCCTCGCGCTGGATCGGCCGGAATGGGCCGACGGACGAGTCTACGCGGCGACGCGCCGCCCCGTAGATGTCCCGATGCGGTGCCCGATCAGGGCTGCTCGGGCGGCGTGATATCGCCCGGCTCGCCCGTGTCGGCGGGGTCGGCGACCTGCTGCGGCTCGCCCTGGTCGTCGTCCGGGCCCTGGAAAGCGCCCGCGGGGTCGGCGCCCATCTCAGCGGCGTCCTGCGGGTCGTCGGGCTGGCTGTCCGCGGCGGGCGTGCCGGGAGGTGCCGGGGCGGACTCGGCCGAGAGCGGGCCCGCCTGCGTCCGGCCCGAATCGATCGACTCGGGCCTCGCGGCGAAGTTCAGCCCGATGGCGAAGAGCACGAAGATCACGAACATCGCGATCGTGGCGATGGTCAGGGCGTCACCGGTCTTGGTGCCGAAGGCGGTCTGCCCCGAGCCCCCGCCCGCCCCGAAGGCGCCCGAGAGCCCGCCGCCCTGCGGGCGCTGGATGAGCACCGTCAGGATCAGCACGACGCAGACCACGACGAACCCGAGCACGAGCAGCGAAACAGCCCAGTAGGCCAGCCCAAGCGTCAGCATGAAGGACCTCGATCCGAACCCTGATCCCCCGCGGCCCCCGCGGAGATCCCCCGGGCGTTCGCAACGCCCGCCGGGCCACGACTCTAGGCCCCCCGGGGCGAATCGTCGGGATCGCGGGCAGGCCGGTGCGGATGGTCCTCTGATGGGTGGGATGGGCTTCCAGCCCGTCTCGGCACCGCTCGACACTCGGAGAACGGACGGGCTGGAAGCCCATCCCACCAAAGGCGAGAGGGCCTCAGCCGCCCGCCTTCACGATCGCGCAGAAGTCCGCGGCCTTCAGGCTCGCCCCGCCGATCAGGCCCCCATCGATATCGGGCTGGGCCAGGAGCTCGGCCGCGTTCGCGGGCTTCATCGAGCCGCCGTACTGGATCCGCACGGCGTTCGCGGTCGCCTCCCCGAACATCTCGCGCAGCAGGGCCCGGATGTTGGCGTGGGCGTCCTGGGCGTCGGCGGGGGTCGCCGTCTTGCCCGTGCCGATGGCCCACACCGGCTCGTAGGCGATCGTGACCCGGCCCATCTGCTCAGCGGAGAGCCCGGCCAGGGCCGAGCGGATCTGCCGCTCGTTGACGGCGTCGGTCTGGCCCGCGTCGCGCTCTTCTTCCTTCTCCCCCACGCAGAGGACGCAGTGGAGGCCGGCGTCGAGGACGGCCCGGGTCTTCAGGGCGATCAGCTCGTCGGTCTCGCCGATGACATGCCGCCGCTCGGAGTGGCCCACGAGCACCGCCTGCACGCCGCAGTCCTTGAGCATCGCGGCGGAGACCTCGCCCGTGAAGGCGCCGTCGGGCTGGTGGTAGATGTCCTGGGCCCCGAGCATCACGCTGCCGCCCCGCTCGCGCAGGACGGACGCGACCGTCACGAGATAGGGGAAGGGCGGGAAGACCGCGACATCGACCGAGCCGGCGTCCGCCAGCCCGTCCACCACGCCGCGGGCGAGCTCGGTCGCCCCCGCCTGGTCGGTGTTCATCTTCCAGTTGCCGCCGACGAAGATCCTGCGCTCGCTCACGGTCGTTCCCTCTCTATTGCGGATATGCGAAGCCGATCATACGGCCCATCCGCCCGACTCCGTGATCGTGATCTCCGGGGCCCGCCCGCCGAGCGTCGGCTGCGCCGCAATGCGTGTCACCTCCTCACCGATCGCGTGCGCTGCTTCTCGCAGGACGATAAGCGGGTAGCCCTGGGCGACATGCAGCGGTTTCGCATCGGCAAATGCCAGCTGCAGGCCCCCGATCTCCGGCAACGCCGCGGCCAGCTCCGGGTCGTTCTTCGATTCGAGTTGGGTCCGCGCGATGTCGACCGCCGTGACCCGTCCGCGACGCCGCTTCCCGTAGGCCAGCGGTCCCAGCCGTTCGCGTGCGAAGAGCCCCTCCGGCAGGATGTCGATCTCCGCCCGGGGCGGCACGACGACAAACACGCCCACGACGCCGAAGCCGAGGCCCGCGAATGCCAGGACGCCGCCGAAGGCAACCCTCGCCAACGCGAAGGCGAGCGTGGCCCCGCCCGTCCCGGCAAGAGACGGCACGCCGGTCCAGATCAGATAGCCTCCCGACACGGCGAGGACAAGGCCGACCAGGATCACCCCGCCGGCGGTGCCGAGGCCCCCGCGCGTCGCCCTTGCGGGCAGGCGGAGGCGCACCCCTCTCGCGAGTTGGTCGCGTTCGAGCGTGGATGACGGCGTATTCGTCTGGCTTGGTGTTGGGAGCACGCCCCCAGTATCGCCGGGGGGCGGCCGGCCCGCACGCCGGTCAGACGCCGACGCCGACCCTCGGCCCGGCGTCGAGGACGCCCTTGTCCACGCCGTCGGCGTACTGCTTGAAGTTCTCGACGAACAGGCCCGCGAGCTTGCTGGCGGTCTCGTCGAACTTCTGCTTGTCCGCCCAGGTGTTCTTCGGGACGAGCATCTCGTCGGGCACGCCGGCGACCTTGGTCACGGTGTGCAGGCCGAAGACGGGGTCGGTCTCGGTGGGGGCCTTGGCGAGCTCGCCCGAGTGGATCGAGTCGATGATCTTGCGGGTGTAGCTGAGCTTCATGCGGTGCCCGGTGCCGAAGGAGCCGCCCGTCCAGCCGGTGTTCACCAGCCAGATGTTGGCGTTGTGCTTCTTCATCTTCTCGGCGAGCAGCTCGGCGTACTTGCCGGGGTGCCAGACGAGGAACGGGGCGCCGAAGCACGCGCTGAAGGTCGCGCTCGGCTCGGTCACGCCGACCTCGGTGCCCGCGACCTTCGCGGTGTAGCCCGAGATGAAGTGGTACATCGCCTGCTCGGGCGTCAGCTTGGCGACCGGGGGCAGGACGCCGAAGGCGTCGCAGGTGAGGAAGATGATGTCGGTCGGGTGCCCGGCGACGCAGGGGATCTTCGCGTTGCGGATGTACTCGATGGGGTACGCCCCGCGCGTGTTCTGCGTGATCGAGGTGTCGTGGAAGTCCACCTGGTGGTGCTCGCGGTCGAGGACGACATTCTCGAGGACCGACCCGAACCGCAGCGCGTTGAAGATCTCGGGCTCACTCTCCGGCGTCAGGTCGATCGCCTTGGCGTAGCACCCGCCCTCGATATTGAAGACGCCCGACTCGGTCCAGACATGTTCATCGTCGCCGATGAGCTTGCGCTTCGGGTCGGCGCTGAGCGTCGTCTTGCCCGTGCCCGAGAGCCCGAAGAGGATCGAGCTGCGGTCGGTCTCGGGGTCGGCCGTCGCCGAGCAGTGCATGCTGAGATGCCCCGCCTTGGGCATCAGGTAGTTCATGACCGTGAAGACGCCCTTCTTCATCTCGCCGGCGTACTGCGTCCCGAGGATCACGAACTCCTTGTCCTCGAAACACAGGTCGACCGAGGTCTTGCTCGTCATGCCGAGCGTGTAGCGGTTGGCGGGGAACGCGCCCGCGTTGAAGATCACATAGTCCGGCTCGCCGAAGCTCTTGAGGTCCTCGTCCGTCGGGCGGATCAGCATGGTCCACATGAACAGCGCGTGGTACGGGCGGGCGCAGATCACGCGGATCTTCACCCGGTGCTCCGGGTCCCAGCCGGCGTACGCGTCGACGACATACAGCCGCTGCCGTGTGTTCAGGTAGTCGATCGCCCGCTCGCGGTTGGTCAGGAAGACTTTCTCCTCGACCGGGATGTTCACATTGCCCCACCAGATGTCGTTCTCGCTCTCGGGGTTGCGGACGATGCGCTTGTCCTTCGGGCTGCGCCCCGTCTTCTCGCCCGAGTAGGCCACGAGCGCGCCCGAGTCGGCGATGCTCGCGCCCTTCTCGTACTTGATCGCCTCCATGTACAGCCGCGCGGGGGGCATGTTCCGGTGCACCTCGGTGACCGCGATCCCGTACTGCTCAAGGCTGATCTTCGACATCCGACGCCTCCTAACGCCCGGTCTTCCCCGGGCCGCGGTTTCAAGGCCGCTCCCGCGGCTCGCAGGTTCAAATGGCGACGCAGCCCCCCGCGTCGCCCCCTACCTTAGCCCCCGCCCGCCCCGCTGAGCGCCACAGATGCGCCATTGACCCGGTCCGGGCACCCGTCGTACGCTCCCCGTCCGCCGGTCAGGTCGGCAGTCCGTCCGAATCGGACCATAGACTCCGATCTCTCGGCGGACACCCCGGGCCCACGCCAGAACCGACGCGGGACCCGACAGTTGGCGGCCGTAGCTCAGTTGGTTAGAGCACCGGGTTGTGATCCCGGTTGTCGCGGGTTCGAATCCCGTCGGTCGCCCTTCCCCACACCAGCGCACGCTCCAGCAGCGCCCCGACCCGCGGCCAAGGTCAGGCCGCAGCAGTCGCCCCGCGCCCGCCCGAGGCCCACTTCCGGCAGGTCTGCAGCAGCAGCCGACGGTCCACCGGCTTCGAAAGGAAGTCGTCGCATCCCGCCTGCGTGAAGATCGCGCGGTCCTCGGGCAGCGCCGCCGCGGTCAGCGCGACGATCGGGACCGCCCGCCCACGACCGCTTCCCTCCCGCAGCTCCCGCGTCGCCGCCGGGCCGGCCAGCACCGGCATGTGCATGTCCATCAGCACGAGGTCGCACGACGGCAGCCGCTCCACGAGGTCGATCGCCTCGCCCCCGTGCGTCGCCGTGTGCACCTCCGCCCCGGCCGCCTCGAGGAGGTGCGCGATCAGCCGGCGGTTGTCTTCCCCGTCCTCGGCCAGCACGATCACGAACCCGTCCAGCGACGGGAACTGCTCGAACGCCACCGCCCGATCCTCGAAGGTCAGCCCCGGGACCAGCCGGAGCCGGCCCGTGTCCCCCGGGTGGATCCGCAGCGTGAAGACGCTCCCCTCCCCGGGCGAGCTCGCGACGCCCACATCGCCCCCCAGCGCCTCGGCGATCCGCTGCGTCAGCGTCAGCCCGAGCCCCGTACCCCCGTGCCGCCGCTCCACGCCGTCATCCGCCTGGCAGAACGCGCTGAAAATCCGCCCCCGCTGCTCCTCGGTCATCCCGGGCCCGGTGTCCACGACATCGAACGCGAGCAACCCGTCCCGCTCGTACCGCACCACGACACGCACGCTCCCCGCGTCCGTGAACTTCAGCGCGTTCCCCACCAGGTTCATCAGCGCCTGCCGCACACGCAACGCGTCCGCCTCGATTGTCTCGGGCACCAGACCGTCGAACATCGCCTCCAACCGCAGCGACTTTTGCGTCGCCGTCGCCCGCATGGTGCTCATCACCTCCGCCACCACCTCCACCGGGCTGATCGTCGCCCGCCGCACCGGCATCTTGCCCGCGTTGAACTTCGCCAGGTCGAGGATGTCGTTGATCAGCCCGAGCAGATGCTCGCCGTTCCGCTGCACGATCGCGAGGTGCTCGCGCCGCTTCTCCGGGTCGGCTTCACCCTCGCGCTGCGCCAGATCGACATACCCCAGGATCGCCGTCAGCGGCGTGCGGATCTCGTGGCTCATGTTCGCCAGGAACCGTTCTTTCGTGCTCAGGGCTTCCTCCGCGATCCGCCGGTGCCCCACGATCGCCGTCATCTGCCGCCGAATCAGGCGGACCGAGGGCTCGAACACCACCACCGCCTCGGTCAGCAGCGCGAGCGCCGTCAGAACGAGCAGCATCAGGTGCAGCCGCTCGACCGCCGCCCGGGCTGTCTCCGCCTCCGCCTCGTACAGGCCAACCAATGCGTGCATCTGTGGGAGAAACGCGTCCGCCGAGGCCCGCACGCCTGCGGCCGCGGCGTACACCCCCGCGGCACCGACCTCACGCCCTAGCTCCACCGTCGCGAGGACATCACGCGCAGAGGCAATGAGGGCGGCGCGGTCCGGCTCGAGCCGATCGAGCCTCGCCAACGCGTCCGGCGAGTTGTGACCGGTGAGACCGAAGGCTTCGTCGCCGAACCGGATCGCCGCGTGGGCGGCCTCGAAATCATCGATGTCTCGTCGTAACTCATCGATCGGTGCCAGCGCGCGGTCCCCGCACTCCACCGCCATCGCGACCTCGGCCACACGCCGGGCGATCGCCTGGCTCAGCATCCGCTGCCGGCCCGCGATGTTGATGAGCCGGGCCTGATCGTCGTTGCCGGACGCCCTCACCCCGTACAGGTGCCCCGCGCTCACCAGCAACCCGAGCACGGTCAACGCGATGAGATATCGGACTCGGAGACGGCGGGCGGCGGTCTTGGGGGCGTCGCGGTCGATTAAGGGCATAACTGTCCCAAAGCATGGGTGAAACTGCCCAGTCCCATCGGCTCAACAAACCTAGGGATTTCCCTTTTCTCACACAGATTCGAGTCGCGCGGCGACCCCCGACCCATAGTGCCCACCGAACAGCACCGCATGCACCAACAAAGGTGCGAACTGGTACACCGCGCACCGACGCGCCCACCCCCCATCCGCAAACCCCGGCACCTCCCGCCGCTCCCGGTAGCGATCCCAGAACGCCGCCCCGAAGCAGCCGAAGAGGTCGATGAACGCCAGCTCCACCTCCGGGTCGGCGTAGTGCACCGCCGGGTCGATGAACCCCGCGATCCGGCCGCCGCGCCACAGCACATTGCCCGACCACACATCCCCGTGGATCAGCCCCGGCGGGTTCACATGGTCGAGCACCCGATCAAGCCGCCCGGCCAGCCGCTCCAGCCCCGCGAGCGTCCCCGCCGGCAGCGCCCCCCGCTCCTCGGCCATCCGACCGAAACGCACCAGCCGGTGCTCGCCATAGAACGCCCGCCAGTCATCGCTCCGTGTGTTCACCTGCCGCAGCGAGCCGATCAGCGTGTCCTCCTCGAAGCCGTACCGGTCCGATCCGATGTCGTGCAGGTCTGCCAGCAGGTCCGCCGCTTCGATCTCGCCCGCGTCCGACCGCCGCCCGTCGTTCTCGATCCACTCCATCGCGAGCAGCCCCGGCTCCGCGTGCACCACCCCCGGCACCGGCAGCGTCGACCGCTCGGCGAGGTACGCCAGCATCCGCCCCTCGACATCGAGCGTCGCCTTCGACCCCTCCGCCACCTTCACCACCAGCCGCTGCCCACCCCCCGGCCCACCCACATCAACGCGGTACACCTCCCCCACGCACCCGCCCGACAACGGCGCGATACCGCCCGGCCGCACGCCCAGCGCCGCCTCGATCCGATCCGCGATGTCACCGTTCCCGCGGCCCACGCCCGCAGGCTACTGCGCGATCACGCCGCCCGCGTCCCCGAGCTGCGGCAGATCGCCGACAGCTCCGACACCAGCGACCGCGCGCTCTCGAGCTCCATATCCCGGCTCAGCCGCGCCGCGACCCTCGCCGCGACATCGCCGATCCCGTCGTACCCCAGCGTCGGCGCCGCCCCCGCGAGCTGCGTGCACAGGGCGTAGATGTCCATCGCCCGGTCCTTCTCGACCGAGATCTCGAGCTGCCGGGCGATCGCCCCGAGCTGCTCGCGAAAAGCCTTCTTGGCATCGCCCGAGACCACGCGCCGCCCGCTGCCCTTCCCGCTCTTGACGAACTCCGCGAGCGCCCGCAGCAGCACATCCTGCACCAAGGGCTTCAGGAGGTACGCCGCCACCGGGCTCGCCGACACCGCCGACCGCACCCGGTCGTCCATCTCCGTCCCCGTCACGATCACGGGCGTCCCCAGCCCCTGGTGATACACCTTCCCCGCGACCTCCGCCCCCGTCATGTCCGTCAGCTCGAACGCCGCGATCACCGCGTCCACCCCGTCCTGAGCCGCGTGCACCGCCTCCGACCCGCTCGTCACCTCAACGATCCGCAGCCCCGTCCGGTTCAGGAATTGCCGGATCACCCGCAGGTCCGTCGGCACCGGCTCCGCGACGCACACGCTGCCCATCACCTCCGCCGGGTTCACCCGCTCGTACGCCAGGAGCGCATCAAGCGGGCTCGTCGCCACGAACTCCCGCGGGTCGAGCTCCTCGTCGAACCGCACCCCCACCTCGTGCACCACGCCCTGCCGGTGCTCGCACCGCGCCACGCGCCCACCCGCCGGGTACACGCCCTTCTCCGGGTGCGGCAGCATCACCAGCACCCGCGTCCCCGGATACACGAACGCGCTGTGCAGCAGCGCCACCCCGCCCTTCGACAGGTTCCGACACGCAAGCTTCAGCGTCACATCCGACCCGCCCGGGTGCTGGATCAGCACATCCACATGCTGCTCGCGGAAGGGCCACCGGCTGAACACCCGGTGCTGCGAACCCGGCTCCTTGTGCGTCTCCGCCTCCATGCGGTCCAGCATGTGGTTCAGCTGGCGCGGCGTCATCCCGATCGTGTTCGGGCGACGGCTCGACTCGAGCTTCGGGCCAAGATTCCGTGTGATCAGCCGGTGCTTGTTGGCCATCCGCGTGCTCCGGTGCCGCCAGCGGCGTGCGCCCCGTCCGCGGACGCCCGGAGCGTCATCGGGCGACCGACCCGCCCCGCTCGGCCGAGCCCGCGCCCACCAGCCACACCGAACCAAACCGGACCCGCGCAGCCCGCACCGACCGATGCAACGCACGGACCACAGGCCCGAGAACCCCGGGCCTGCGCCTTACACATCCAGGTTCCGCACCTCGAGCGCGTGCTCCTCGATGAACTTCCGCCGCGGCTCCACCTGCTCGCCCATCAGCACGCTGAACAGCGCCTCCGCGTCCCCCGCCTGCTCCCAGGTCACGCGCATCAAGGTCCGCCGGCTCGCGTCCATCGTCGTGTCCCACAGCTGCTCGGCGTCCATCTCGCCCAGACCCTTGAACCGCTTGATCTCGAGCCCCCGCCGCCCGATCTCGTGCAGCGCCGCCAGCACCGCCGGCAGGTTCGCCGCCTCGAGCACCTTCGCGGTCGACCGGGCCGAAGCCGAGGCCGACGCGTTCTCCTCCGCGTCCTCCTCCGACGCGGTGTCCGCGCCCTCGTCCTCGCCCGTGTCCTGCTCGAGCCGCCACGCGAACCGCGTCGGCAGCCGCTCGCCCGTCACGCTCTCTTCCTGCACGAGGTGGTAGTCCTCGATGTCCAGCCCAAGCTGCCCCAGCTCGTGGAACACCCGCTCGAGCTCCTTGTTCTCGTGCAGCTCGCGGAGGGTCGCGAGCGGCTTGTCAACCGCCCCCTCCTGCGTTGCCTCCTGGTCGCCCGTCTCCACCAGCGCCCACCCGTTGCTCTCAACCGCCGCCAGCGCCTCCTCCTCGCTCCACGCGTGCACATTCGCCGCCCGGCAGCTCACGAGGTGCGTCGGCAGCTTGCCCTCGCGTCGCGCCGCCAGCAGGTCAACAAACCGCACCCCGCGACGCTCTGACACCTCCACCAGCTCGCCCAGCCGGTCGAGCAGACGCACCGCGCGACGCAGGTCCTGCCCGCTGATCGTCGTGATGACGCGAGGACGCCCATCGACCGCGTTCTCCGGCACGCGCCCGTCCGTCGTCCACCCCTCGATATCGCGCACCTCGAGGACCGCCCGCTCGAGCCCCAGCTCCGTCAGCCGATCATCGAGCGCCCGTTCGTTGAGGACGAAGGTGCTCTTCCGCCGCTTGCCCGAGCCCGTCGCCACCTCATACAGCGGCGGCTGCGCGCAGAAGATGTGCCCACGCCGGATCAACTCGGGCATCTGCCGGAAGAAGAAAGTGAGAAGCAAGGTCCGGATGTGGCTCCCGTCCACATCGGCGTCCGTCATGATGATGATCCGCCCGTACCGCAGCTTCGTGATGTCGAAGTCCTGCCCGATGCCGACACGCAAAGCGCTGATCAGCGTCCGGATCTCCTCGAACCCCAGCACCTTGTCGATCCGCGCCTTCTCCACATTCAAGAGCTTGCCGCGCAGCGGAAGGATCGCCTGCGTGTCCACATCGCGCCCCTGCGTCGCGCTCCCGCCCGCGGAGTCACCCTCCACGATGAACAGCTCCGCCCGGTCCACATCCTTCGTCTTGCAGTCCCGCAGCTTGTGCGGCATCGAGCCCGAGTCGAGCGCCGTCTTCCGCCGCGTCAGCTCGCGCGCCTTCCGCGCCGCCTCGCGGGCCTGCGCCGCGATGATGCCCTTCTGGCACAGCTTCTTCGCCTCGGAAGGATGCTCCTCGAGCCAGTTCCCGAGCGCCTCGCCCACCGCCGAGCTGACAAACCCCTCGATCTCCGGGTTCAGCAGCTTCTCCTTCGGCTGGTTGTTGAAGGTCGGGTCCGGCAGCTTCACCGAGACGATCGCGACCAGCCCCTCGCGCAGGTCCTCGCCCGTCGGCACCGGGTCCTTGTCCTTGATGATCCCGGCCTTGCGCGCGTAGCCGTTCAGCGTCCGCGTCAGGCTGTTCTTGAAGCCCTGCCCGTGCGTCCCGCCGTCCACATTGTTGATGTTGTTCGCGAAGGTCAGCAGCATCTCCGAGTACCCGTCGTGGTACTGCATCGCCACTTCGCAGATCATGTTCGTCTCGGGCTCTTCCTTCCGGACGAACACCACGCTCGACACCGGCGTCTTCCCGCGCATCAGGTGCTCGACATACTCCGTCAGCCCTGTCTCCGCCCGGAACACCGCCGACTTCGGCTTCCCGTCCGCGCCCACCCGCTCGTCCGTCAGCCGGATCGTCACGCCCGGGTTCAGGTACGCCAGCTCCCGCAGCCGCCCCTCCAGCGTCTCGAACCGGAAGTCCGTGTCCGGGAAGATCGTCGGGTCCGGCTTGAACTCCACCAGCGTCCCGCTCGTCCGCGTCCCCGAGGGCGCCGCCGCGATCGTCCGCAGGGGCTCGGTCACCCGCCCGCGCTCGAACTTCATCCGGTGCAGCTGCCCCTCGCGCAAGACCTCCACCTCGAGGTACTCACTCAGCGCGTTCACGCAGCTCACGCCCACCCCGTGCAAGCCGCCCGACACCTTGTACGCGCTGTCCTCCTGCTGAAACTTCCCGCCCGCGTGCAGCTTGGTCATCACGACCTCGACCGCGGGCTTGCCGTTCAGCGCCGGGTCGTCCTGGTTGCGCACCGGGTCCACCGGGATCCCGCGACCGTCGTCGCTCACCCGGCACGACCCGTCCGCCTCGATCGAGACGGTCACCGTCGTCGCGTACCCAGCCATCGCCTCGTCGATCGAGTTGTCGACGACCTCGTACACGAGGTGATGCAGCGCGTTCACGCCCGTCCCGCCGATGTACATGCCCGGGCGCTTCCGCACCGCCTCGAGGCCCTCGAGCACCTTGATCTGGTCCGCCCCGTACGCGCCCGACTTCCCCGCCGACCCGTTCGCCGAGCCCCCGCCCGTAGCCCCACCGGTCGATCCGCCCTGCGCCGCCGTCATGTCCGTGTCCGCCATGCCTGTCCTTCGCGTGCCCACCCACCCGTTCGGGTGCCCCTGACGCCGAGCGCACAAACCGCGCCCGGTCCGTCCGGGAAGCCGCAGAATCGTAGGAGCGCTATGGGCCAGAGTGCCCTGAGGTCAGAGGTCTAAGAACCCTGACCGAAACTACCCAATCCACCCGACATTCGAGCGATTCCAGCCTTTAGAAGGACCAACCCCGGGGTAGCGTTGTATGCATGCGGACCAAGGCCCAAAGGACAAAAGCCGTGCCCTACCGCATCGAATACGAACGACACGACGCCTTCATCAAGGCGATCGTGCACGCTCAGGGCGACCCCGAGTCCGTCACCGCCTACTACGCCGAGGCCTGCCGCACCGCCGCCGCCGAGGGCTTCCACCGGCTCCTCGTCGAGAGCCACACCGTCAACAAGAACTGGACCTTCGCCGAGGCCCGCGCCATCGCCGAGGCCGTCGCGGATTCCGCCAACGAAGCCGCCATCCACGCCATCGCCGTCGTCACCTTCGACGAGTCCTCCAACCGCGACGCCGAACGCTTCGCCGTCCAGGTCTTCGAGAACAAGGCCGTCTCCGGCCGCTACTTCGCCGACGACCTCCCCGCCGCCGTCGCCTGGATCAACTCGGCCTGAGCGGAGCCCCAACCGCCCCCCCGTCCCATTCACTCCACGATCGTCACGAGGCTCTCGCCCTCGCTGAGCATCTCGTACACCACGGCCACATCCTCCGCCCCGAGCCGCACGCAGCCCATGCTCATCTGCCGCCCGATCGAGTCCGGCTCGATCGTCCCGTGCAGCCCGAGCCCGGTGTGCACCGCGTCCTCGCCCAGGCCGTCGATCCCCACCCAGAACTCGCCGATCGGGTTCTCCGGGTCGTCGCCCGAGTACCGCTCCGCCGGGTTCCGCGGGTTCACCCACGCCGGGTTCTCCAGCTTGCTGTTCGCCCGCACCACGAACCGCCCCGCCGGCGTCGAGTCGTCCTCGCCCAGCCCCACCGGGAAGCTCGTCACATAGGTCCACAGGCTCGGCTGCGCCGCCGGCCCGTGGTACAGGTCCAGCCGGTAGTCACTCTTGTCCACGATCGCGTGGAACGGCCCTCGCACCAGCTTCAAGCTCTGCCCCACCCGAATCGTGTTCGGGCTGCTGAGCCGGTTCACCCGCTGGATCAGCTTCCAGTGCGTCATCAGGTTCTCGCGCGAAGCGATACGGCTGAGCGCATCCCCAGACTGCACCACATACGCCTCAACGATCGCGTCCCCCTTCACGATCCGCGGCCCGAACACCAGATCATCGTTCAGCGCCATCAGCTCCGCCCGCAGCGCCCCCGCGTCCGGCCCGTCGCGACCAACCGTCGACAACGCCGCGTTCAAGGTCGCCCGAGCTCCCAAGGGGTCGTTCGCCGCCAGCCGGTCCTTCGCCTCCCCGATCGCCGCCCGCGCCAGCTTCGAGACCTCCACCGTCGGGAGCGCCACCGGCTTCGCCGGATCCTGCCCGCTCCCGCCCGGCGTCCCCCGATCGCCCGTCCCGCCCGGCGCATTCTCCGTATTCGTCCGCCCAGGCTCGCGCAGCGCGTTCCCGAGCAGCCCCGCCCCCTGCGTCGGGCTCACGCCCCCATCCGGAACCCGCGCCGTCCGCGTCGTGCTCGTATTCGTCGTGGAGCCCGACCCCTGGTCGATCACCAGCGGCCGATCACGCCCCCCACCCCGGCTCCCACCCAAGCCCCCGTCCGAAGGCACCCGGCTCTGCACCTCGCCCGCGTTCGACTGCTCCGCCGCCGGGTCCTCCCGAGATTCCCCGTCGCTGTCCACCTGCCCCGCCGTCATGAGCGACCAGGTCATCCAGATCGCCGCCGCCAACGCGATCGCCCCACCCACAAGCCGCAGCGGCACCGGGAACCGGCTCCCGCCCCGACGCTTCCGCTTGTACACGAACCCCCGGCCACCGCCGCCCGGCCCGATCCCCGATCCACCTCTCGAACTCTGCGACGGCAGCGGCATACCCGACTCTCCAATCCACGCACCAGTCCACCACCCGACGGCACGCGCCGCCGGCCCCAGCCCCGCTCCCCACACCCCAACTCCCCAATCGGCACGCCCGCCCGATCCGCGTGACCCAACACGCCAGCCTACGACGCCACGCCCCGCAAACCCTCCTCCGTCAAAAGCATACGGACGCCCACATCGTGCCCCTCCACCGGCACGCGATCTATGAGCTGCGCCTCATACACCACGCCCACCGTCACCGTTCGCCCCGGCAGCGTCGCCAGAAACCGGTCATAAAACCCCCCGCCCCGCCCCAGCCGCCCCCCGGCTCGGTCAAACCCCAGCCCCGGCACCAAAGCCAGGTCCAATTCCTCCACCCCGATCGGGCGGGCCGTCTTGCCCGGCTCCCGCAGCCCCGGCCGCACCTCCACCGCCTCCCCCACATCGCCAAGCTCCGCCGCCACCATCGCCCCCGTCTCCCAATCACTCCGCGGCGCCGCGACACGCTTCCCGTCCGCGGCGAACACCGCATCCAAATCCACCTCGCTCGCCATCGCCAGGTACGCCAGCACGCACCGCGCCCCCGCCCACACCGGGCTCGCCACGAGATGCCCCACCGCCGCCGCCGACTTCCCCCGCCGCTCCTCGCGAGACATCTCCCCCAGCCGCGCCCGCAGCGCCCGCCGCAGCTCCGCCTTCTCGCCCGCTCTTTCCCCCGCCCCGCTCACGCGTCCTCCCCGTCCCCGTTCCGCGCCACCCGCCGAAGCTGCTCCCGAAGCGCCCGCACCTCCTTCAGCCGCTCCGCCAGCACCTTCTCCGCCCCGATCTCCTTCGGCTCGTAATAGGTCTGCCGCACCCCGAGGTAGTCCTGCCCGCTGATCCCCCCGATGCTCGACTGCATCCCCGACCCGTGCGTGTACTCGTACCGCTCGCCCCCCTCGCGCCGGTACTCCTTCAGGTACACGCTCCGCCCCTCCTCGTCGCTCACACGGTTCCCTGAGTTCGGGTCCCGCAAGATCAACGGCACCGGCGTCACCCGCCCCGTCTTCACATCCGTCAGCGCCCGATCGATCGCGACATACGCCGCGTTGCTCTTGGGCGCGAGCGCCAGGTAGGTCGCGCACTGGCTCAGCGTGATCCGCGCCTCCGGCATCCCGATCCGCTCCACCAGGTCCCAGCACGCCTGCGCGATCAGGACCCCCTTCGGGTCCGCGTTCCCCACATCCTCACTCGCGAGAATCGCCAGCCGCCTCGCGATAAACCGCGGGTCCTCCCCCGCATCCAGCATCCGCGCGACCCAGTACACCGCCGCGTCCGGGTCGCACCCCCGGACACTCTTGATCATCGCGCTCGCCGCGTCGTAATGCCCATCCTCCCCATAAACCGCCACCTTCTCCTGAATCGAGTCCTCGGCGATCTGTTCATCGATGACCAGCACCTCCCCCTCCGTGCCTCCGTGCCTCCGTGCCTTCGTGCCTCTCTGACTCTCAACCGCCACCTCCAACGCCGTCAGCGCCCGCCTCGCATCCCCCTCACTCTTCACCGCCCACACCCGAAGCGCCCCCTCCGTCACCTCGAGCTCGAGCGTCCCGTACCCCCGCTCCCGATCCCCGATCGCCCGCTTGAGCACCTCGACGATCTCGTCCTCCGTCAGGGACTCCAGCCGGAACAGCGTCGACCGGCTGATCAGGGCCGAGTTCACGCTGAACAGCGGGTTCTCCGTCGTCGCGCCGATCAGCGTGATCACCCCCCGCTCCACATCCGCCAGCAGCACATCCTGCTGGCTCTTCGTGAAGCGGTGGATCTCGTCGAGGAACAGGATCGTCCGCTTGCCCGAGTCCGTCAGCGCCCGGTCCGCCTCGTCGATGATCTCCCGGATCCGCTTCACGCCCACGCTCGCCGCGTTCTCGCGCACGAACCGCCGCTTCGTCGCCCCCGCGATCACCTCCGCGAGCGTCGTCTTCCCCGTCCCCGGTGGCCCGTGCAGCACCAGGCTCATGATCGCGTCCGCGTCGATCATCCGGCGCAAGAGCTTCCCCGGCCCCAAGATGTGCCGCTGGCCCACCACCTCCTCCAGCGCGCGGGGACGCATCCGCACAGCCAAGGGCCGCACCCCCTCCCGCTTCGCCTCCCGCTGCGGAGCCCACAGGTCACTCATCGCGAAAGTCTACCTCGCCGCCCGCCAACCCCAAACATTCCGCGTACCCTTTCGGTGCTTTCCGCGAGAATCGCGGGAAATCCCCGCCCTCCAGTTCGTGCTCGCTAACATCACCCCGTGATCGCCGCCTGGATCATGCTGGGTCTGCTCGTCCTCGCCGCCCTCGCCGGCCTGGGCCTCCTCTACAACCGCATCATGGACAACCCCAAGGGTGACTTCGAGTCCGGCACCCTCTTCTTCGGCGCCCGCGTCTACCTCAAGCTCGTCCACGGCCTGCGCATCCGCGGCCAGAAGCACATCCCCAAGGACCGTTACCCCGGCCCCCTCATCGTCGTCGCCAACCACACCGCCGGCCTCGACCCCGTCGCCATCCAGGCTCACCTGCCCTTCTTCATCCGCTGGATGATGGCCGCCGACATGCGAGCCCCGGTCCTCGAATGGTTCTGGCAGCTCTGGCGCGTCATCTTCGTCAACCGCGAGCAGGCCGACGGCCAGTCCGTCCGCGAGGCCCTGCGCGAGCTGAAGAACGGCGGCGTGATCGGCATCTTCCCCGAGGGCGCCCTCGAGCGCCCCCCACGACAGGTGCTGCGGTTCCAGGAGGGCATCGGCCTGCTCATCCGCAAGAGCAAGGCCCCCGTCCTCCCCGTCATCGTCGACGGCGCCCCCCAGTACGACCCCGCCTGGGCCAGCCTCTGGCACACCAGCCAGACCGTTGTCCGCTTCTGCCCCATCATCGACTACAAGGACTCCGGCCTCAGCGCCAAGGAAATCGCAGAAGACCTGCGGTCGCGCTTCATCAAATGGACCGACTGGCCCGCCAACGACGCCGACGAACTCCACCGCCAACAAACCGAAGACGGCCCGAAGTCCGGCCGCCGAGTCCCCTTCGGACAGCTCCCCTTCGGCCACGACCAGAAGGTCGACCTGCCAATCGATTCGCACCCCCCAAGCGGCACGGTCAGCTAGAGACCGGCGGTCCTCGGTTGAGGAAGGCCTTTCGCTCCCGTGGACGACAACAGCTCACAGCGAAGCAGCGCCGAATCGTTGGACGCCGTGTGTTTCGAGCTCGACTATCCGCTCGATACCCCTCTGTACCGCGAGACTCTCGATGTCATCATGACAGCACTCGGCGACGATGCGGTGGCGTTCTACTGGTATGCGTGGGGCTGGGACATCTCCCACGATGCAGCGGCGCTACTGCCATGCCTTTGGCCCGGCAGGCATGCCAAGGATGCGACGCAAGGCATGAGGTCGTACATCGCAGAGTTCAGGAGCGGTCGTGACCACCCACTGCCGGCAAGCCCCACCGATATCAAGGCCGGGTTCCTCGTTGCTAGCCGAGCTCCGATCGACGACATCAAGGCTCTCGCTGCGCAGTACACCTCAACGATCGGCAACATGCCGAGAGAAGTTGTTGTCACACTCGGCTTCGATGACTCCTACAGCGTGCTGGTGACTTCAAGAGACCGGAGCGTTATCCAACGCATCGAAAGCGCAGCCCGTGAGCACGAGTCGCGGGGCATCTTCCGAGCGGTCAGTCGAACGGACAATGTTGACTGGTGATGTCACCCGACCGTTCCGGAAGTTGTCCGGTGCCCCGAACCGCCTGGTGCCCCGAACCGCCGCGCAGCGGCGCTTCGGGCCGCTGCACCCCCAACACCCGCCCGAGCGGGACGCCAGAGCTGAGCCCCGCGAAGCTTCGGCTTGAACAACCCCCCGCGTTCGCCGCCCCCTTTGCCCCCCTGCCCCTCTGCCCCTTCGCCCCTTGGCCCTTTGGCCCTTTGGCCATGTGCGATTTGGCCCTTTGGCCGCACGCCCGGGCCATTTGCGATGTGGCCCTTTGCCCCAGCCCCCCCCGCGCCAAGGATGGCCCATGACCAAAGGATCTTCCGAAGCTTCCCCAAACCAGCCCAACCGCCCCCACCGCGTCGAGCTCGACCCCCCCTCCGATCGCCGGGCGCTGCTCCCCGAGGGCCCCGACACCCCTCATGAGGCCGCCCCGCCGGAGGAGCCCCAGCAGCTCCATGTCGACGACCCCGACATCCAGGCCCGTATTTCCAGCCTGATCGAGGACACCGCCGGCGGCGACAGCTCCGACTTCGACCGCCGCCTCGTCGCCGACGCGATGACCGCCGCCCTGAAGCTCATCCCCGACGGCCGCCACACCGGCGAGCTCAAGCTGATGGCCGCAGCGTTCAAGGAGCTCCGCTACGCCTACCGCGTCTTCGCCCAGTACGCCGAGAAGCCGAAGGTCACTATCTTCGGCTCCGCCCGCACGCCCCCCGAGCACCCCGACTACATCGCCGCCGTGAAGTTCAGCCGACTCATGGCCGAGGCCGGTTGGATGACCATCACCGGCGCCGGCGACGGCATCATGAAGGCCGGCCACGAGGGCCCGGGCCGCGAGGCCAGCTTCGGCGTCGCCATCCGTCTCCCCTTCGAGACCAGCGCCAACACCATCATCGCCGGCGACGAAAAACTCATCAATTTCCGCTACTTCTTCACCCGCAAGCTCATGTTCCTGAGCCAGTGCGAGGCCGTCGTCTGCTTCCCCGGAGGCTTCGGCACCCTCGACGAAGCCTTCGAAACCCTCACCCTCGTCCAGACCGGCAAGGCCGCCATGGTCCCCATCGTCCTCGTCGAAGGTGAGCACCGCGAACGCGGCTATTGGGACGGCTTCGACCGGTTCGTCCGCGAGCAACTCCTCAACCGAGGCTGGGTCAGCCCCGAAGACCCCGGCCTCTACGACATCGCCCACTCCGCCGAAGAGGGCGCCGAGCTCGTGCAGAAGTTCTACCGCGTCTACCACTCGTCGCGCTATGTCCGCGACGACCTCATCATCCGCCTGCGGCGGCGGATCCCGGAGAGCTTCGTTGAGAAGCTCAACGAGGAGTTCGGGCGGCTGATCAAGAAGGGGAAGATCGTGCAGCGGGGGCCTTACGAGGCCGAGTCGGACGCCCTGGAGCTGCCGCGGCTCGCGTTTACGCACACGCGGCACCACTACGGGATCGTGCGGCAGCTGATCGACCGGATCAACGAGGCGCCCGAGGGCGAATAGGCAGCGATGCCCCGCCGCCTCCCGG
Source organism: uncultured Phycisphaeraceae bacterium (assembly GCA_964615815.1). Lineage (GTDB taxonomy): Bacteria > Planctomycetota > Phycisphaerae > Phycisphaerales > UBA1924 > DAIQNV01. The sequence goes on along the minus strand of CAZTQV010000009.1, from coordinate 36,546 downwards.
CCAGCCTCGCGCTCTGTGCTCTAACCATCTGCGGCTGCGCGAGTTCCGTTCCCGCGCCCTCGCTCGATCAGGCGATCGCCGACAACGCGCCGCGGTACACGGAGGCCCATCGGGGGCTGGAAATGCGGGTGTGGCTGGCGGAGGACGACGCGAACCTGGGGGCGGCGCTGGCGGATCTGGAGACGCTGCCGGCGGGGGATGAGGTCGCGGCCTGGCGGGACGCGGGGTTGCGGGTGCTGCGCGTCAAGTCCAGTGATCTGGAGGGTTTACGGCGACGGATTGTCGCGGGCGGGTCGCTGCAGTCGCGGTGGGTCGGGCAGCCGTCGGCGGCGGTGCGGTTGGTGCAAGGTCCTGCGCACCAAGACCTTGCGGCGGTGCGGGCGGGTTCGGCGGTGATGCCCCTCGACCGCGGGTCGGTCGAGTGCGCGGGCCGGGCCTGGCTGCTGCCCGAGCCGGCGGGGGGCGCGATTTCGGCACGGCTGGCTGTGGAATTGGAGCTCCGCGCGCGCACGGCGGGCGCGGGGTCGGCGTTTGGGGCGATTCTAGAGGGGTCGGAGGCGGACGAGATCCCTCTTTTGGGGTTCGCGGCGACGCTCTCGGCGGGGGAGGCTCTGATCGTGCTGGCGGAGGATCCGGGGGTGGAGTGGGCCCGGGTTCCGGGGGGAAGTGTGCCGCGGGAACGAGCGCCGATCCGGGTGCCGGGGCGGGAGAAGCCGGCGGGTCCGGAGGGGGCTGGGGCGGATCTGGATCACCCTGATGAAGGTGAAGAATCCGTGCGCACGGATGCACCGGCCGTGCGCACGCCGGGCGCGGCTGTGCGCACGGAGGCACCGCAAACGGGACCTTCGGAGCCCCCTTTGCCGACGCTCGGCGAGTTGCTCTTGCCGGCGCTCCCGGGGCCGGCACGGGGTCAGGAGCGGCGGGCGGTCTTGGTGCTGGTGCCGCACCTGCCGGGGCCGGCGGAGGGTGGCGGTGGTGGTGGGGGGGGCGGTGGGGGCCGCGTTGAAGAGGACCGGGGGCAGGCGGCTCGCTAGGCTCCGCCCCCGCGCGGGATTGGCGGTGTTGCGTTTGGCGCGGCGGGGGATGGAGTGAGCGTTGCGCGGCGAAGCGATTCAGTTTGGTGCGATTGCTGGCGTGGTGGGCGCGGTGCTGTTGGTCGGGCTGGCGCTCGGGGGTGAGACGCTTGAACTCTTCGTGTCGATCGCGATGGTGATCGGCGGTTTGTACCTGCTCGTGAAGGGCGCGGATGTCCTGGTGCACGGGGCGGTGCGGCTCGCGCGGCTCGTCGGCGTCAGCGCGTTCTTCATCGGGGTGACGGTGGTGGCGTTCGGGACGAGCGCGCCGGAGCTTGCCGCTTCGGTCGGGGCGACGCTCGAGGGGCAGGGGGACCTCGCGATCGGGAATGTGATCGGGTCGAACATCGCGAACATCTGCTTGATCCTGGGGGCGGCGTCGCTGGTGAAGCCGATCCCGGTGAACCGGAGCATCGCGAAGGTGGACACGCCGATCATGATCGTGGCGAGTTTGCTCGCGGTCATCCCGTTGCTCGATGTGTTCTTCGGGTTCGACACTCCGCAGGTGTCGCGGCTGGACGGGGCGCTCCTGGTGCTCGGGCTGGCGGCGTATGTGGGGTACAACGCGGCGACGGGGCGGGTGGAGATCGAGCAGATCGAGACGGAGGTGGAGATCGGGCTGAAGGAGACGCCCGAGAAGAAGGCGGAGAAGTCGACGCGTCTTCGGGAGATCGCGACCGATGTGACGCTCGTGGTGCTGGGTCTGGCGGGGCTGATTCTTGGGGCGAAGCTGTTGGTGGGCGGGTCGGTCGATATCGCGGAGCGGCTGAGTGTTCCGAGCGTGATTATCGGTTTGTCGGTGGTGGCGATCGGGACGAGCGTGCCGGAGCTGGCGTTCTCGATCCGGGCAGCGCTGAAGGGTCACCCGGAGATCGCGCTTGGGAATGTGGTGGGGTCGAATGTGTTCAACCTGCTGTGCGTGGTGGGGATCGCGAGCTTGGTGCGGCCGATCCCGGTTCCGCCGGAGGCGGTGGCGCGGGACCTTTGGGTGATGCTGGGCGTGACGATTCTGATCTGGCCCTTGATGCTGACGCGGAACACGATCAGCCGGTGGGAGGGCGGGGTGATGCTTGCGGCGTATTGCGGGTATATCGCGTGGGTGTATTTGGTGAGGTAGTGGGGAGGGGACTGGGGATCGGCCATCGGCCATCGGGGAGAGGGGGTGCCGGGCGTCTTTGGTTGGTTGGCCCGAAGCGCCGCTTTGCGGCGGTTCGGGGCACCGGGGGGTGTGGTTGTTCGTGGCAAAATCGCTTTGCGATGTTCCCACGGCACCGGGCACCCGGGGGTGGATGGAGGGTTGGGCACTACCCGCTTCGCGGATAGTGGCACCGGGTTTCTGCGCGTCGACAACGGGATTGCACTACCCGCTTTGCGGATAGTGGCACCGGGGTTGGGATCAGTCGGGGCTGGTGACGGTGTAGTCGATGAAGGCGCCGAGGATGGCGGTGTCGAGGTTTCCGGTCCAGCCTGGAGCGCCGACGGCCACGATCAGGAGCAGGGCGCCGTTGGCGTTGTTGACGGTGCCGTTGTTGATCGTGGAGTCGCTGAGGTTCACCGAGGTGCCGGAACTTCCCGAGCTGACGAGGCTGAGGAAGCTCGGGGCGGAGCCGGGGACCTGCCGTTCGAGGCGGGCCTGGATGAAGCGTCCGACGGTGTTGCGGACGACGACGGTGACGCTCGTGATCTCGGCGGCCTGGGGGAGGTGGACGGGGGCGACGAAGCCGACGGTGCTGCCGGGGGTGCTGCTGAAGACGGCGCCGGTCGCGGTGTCGTAGCCGAAGCCGACGCCGGAGGCGGAGAGGCGGAACGAGGCGGCGGGGAGTGCGAGGGTGCGGAAGCGGTCGCTGGCGTACTCGAAGCTGTTGGAGCGGACCACGGACGCGGTGACCTCGTCGGCGCTGACGCCATCGACGAGGCTGAGGCTGCGGGCCGCCATGTCGCCGAAGACCTGGACGAAGACTTCGCGGACGCCGAAGAACGATCCGCTGCCGAAGGTGAAGAGGTCGCGGGTGGGGTCCGCGGTGAAGAAGGTGAAGTCTGCGTCGGGCTCGAAGGTGACGGTGCCGGTGACACCGAGGTTGCCGTTGACGCGGGCGCCCTCGGCGTCGATGGCGATGCGGTCGCCGTCCATGTAGACGCGGAGGGCGTCGGTGGTGGGGTCGTAGTAGTGGTAGGCCTGGATGGAGCCGGCGGTGGAGTAGCCGTAGAAGGGCTCGCCCTGGGCGTTGGTGTCGATGTACATGCCGCCGAAGCCGTCGGTCTGGGCGCCGATGCCGAAGAACTCGGCCCCGATGCGGTTGGTGCGGTTGATGAGGACGATGTCGTTGCCGTCGCCGAAGGCGGCGCGGGCGGTGGGGCCCGGGGTGACGGCCCAGGGTTCGTTGAGGTCGACGGCGGCGAAGGGGGCGGCGTCGATGAACTGGCGGGGGAGGGTCTGGAAGCCCCCGGTGGAGGAGCCGGGGCGGACGGCGATGTCGAGCCAGCGGGCGTCGGCGTTGGGGAAGCCCGGGCCGAAGTCGATGGGGAGAGTGAAGAGGCCGCCCGTGACCTGGATGTCTTCGAAGGAATCGGTGGCGATGGGGGCGCCGCCGGTGCTGGCGTTGTGGAGCTCGACGACGATGTCAAAGGTGCCGGTGGCGGGGGTGCCGGTCTGGTTGAGGCGGCCCTGGTAGGTGAAGGGTGCGGCGTGGGTGGCGGCGGCGGTGAGGGCGAGGGCGGTGAGAACGGCGGCGCGGGACGGAACGCGGGTGGGCATGGGTCACTCTCTCCTGTGGGCCTGGGCCGGGGGGTATGCACCGGTCGGCTCGGCGGGGCAGGGTAGTGGGCGGCGGCGGGTTCGCCAAGGGGGTTGTGCTGGGGCGGGGCGGTGTGGGGCCGAGAAGGTGGTGGGGTGCGGGGGGGAGGGGGGATGGGGTAGGCTGGCGGTGTGGAACAGTCGCAACAGGGATCGTCGTCGTCGTCGGGAGCCGGGCCTGCTGGTGGGGGTGGTGGTGGTGCGAGTGTGCCCGGGAAGTTTCGGGTGTTGGACCCGGTGTTGAACGGGCGGCGGGCGTTGATCGCGGTGGCGAGCCCGGGCGAGGCGGAGGCGGTGCTGGTGGGGATGGGGGTGAAGGGGGAGGCGGCGAAGGCGCACTCGGGGCGGGCGTGGGAGCTGCACCATGTGGCGGGTCGGTTCGATGTGATCATCACGGGGATCGGGAAGGCGAACGCGGCGGGGGCGGTGGGGCGGGGGCTGGATCTGCGGTCGCACGCGTGCGTTTTGAGCGTGGGGGTGGCGGGGTCTTTGCCTGGCTCGGAGGCGCAGCTGGGGCAGGCGGTGGTGGCGGATCGGTCGGTGTCGGCGGATGACGGGCTGGCGACGCCGGCGGGGTTTTTGACCTGCGCGAAGATGGGGTTTCCGCTGGGGCCGTTCCCGGAGTCGGGCGTGCCGGCGGATGGGGCGTTACTTGATGCGCTGCGGCCTTTGTGCGATCTGGCGGCGCCGATCGCGACGGTGTCGACCTGCTCGGGGACGGATGCGCATGCGCGGGCGATCGCGGCGGTGACGGGGGCGAGCCTGGAGGCGATGGAGGGGGCGGCGATCGGGCAGGTGTGCGCGCGGGTGGGTGTGCCGTTTGCCGAGCTGCGGGTGGTGAGCAACACGACGGGTGATCGGCCGAAGCAGGTGTGGGTGCTTCGTGAGGCGTTGGTGAAGCTGAGCCAGGTGGTGCGCTGCTTGTGAGCGGGTTTGTGATGGGGTGGTCGGGAGTTTCGTGATGAGTGAGCCCGAGTCGTCGTCGATCGAGTCCGTGCTGCACGAGACGCGGAGCTTTGATCCGCCGGCGGCGGAGGCGGTGGGGGCGCCGTTCTGGCATGTGTCGTCGATGGAGGAGTATCGGGCGATGCACGCGCGGAGCGTCGCTGACCCGGAGGGGTTTTACGGGGAGTTGGCGCATGAGCTGACCTGGTTTCGGCCCTGGGAGCGGGTGGTGGAGTTTGAGTCGCCGGATGCGAGGTGGTTTGTCGGGGCGCAGACGAACCTGTGCTACAACTGCATCGATCGGCACATCGAGGCGGACCGGGGGAACGAGGTCGGGCTGGTGTGGGAGTCGGAGCCGATCGGGCCCAATGGGAAGCCCGAGCGGGTGGTGTACACCTATCGCGAGCTGCTGCGGGAGGTGTGTAAGTTTGCGAATGTGCTGAAGAAGCTGGGGGTGAAGAAGGGGGATGTGGTCACCATCTACATGGGGATGGTGCCGGAGCTGGCGATTGCGTGCCTGGCGTGCGCCCGGATCGGGGCGGTGCACTCGGTGGTGTTCGGGGGGTTCAGCAGCCAGGCGATCGCGGACCGGGTGGCGGACGCGGATAGCAAGCTCATCGTGACCTGCGACGGGGCGTGGCGGCGGGGGAAGGTGGTGCCGCTGAAGGAGAATGTGGACGCGGCGGTGAACGAGCTGGCGGGGACTGGGGGCGCGGGGGCGGGGAGTCTTCTGCGCGATGCGGTCGTGGAGAAGGTGATCTACTTCAAGCGGACGATGAACCAGATCGTGCGACACGAGGGGCGGGACCACGCGTGGCGCGATCTGATGGTGATGGCGGACGACTGGTGCCCTTGCGAGCCTCTCGATAGCGAGGACACGGCGTTCATCCTGTACACCTCGGGGAGCACGGGGAAGCCGAAGGGGATCCGCCACACGGTGGGCGGGTACGGGGTGCACGCGTGGCTGACGAGCAAGTACACCTTCAACCTGATCCCGGGGCTGGAGGAGCCGAAGCGGGCTGGCGACCTGCCGGACGGGCAGCTCTTCTGGTGCACGGCGGACATCGGTTGGATCACGGGGCACTCGTACATCCTGTACGGGGTGATGGCGAACCGGGTGCCGACCTTGATGTACGAGGGGGCGCCGAACTTTCCGGGGGAGGACCGCTTCTGGAAGATGGTCGACGAGCTGAAGGTGACGCACTTCTACACGGCGCCGACGGCGATCCGGGCGTTCATGAAGTGGGGCGTGGAGCATGTGAAGAAGCACGACCTGAGTTCGCTGCAGGTCCTGGGGACGGTGGGGGAGCCGATCAACCCCGAGGCGTGGATGTGGTACCGGGAGCACATCGGGCGGAACCTTTGCCCGATCGTGGATACCTGGTGGCAGACGGAGACGGGTGGGCACATGCTGACGCCGCTGCCCGGGGTGACGCCGACGAAGCCGGGGTCGTGCTGCTTGCCGTTCTTTGGTGTGGATGCTGCGATCTGTGATGAGCGGGGGCACGAGGTCGACCATGTGGGGTCGAAGGGTGGCGCGGGGGGGTTGCTCGCGATCCGGAAGCCCTGGCCCGGGATGCTGCGCGGGGTGTGGGGGGATCGGCAGCGGTTCATCGATACTTACTGGAGCAAGTTCTACCCGGAGGGGTCGGAGGAAGGGCAGCCTTCGCCTTACTACTTCCCGGGGGACGGGGCGCACCGCGATACGGACGGGTACTTCTGGATCCTGGGGCGTGTTGATGATGTGATCAATGTGTCGGGGCATCGGCTCGGGACGATGGAGGTGGAGAGTGCGCTCGTGAGTCACCCCGCAGTCGTCGAGGCGGCGGTGGTGGGGGTGCCTCATGAGATCAAGGGGACGGGGATCGCGGCGTTCTGCACGCTTGATCCCGCGCACGCGCCGGATGGTGATGAGGCGATCGCGCAGCTGCGGGCATCGTTGACGGCGCATGTGGCGGAGCAGATCGGGGCGATCGCGAAGCCGGACCAGATCCGGTTTACGGATGCGCTGCCGAAGACGCGGTCGGGGAAGATCATGCGGCGTCTCTTGCGCGCTGTGGCGTCTGGGGAGACGCATGTGAAGCAGGACACTTCGACGCTTGAGGATTTCAGTGTGTTGGCGCGGTTGCAGGAGTCGAAGGAGAGTTGAGGGCGGGGAAGGGGCAGAGGGGTGTGGGTGAGGGGCTCGACCCTGATCTTCGCTTTGCGAAGATCAGGCGTCCGGTGGTGGCGGGTGTTGTTGCTGGATCGGCCCGAAGCGCCGCTTTGCGGCGGTTCGGGGCACCGGGCAGAGGTGGACCGGGTTTGCGGGACGCTGGGACGGTGGTGGGGGTGCGTGTTGGGAAAGCACCTGTATTCGTCGGTGGGAGTCGCGAGGGGGGTGGCGGGGCCGAGAACCTTGGGGCACCTTTCCCGGCCGGGTGCGTCTTTCGTTGCCCGTGCGCACGGGAGAGTTGCCATGGGCTACGAGAAGAGCGTTGTTGTTGCTGGTGTCCTGGTGTCCGCTTCGGTGGCGTCGGCGAACCTGATCGTGAACGGTGGGTTCGACCTTGCGGTGCCGCAGAACGGGACGGGGAACGGGTGGACGGGGTTCGACAACGATTCCCTCGGCGGGTGGTACGGCTCGAACGGGAACCCGGGTGGGCGGTATGTCATGAACGACAATGGGGATGTCGCGACGGACCCGGGTGTCGAGCAGGTGGTGTCGGGGCTTGGCGTCGGGCAGACCTACCGGCTGAGCGGGGACTACGCGAGCGCGATCCGCTCTGTGTTTGCGGGGCCTCCCGGGTTCGCGGTGGATGTTGATGGCATGACGGTGTTCGAGGCCGGGGCGACCGCTGTGAATGACTGGACGGCTTTCAGCGTCGACTTCGTCGCGGGCGGATCGGATGTGACGATCACCTTCCGCGCGGAGGCGAACGGGACGGACAACGATTTCCAGATCGACAACATCGACCTGGTGCTGGTGCCGGCACCGGGAACGGTGGCGCTGCTGGCGATCAGCGGGGGTGTGGTGGTGCGGCGTCGGCGGCGGTAAGTGTGGGAGACAGAGGCGCTGGTTCTGTGCGTGGGGCGGCTTGCCTTTCGGGTCAAGCGGTAGCGCAGGCACTACCCACTGCGCGGATAGTGGCACCGTGGGCCGCTGCGCGGCTGATCATTACCAGATCCAGCGCATGCGGCCGAAGTCGAGCATGGGGATGGGGCCGTCGTTGAGGGGGCTCGGGAAGTAGACGACGAAGGCTTTGCCGATGACGAGGTCCTGGTGGACGAGGCCGTTGACGCCTTGGCCGTCTTCGATCTCGGCGTTGGTCCAGGGGTCGATGGTGTCCCAGAGTCGCGCGTCGAGGCTGGAGGGGCTGTTGTCGCCGGCGAGGTAGTAGTGTTGGTTGTCGAGCGTGGGGAAGTAGTCGGGGTGTGCGCCGAGGGTGGGGCGCGGGGTGGGCTGGTAGAAGACATCGCGGGCGACGGTGGTGTCGTGCAGGCGGACGGGGCCGGTGACGCGGATGGCGAGCTCGGGGCGGCGGTAGATGCCGGGGTTGGCGAGGGGTGAGCCTTCGACGGAGGGGTTGGTCGCGAGGATGTCGACGAGCTGCTGGCCGGTGGCGGCGGCGATGCGCTCGGCGGGGGACATGTCGTAGCTGCCCAGGTCGGGGCCGCCGGCGATGAGCTTGCCGCTCACGAAGAGCCAGAGGGCCTGGTCGGCGTGCCAGAACTCGATGCGGGTGGCGCGGCCGGTGGGGATGTTGATGTCGGTGGCGGCGGCGATGGGCGTCCAGGCGTTGTCGATGGCGCGGTCGAGGGAGACGGACCAGTCGTCGCCGGTGCGTGTGATCTGGGCGCGGAAGGCCTGACCCCTGGCGGCGAGGTCGATCTCGACGCGTTCGGTGGCGTCGGTGGGCTCGAGGCCGAAGGCGACGGAGACATCGGAGACGGGGAAGATGGCGGTGTAGCGGCCGCCGTAGCGGCGGTCCCAGGATTGGCCGTTGTCGCCGAGCTGGTTGTAGGGGGTGTAGTCGTCAATGGGTCGTGCGGCGGAGTCCCAGCGGAGCTCGCCGGTGGAGGTGTTTTCGAAGGCGTAGACGCGGGATTCGTTCACGCTGTTCCAGCCGGGGCCTTCGGGCTGCCAGGGGGAGACGAAGCGGCGGGCGGGGTTGACGGGTGTGTGGGCGGCGTCGAAGACGGTGCGCCAGGTGGCGCGCTGGGCGTCTTCGGGCTTGCGCTGGACCTTCCAGTCGGGGTCGGCCCAGGCCTGGGCGCCGGAGGCGTGGGCGTGGTTGCCGAGGGGGCGGGCGAAGACATCGCCATCGACGAGGGCGAGTTGCTCGCCGGGGACGCCGATGAGGCGCTTGATGTAGTTCTCGTTGTGCACATGGGGTGCCTTGAAGACGACGACATCCCAGCGCTTGGGTTCGTAGAGGCCCTGGAGGTACTTGAGGACGAAGAGGCGATCGCCGGCGCGGATGGGGACGCCGCCCGGGAACTCGACGGGGGCGCCGGTGACGGGGTCGTTGAGTCGGATGGGCCGCTGCTGGCCCTGGACGGGCGCTGGGACCTGGCGGTTGCGGTCGAGGTAGTCCCAGGGTCCGACGGTCCATGTGGTGCCGGAGTCGGGGTTGGTGACGAGCATGTGCTTGCCGAGGAGGGTGGGGGCCATGGAGCCTGTGGGGATGGCGAAGCCCTCGATGACGAAGCCGCGGAAGACGAAGGCCATGGTGAAGGCGATGACGACGGAGACGAGGGTCTCCTTCATCGAGGCGGCGGTGGTTTTGTGTTGGGGGCGGTCGGCCATGGGGCAACGATACCGGGTGCGCTGACCGAAGGGCCGAATCGCAAAGGGCCAAATGGCCAAATAGGGGCGTGGGGGTTGGCGCTGACCCGCGGAGCGGGGTCAGTGGCGCCGGGGTTGGTTGGTGGATCGGCCCGAAGCGCCGCTTTGCGGCGGTCGGGGCACCGGGGGGCTAGGCGCCGGGGGCGTTTAGCCGGCGGTGTGGTTGGCGGTGTGGTTGCCCGAGGTGGGGAGTGCGACGCCTTGCTTGACCTCGATGTGGGGGGCTGCGGTGGCGGTGGTGGCGTCGGGGGCGGCGTCGACGGCTTCCTGCATTTTGCGTCCGACCTTGAACTTGACGGTGTTCTTGGCGGGGACGGTGACCTTCTGCAGGGTCTTGGGGTTCTGGGCGACGCGGGCGGCGCGTTGCTTGATCTCGAAGACGCCGAAGTCGCGGAACTCGAGGCGGTTTCCGGCGCCGAGCTCGGAGACGATCTCGTCGAGGAAGGCTTGGACCGTGTCCTTGACGGCGGCGCGGCGCTGGCCGGTCTGGGCGGCGATGCGGTCGATCAGGTCCTTCTTGGTGACTGTTGCCATGCTGCCGCACCCCCATGCCGGGTCGGGTTGGAGCGGGGCTTTCGCCGCCGCGGGTTCGGGGACGGGGCGGTGGAGCTTGTGTGCCCACGCGTGAAGCTTGTCACCCGTTTAGGTGATGTCGCCCCGTCTTGGTTTTGCCCCGGTCAACCGACTTCCCCAGCCGTCCGCGGGCCCACGAACGCACAGTATCGCCGGAGGTGGGCGTCCGGTCAATGCGCGGCGTGGATGAACAGAAATCTTCATACTTCATGCACTTACGGACGACGGGGGCGTAGGAAAGCGGCCCGGTGTCGGCCCGGGGGTGCCCGCAAGTTGCGTGAGATTCAACCGTGGTCAGAAGGAGAAGGACGCCCCCCAATAGAGGCCCGCGAGGGCTCCGGTCCATTCGAAGCGGTCGGTGGAGTCGCCGGACTGGAGGCTGAGGACGAGGAGGCGGTAGCCGGCCTGGATGCCGACGCGGGGGTCGGGTCGGTAGGTGAAGGAGACGGCGAGGTCTCCGGAGATGGATCGGTGGTCGCCGAAGCCGAAGGCACCGGCTGCGAGGCGCCATTCGAGGGTGAAGCGTTCGTCGAGGTCGAGCTCGAATCGGGTGCCGATGATGGGCTCGGCGAAGATCTCGTCGGTCTGGGCCTGGGTGGGCCGCGTGGGGGGGATGGGTCCGACGGGGAGGACCTCGGCGTCGATGTCGAGGCGGTGGAAGCGGAGGCCGGCGAGGATGTCGATGCCGAAGGCGACCTCGGAGGAGCCGTCGGGGCGTACGCCGGAGGCCCATGTGGCGAGGCGTCGTGATCCGGTGACGGCGAAGGTCTGGTACTCGAAGGAGATGCGGGCGGGGTCGTTCGGGCCGATGGGGGCGGCGCCGAGGACGGCGCTGGTGCCGAGGTTGAACGACTGGGTGGCGCTGAAGCCGGCGCCCTCGATCATGATGCGTGTGCGGCCGCGCGAGAAGTGGAGCTCGCCCATGGGTTCGAGCTGGGGGGTGTCGAGGTTGATGTCCTCGAGGTCGAAGGAGTTGCCGCGGATAGAGCCGCCGGACGGGAGTTCGAGGTCGCCTGATGGGGCGAGGTAGGCGGCGGAGGGCTCGAAGCGGATGCGCCAGCGGGGGAGGCCCTCGGCTGGGAGCCAGCCGGAGCCGGAGGCGCCGAATTGGCCAGGGGGTGCCGTGGGCTCGGCGGGTTCGGCCGGGGTTGTCTGGGGCTGCGTCTGGGTATCCGTCTGGGTATTCGTCTGGGTATCCGTCTGGGCGTGCGCGGCGGCGGCGAGGGTGAGGAGGAGGGCGGAGAGGTGCGCGGCACGGATCGGCATGGGGGGAGCGTACCGTTGCGGGATGGCGGATGTTGGTGATTCATCTGAACAGAGGGCTGAAACGCCGGGCGGGCCGGGTGGGGGCGAGGCGTTGCCTGCGCGGCCGGCGTCGCGTCCGCCGGGGCCGGAGGAGGACGCGGTGCGTCTGGCGCCCGGGGTGCGGGTGCGGCGGAGCGATCTGCGGGTGACGGCGGTCCGGAGCGAGGGGCCGGGTGGGCAGAATGTCAACAAGCGGTCGACGCGGGTGCAGCTCCGGGTGCATGTGGCGGACCTGCACCTGCCGGAGGGGGCGCGGAAGCGGCTGGAGAAGCTGGCGGGCTCGAGCCTGACGCAGGATGGGGAGCTGATCATCGCGAGCGGGCAGACGCGGAGCCAGTCTCGGAACCGCGAGGATGTGGTCGAGCGGCTGGCGGAGCTGGTGAAGCAGGCGATGGTGCGGCCCAAGCCGAGGCGGGCGACGAAGCCTTCGAAGGCGGCGAAGCGGCGGCGCGTGGACGAGAAGAAGCAGCGGGGCAAGATCAAGCAGCGGCGGAAGCCGCCGCGGCCGGACGAGAGGCGATGACGGCGTTGACGGACGGCGGTGCGCAGGGCGGTGGCGAGGGTTGGGCGCTCGGGATCGAGATCAGCAACCCCTCGTCTGCGCGCGGTGCGTCCGGGACGGGGCCGAGCGTGGCGGGGTGTTTGGTTGGTACGCCTGATCGGATCGCGATCGAGGCGCTGGGTGGGGAAGGTCGGCATGACGACGACCTGATGCCGGCGATCGAGCGGCTTCGGGCGCGGCTGGGCGTTTCGCCCATGGGTCTTCGTCGGGTGTGCGTGTCGATCGGGCCGGGTGGGTTCACGGGTCTTCGGGTGGCGGTGGCGACGGCGAAGATGCTTTCGGAGGCGACGGGCGCGGAGGTGGTGGGGGTGCCCTCGGCGGATGTGGCGGCGTTGGCGCTCTTCGAGCGGGAGGGTTCTCGGGCGTTGCCCGCGCTGGTGTGCCTGGCGTCGAAGCGTGGGACGGCGCATGTGACGGTTGTGCGGTCTGTAGGGGTGCATCCCGGCAAAGGGGAGAAGTTGGGCGAACCGCTCGGCGTTCTGAGCGAATCGGAATTCGCATCGCTCGATGCATCGACCGTGATCGCGGATGACCACCTGCCTGAGGGGTGGGCCCGCGTGACCGGGACTCGTGGTTGGCGGTTGGTTCCCCCGGCGTTCTGTGCGGGGGTGTGCCTGAAGTTGGGGATGACGATGGGTGCGGTGCCTGCGCTGTCGCTGCATCCTCTCTATCCGCGTGAGCCGGAGGCGGTGACGCGGTGGAAGTCGCGTTCGGCCGGTCAGTCACCGGACGGATGAGTTCTCGGTCGGGGGTGCTCCCGACGGGTTGGTGAGCGTGTGTCAAGTTGGGCAAGACGCGCGACGATATGCGGAATGCGCAGTTGCGGGGTCGCACGACGCGGACCTCGGCCACGGATCGGCCGGACCCGCTCCGGCGCGGAGTTGTGTTATGTCTTCGAGCAACGGAACGGACCAGGACTGGGCGACGAAGCGGGTCTTCACGACCGGCGAGGCGGCGCAGGTCTGCAAGGTGAGCCAGCAGACGATCATCCGCTGCTTTGATAGCGGGCGGCTGCACGGCTTTCGTGTGCCGGGGTCGAAGTTCCGGCGGATCCCGCGTGATGAGTTGATGCGCTTCATGAAGGCGAACGGGATCCCGCTGACGGCGCTCGAGGGCGAGCGGCGTCGGGTGCTGGTCGTGGACGATGACCCGCAGATCCTGGAGCTCTTCGAGGATGTCCTGGGTCGCGACGGACGGTTCGAGGTGCGTCTGGCCTCGAACGGGTACGACGCGGGCTTGCTGACGGAGAACTTCCGCCCGCATGTGATCCTGCTCGACTACATGCTTCCCGACATCAACGGGAACATCGTGTGCGACCGGGTGCGCAAGAGCGAGCGGGGCGAGGAAGTCAAGATCATCGTCATCAGCGGCGTGGTGAACCGGGAGGAGATTTCGGGCCTTCTCGAAAGTGGAGCGGACGCGTTCATCAAGAAGCCGTTCGATGTCGATGACCTGATCGAGCGGATGGCGCAGCTTCTCGGGATTTCCGAGGGGTCGTCTTCTTCTCGGAACTAAAGCCCCGGTCGGGGCGGCCCCGACTGGGGAACGGCGGCCCGGGTGAGGGCCGGAGGGGCTATGGGTCGCGTCGGCGCTGAAGCACAGACGAGCCGGCAGGTCGAGCTGATCCTCGAGCAGGTGGACAGCCTGCCGACGCTCAGCCCGGTCGCGCTGCAGGTCCTAACGCTCGGCGCGGCGGACGAGGTCGAGATCGACGAGGTCGTGCGGCTGCTCGAATCGGACCCCGCGCTGACGGCGACGATCCTGGGGCTGTGCCGGCGGGCGGATAAGGGGCTCGGGGACCGCATCGATACGGTGAAGCGTGCCGTCGTCATGCTCGGGATGGACGCGGTGCGTTCGGCCGTCCTGAGCGTGCATGTATATGAATTGCTTCGCGAAGAGGGCGAGCACAACGACCGGGAGGGCAAGACGCCCGACCCGACGGAGGGCGAGCCGCGGTTCGATCGCGTGGGGCTTTGGAAGCACTCGGTGGCCGTGGCGTGCGCGAGCGAGGCGATCGCGAAGGCGAACCCGCACCTCGGCGTGAGCCAGGACGAGGCGTTTGTTGCGGGGTTGCTGCACGATCTCGGGAAGCTGGCGCTGGAACTGGTGCTGCCGCGGGCGATGGGGCGCGTGGCGGAGCTGGCCGAGCGGCGGGCGAGCGATGCGGCGCCGATCGAGCGGACGATCGTTGGCCTGGATCATCACACGGCGGGTCGGCGTGTGGCGGCGCGGTGGCGTCTGCCGGCGGCGCTGCAGGATGTGATGTGGCTGCACAGCCAGCCGTACCGGTCGCTGCCGGACCTTCCTCACAAGCCCTTGATCGGTCTGGTGACGCTGGCGAAGGCGTTCTGTCGTCGGCAGCACATCGGGTGGTCGGGCGACTTCGGCGAGCCGATGCCGACGGCGTCGATCTGCTCTGATCTTGGCGTCAACCCGTTGACGCTCGAGCCGATTCTGCCGGACCTGATCGCGGAGGTGGTGGATCGCTGCAAGCTGCTGAGGCTCGAGGAGCAGACGGACACGCAGCTTCTGTTGCAGTCGATCACGGCGGCGAACCGGCGGCTGAGTGCGCTCAATAGTCAGCTGCGGGCGCGGGCGCTGAGTTCGCGGCAGCAGGCGGGGGTGCTGGAGGCGATCGCGAACTTTCACGCGGCGTGGCACCCGCGGCGGGGTGTTGTGGAGACGCTTGAAGAGGTCGTGCAGAGCGCGATCGGGCTGCTCGGGATGGGGTTCTACGCGGCGGTGTTCCAGGATGGGTTCGACGGGCCCTGGCGGATTTATCGCTTCGGGTCGTCGGGGACGGTGACGCGGACCGAGGTGACGGACCCGCCGCCCGGGCAGCGGCTGCGCGGGGAGAGCCTGGGCGCGCTCGCGGATGTCGATGGGCTGAGCGTGGCGAGCATGGGCGTCTTGCCCTGGCTGAGTGATTACCTGGGTGATGCGGCGGATCTGCGGCGCGTGCGCGTGTTGCCGCTAGGGCAGCCGGGTGATGCCGACGGCATGACCGAGGGGCCGTGGGCGGTGATGCTGCATGACCGGGACCCGGAGCGGCTTGGGTTCACGCGGTCGCAGGTCAGCGCGGTGCGGACGGCGTGGGCGGCGGCGGTGCAGGCGGCGGCGAGCTACGAGCACGGCGAGCGGCTCGGCGAGCGGCTGGCGGAGATGAACCGATCGCTCGCGGAGGTGCAGCAGCGGCTGACCGAGCGGGAGTCGATGGCGAAGCTGGGCGAGGTGAGCGCGGGCGCGGCGCACGAGATGAACAACCCGTTGACGGTGATCCGCGGGCGGAGCCAGCTCCTGGTCGGCCGGCTGACGGAGGACGCGGACCGGGCGGCGGCGCGGTCGATCGCGGACGCGGCGGCGCACCTCGCGAACCTGATCGAGTCGCTGCATCTCTTGGCGTCGCCGCCGGAGCCCCGGTTCGAGCGGGTGATCGTCAGAGAGGTCATCGACGATGCGATCGGCGCGGCGCGGGAGCGCACGGGGATCGCGACGGCGGTGGGCGTGGATATCGATGCGGGGTCCGAAGAAGCGCGGGCCGACCGGGAACTGCTTCGTACGGCCCTCACAGAGTGCGTGGCCAACGCACTCGAAGCGTGCCCCGACGGTCCGGTGGTCGTGGCGACGCATGTGGACGCTTTGGACGGCCGATTGGTGCTGGTAGTTGAGGACCACGGCCCGGGGCTGAGCGACCGGGCGCGTGGGCACGCGTTCGACCCGTTCTTCAGCGAAAAGCCGGCGGGTCGGCAGACGGGGCTCGGGCTCACGCGTGCGAGGCAGGCCGTCGAGCTGCACGGGGGCGAGATCGCCTTCGACACGCGGAGCGGCGAGCGGACGCGGGTGACGATCGCTTTGCCGCACGAGGGGCAGGGCGAAGAGACGGGCGGGCTGCGGCTGCGGCGGACCGCGTGAGGCAGGGGAGAAGCATGAACGAGCGCATCGATCACAACGACAGCTTCCACGACACCGACCATGAGGCGGTGATCTCCGCGGCCGAGCAGGCGCAGGAGGCGGCGGGCCCGGCGCGGGTGCTGATCGTGGCGCCGGCGGGGGCGGTGCGCCGCATGGCGGTCGAGGCGCTGAGCCAGCACGGGTCGGCCCCCGATGAGGCCGGCAGCGCGCGGGAGGCCCGGCGGCTGACGACGCGGACGCACTTTGATGCGGTGCTGATCGACGCGTCGCTGCCGCGGCAGTCGGGGTACCGGCTGTGCGAGGCGATCACGGCTTCGGCGAGCGCGCCGGCGGTGGTGATGCTCGACGCGCACCCGTCGCTGGACTCAGCGACGCGGGCGATCCGTTCGGGGGCGTGCGACCTGATCGGGCCGGAGTCGCCCGAGGAGATGGCGCGGCGTGTGCTGGCGGCGGCGGGGCGCGGGCGTGCGTCGCGGGCCCGCGAGGAGCGGGTGCGGCGGCTCGAGCGGCTGTGCCACAAGCTGAATGTCGCCCGCGAGGAGGTTGTCCGCGAGGTCGGCGACCTGTGCGGCGGGCTGGTGGGGGCGTACCAGGATCTTTCGGGCGAGGTGGGGCGCATCGCGATGGCGAGCGAGTTCCACGGGCTCGTGCGGCAGGAGCTGGAGGTCGAGGGGCTGCTGCGGACGACGCTCGAGTTCCTGCTGGCGAAGGTGGGCTCGACGAACGCGGGCATCTTCCTGCCCGGCACCTCGGGGGACTTCAGCCTCGGGGCGTACATCAACTACGACTGCCCGAAGGACGCGGCGGAGGTGATGCTCGATCACCTGGCCGACGAGCTGGCGCCGCGGTACCAGCGCGTGACCGAGCTGCGCCGCGTCGATTCGGACGGGGCGCTGCGGCGGGACCTCGGCGAGAGTGCGCACTGGCTCGAGGGGCGGACGCTCCTCGTCACCGGGTGCCACGAGCCCTCGGCGGGGCGGGACAAGGGCGGGCGCGCGGGCGATTGCCTCGCGGTGCTCGCGGTCTTCCGCGATCGGCGGACGGGCTTCGACGCGGACGCGGAGCGGAGCGTGCGGGTCATCAGCGACCTGTTCACCGAGCAGCTCGCGCGGGTGATCCGTATCCACCACCGGCACACGCCGGACACGCTGGGCTTTGACGACGGGATCGATGACCTCGACCTCGCGGCGTGAAGCTCGCGGCGCGTCCGTAGGACGGACCTCGGCACGGGAATGTCAGTGGGGTGCCGGGATCACTCGTCGGTGACGACGATGATCGGCGCGGCCTTGCGCACGGGCCATGACGACGCGGGCGTGCCCCACCAGCCGACGGCCTCGGGCGAGAGATCGACCGGGGCGGGGATCGGTGTGTCGCAGGCCAGCAACTCGACCGTGAAGCCGGCCCGCTCGAGCTGGGCGACGAGCGCGGTGAGAGCCGTGCGCTCGGGGCGGACGCGGGCGAGCGCGACCGTCGGCTCGGCGAGGGGCCGCAGGAAGTGATCGACGGGCACAACGGGGTCTCGGGCCTCGTCGTCTTCGGCGGCGAGGACCGGCGCGCGGGACGCGGGCGGCGCGATGTCGAGCGCCGCGGGGGGGAGGGCGGCGAGGACCGAAGCCGGGGCCGATCGCTCGATCGTCCAAAGAGCGTCGGCGCGGGGAGCGGGCCAAGGGGTCTCAGGCGGCGCGGAGACGCGGACCACGAGCCGGCCCTCGGCGAGCATCGCGGCGCCGGCGTCGAGGTCGGGGACCGCGGCGAGCGTGCGCTCGGTCGGCGCGAGCGTGCCGGCGTTGTTGCCCTCGGCGGGTTCGTCCGCGGGGCCTGCGGCGATGACGGTGGGGGGGGTGTCGGTCGGTCGGGCGGGGGTCTCGGCGAGACGGGGCGGGGCGTTGAGCAGCGCGTGCAGGCGGCGGGCGCCCTCGACGGCGAGCAGCGAAACGGCCAGCAGCAGGGCGGCCGCGGCGGCGATCCACCCGGAGGTGGGGCTGATGCGCAGGCGGCCGGCGATGCGGCGGCGAGCGGGAAGGACACGGGAGACGGGCAGGGCTTCGACGGTCGAGTCGCTGGCCTCGAGGCTGAGGAGCGCCTCGCGCTCGGCTTCGGCGCTGGCGCGCTCCATGGCGGAGGCCAGCAGGCCCCGGGGGGCGGTGGGTGCGAGGTTGGTAAGGGCCTCGCGGTCGCGGCGCATGCCGGCAACGCGGTGCATCAACTCACGGTGCTCGATGAGCTGGGCCTTGGCGTGCATGGCACGGGGGTCGTCGGCGAGGAGCTCGATGGCGTCGAGCAGTTCGGCGACCTCGAGCCCGTGCAGGTCGATCGCGGGGGCTTCGGCGCGGCGGGACCCGAGATCGGGGATGCGGGCGGGGCCCTTGGTGGGGCCCCGGGTCGGGCCCTTGCCGTTGCGATGCCCGTTATTGGGGGTGTTCACGACGCACCCCCGAAGCTGGCGCGGCTTGGGGGGCGGGGGGCCGACGCTTGGTCGATGAGGTCGCGCAGGGCGGCTCGGGCGCGGAAGACGCGGCTCTTGACCGTGCCCAGGGGAAGACCCAGGACCTCGGCGATCTGGTCGTGGTCCATGCCCCGGATGTCGCGCAGCACCAGCACGGCTCGGTGTTCCTCGGAGAGTTCGGCGAGGGCGGCGGCGACGAGCCGGGCGTCCTCCTCTCCTTGGACGCGCCCGGGGGCGGCGGGTTCCGCGGGTCGGGCGGATTCCCGCGTGTAGGCGGCGGTGGGGTCGAGCCGGGCCCGGCGCTGGCGGTCGCGCAGGCGGGTCAGGCAGACATTCATGGCGATTCGGGTGGTCCAGGTGGTGAATCGGGCCCGCCCGTCGAAGCCCTCGAGCCCGCGGATCACCCGAACGAGGGCGTCCTGAGCGGCGTCGGAGGCTTGGTCTGGGCGGCCCAGCATGCGGAGGCAGATGGCGTAGAGCCGGTCGGTCTCGGGGGCGAGGAGGCGCTCGAGGGCGGCCTCGTCGCCCGAGCGGGCGGCGTCGATCAGGCTGGCGGGGGGATCGCCGGCGCCGGATGGGGGGCCGGGCGTGGGTGGGGGCGCGGGGCGACCGGCCTCGGGTTTGGGCTTGCGGGGCGCCACGGGTGGATGGTACGGGTTCAGCCGTCTTGGGCCGCGAGGGACGGGGCCGCGAGGGACGGGGCCGCGAGGGGCTGGGCCGCGGCGGACGCCGAAGGGGTGGCGGCGGGGGTCGCGTTCACCTGGTCGGCGTCGGGCAGCGCGGCGGGGGCGGCGTGGCGGAGGAGATAGGCCTCGGCCTCGGCGAGGTCGGCGGGGGTCGGCCCGCGGAAGGTGGCGGCGGAGCGGGAGGCGGTGACCAGCGGCTGGGCGATGACGGCGAGGGCGATCACGCCGCCGGCGGAGAGCAGCGCGGCGATGGGCCTCGCGGCGAAGGGGGTGTCGGTGACATTGGCGGTGCGCTCTTCATCGCGGGGGTCGAGGTAGGCGGCGGCGACGATGCGGAGGTAGTAGACGGCGGCGATCGCGGAGTTGAGGCCCAGGATGATGACGAGGGGGATCTCGCCCGCGGCGATGGCGCTGGTGAAGAGGCCGAGCTTGCCGAAGAAGCCCAGGAGCGGGGGCAGGCCCAGGAGGCTCAGGCCGCAGATGAGCATGGCGGCGGCGAGGTGGGGGCGGACGCGGTGCAGACCGCGGAGGTCCTCGATGTCGTCGATCTCGCCGGAGGGGCCGTCGGCTGTGGGACGCTCGAGGCAGGCGAGGACGGCGAAGGCGCCGACATTCATGACGCCGTAGCAGAGGAGGTAGAAGAGGACGGCGGCGACGCCGTTGTCCCAGAAGCCCATGCCCCGGCCCGGGCCGGCGACGACGCCGACGAGCATGTACCCAGAGTGGGCGATCGAGGAGTAGGCGAGGATGCGCTTGATGGAGGTCTGGAGGAGGGCGAGGACATTGCCGGCGAACATGGTGGCGACGGCGACGACCCAGATCAGGGAGTAGAGCGGCTCGGGGAGGCTGTCTCCCGTGGTGCCGTGCGACCAGCCGGCGACGCCGGCGAGCATGAGGATGGCGATGAAGCCGGCGGCCTTTGGGACGAAGGCGAGGAAGGCCGAGACCGAGGCGTGGGCGCCCTGGTAGACATCGGCGGCGTAGAAGTGCATGGGGACGGCGGCGATCTTGAAGCAGAGGCCGATGAAGCTGATGACGAGGCCCGCGGCGGCGATGGGGTTGAGGCCGGCTTCGCTCGCGGCCTGGGCCTGGATGGAGGCGGCGATCTCGACGAGGTTGGTCGAGCCGGTGGCGCCGTAGAGCAGCGCGAAGCCGTAGAGGAAGACGGCGGCGCCGAGGGCACCGAGGAAGAAGTACTTGACGCCGGCTTCCTGCGAGCGGGTGCCGCGGGTGGAGATGGTCACCATGATGTAGGTGGGGAGGCTGGTGAGCTCGAGGGCGAGGAAGAGCCAGATGAGGTCATCGGCGGAGGCGCAGAGCATGAGGCCGGTGAGGCTGAAGAGGAAGAAGGCGTAGAACTCGGCTCGGTTGGCCTTGAGGGGGTCGAACGAGCGGCGTCCGGCGGCGATCTCGGCGTCGTCCTCGCGGTCGACGGTGCCGGCCATGAGGAGGAGCAGGAGGAGGCCGACGATGGCGATGAGGCCCTTGGCGAAGGGGACCATGTCGGGGAAGAGGCCGACTTCGTCGGCGCCGAGCCCTCGGAGGGCGCCCGCGGCGGCGAGGCCGACGGCGGCGATGAAGGCGCAGCCCTTGCGGAGGTCGCGTGAGGGGCTGAGGCCCAGGACCATCACGACGCAGGTCGCGATGAAGAGGATGATCTCGGGGCCGACGAGTTCGAGCTTGTCGATCATTCCGGCGCCCCCTCGGCGTCGTGCGCGTGGTCGGCGTTCGCGTCGCCCTGGCTAGTCATGTGGTCGTTGGCGGTGTCGTGGTCGTCGTCGTGCGTGAGCCCGCCGAAGGGTGTGGGCCCGGTGGGGGTTCCCTTGACGGCGGCCTCGATGAAGGCGACCTGCTGGTTGATCGGTGCCTCGAGCGCCTCGAGGAGGGGCTTGGGGTAGAGCCCGAAGAAGAGGCAGAGGGCGGCGAGGGGCGCCAGGCAGGCGATCTCGCGGCCCGTGAGGTCGGCGGGGAGGGTGTGCTCTTCGTCGTCGTGGTGGTGGGTCGGCTCTCGCAGCGTGCCCCAGACGATCTTGCTGGTCATGGTGAGGAGGTAGATCGCGGCGATGATCACGCCGGTGGCGGCGATGGCGGCGAACCACGGGCCGAGGGGGCCCCATGTCGCGCCGGCGGAGGCCATGACGCCCGGGGTGGGATCGACCCAGGGGGTGTAGCTCTGGAAGGCGCCCATCGTGCAGAGGAACTCGGAGACGAAGCCATTGAGCCCCGGCAGGCCGACGGAGGCCATGACGAAGAAGACCATGCAGGTGGACCAGACGGGCATCTTGCCGGCGAGGCCGCCGATCTCGCGCATGTCGCGGGTGTGGTAGCGCTCGTACATGAATCCGATGAGGAGGAAGAGGGCGCCGGTGGAGAGCCCGTGGTTGATCATGTAGAGGACCGAGCCGGTGAGGCCCGTGGTGTTCAGGGCGAAGAGGCCCAGGACGCAGAAGCCCAGGTGGCTGACGGAGGAGTAGGCGACGAGCTTCTTGATGTCGTTCTGCACCCAGCAGATGAGGCCCGCGTAGACGATGCCGATGATGCTCAGGACCGCGATGACGGGGGCGAGCTGGTAGGCGGCCTCGGGGGTGAAGGGCAGGACGAAGCGGTAGATGGCGTAGGTGCCGAGCTTGAGCAGCACGCCCGCGAGGATGACCGAGCCGGCGGTGGGGGCCTCGGTGTGGGCGAGGGGGAGCCAGGTGTGGACGGGGAAGAGGGGGACCTTGACGGCGAAGCCGGCGAGCATCGCGATCATGACGAGGGTCTGCTGACCGTCGGTCATGAAGCGGGCGTGCTCTGTCAGGACCGCGATGTCGAGGCTGAACTGGCCCGTACGGCTCGCGGCGTGGGCGGCGACGAAGACGAGGCCGGCCAGGGCGATGAGCGAGCCGGTGAAGGTGTAGAGGAAGAACTTGATCGCGGCCCGCTTGCGGTTGGTGCTGCCGAACTCGTTGATGATGACGAACATGGGGAGGAGGGTGAACTCGAAGCAGATGTAGAAGAGGGCGAGGTCGCGGGCCATGAAGACGCCGACCATGGCGCTGTTGAGGATGAGGAACCAGCCGTAGAAGAGGCGCTGGCGTTCCTTGATGGCGGTCCAGGAGCCCAGGACGCAGATCGGCCCGAGGAGGGCCGTGAGCGCGATGAGGAGGACCGCGATCGAGTCGACGCCGATCGACAGGGCGAGGCCCATGTCGGGCAGCCAGTCGATGCGGCTGACGCCCTGCATGGCGGGGCTGGAGAAGTCGAAGCGTCCCAGCACGAAGGCGGCGACGGCGAGGTTGAACAGCGTGCCCGCCAGCGCGAGCGTTCGGGCCCTTTCGCGCGGCGCGAACGCGATGATCGCGCCGAAGGCGAGGGGGGAGATCAGCATGACCCAGAGGAAGGGCGTCAAAGGGGTCCCCTTGAGGGTTACAGGGCGAGCACGGCGGCGATCACCGCGGCGAGCGCGACGCCCCCGATCATCCGGATGGCGTACCCCTGGAGCACGCCTGTCTGCGTCGTGCGGAGGACGGAGGCGAGCGCCTTGGGCAGGCGGGCGGTCCCGTCGACGAGCACGATGTCCACGAACACCTTGTCGAACCAGTGGAAGAGGTGGGCGAAGACCTTGAGCGGGTTCACGATCACGAGCTGGTAGAACTCGTCGACGAACCACTTGCGCTCGGCCCAGCGGTTGACCGGGCGGATGGAGTTGGCGATGCCGTCCATCCGCACCTCGTCGGCCTTGGTGCGGTTGCCGATGAAGAGGCCCGCGAGGCCCGGGGCCCCGTGGAAGAAGGCGGCGAGGAGGATGCCGATCCCGCCGACGACGGCGGAGATGTAGTACATCACCTTGTGCGGGTCGTAGCCGAAGATCGAGCCGGGCTCGGTGTGGTTGCCGGCGGTGAGGGCGAGGGGAGTCGCGGCAGTGTGCGGGGTGGCGTGCGCGTCGTGCGGGACGACGGTCGGCTCGGCGTGGTCGCCGGCGTGGTCAGCCTTGCCGTAGTCGCCCCCGTCGTGGGCCCCGTGGTGCGCCCAGCTTGCGCCCGAGACATCGGCCGAGGACTGGTGGACCATCGAGCCGGCCCAGCCGTGGTCGGCCTTGTTCACGAAGTAAAGCCCGGCGGCGAGGATGGACCCGCCCGCGAGGAGGACCAGCACGAGGTTGATCGCCCAGCCGGGCGGGTGGGGGTGGAAGTGCCCGTGGGCGTCTTCGGTCTGCCCGGCCCCGTCGCCGTGGCCGTGGCCGTCGATCTCGGACCGCGCGAGGATCTGCTCCTCGGCGGAGTCGGAGCCGTCGTGCGGGTCGGGCTCGTGGTGTTCCTCGCCCGGTGCGTAGATGGTCGGGCCGACGAAGACGCGGAAGAAGACGCGGAAGGTGTAGTACGCGGTGAGGCCCGCCGTCAGCAGCAGGAGCCAGCCGGCCCAGCTCGAGCCCCAGACGACCGAGTCGGGGGTGACGAAGGCCTCGGCGAGGATCATGTCCTTGCTGAAGTAGCCGGCGGTGAAGGGGAAGCCCGCGAGGTTCAGGCAGCCGATGAGCATGGCGATCGTGACGATCTTCCAGCCGTTCAGGCTCCAGAGCCCGCTGAGCTTGCGCATGTCGAGCTGGCCGGCGAACCCGTGCATCACGGCGCCGCAGGCGAGGAAGAGGGTGGCCTTGAAGAAGGCGTGGGTGAGCACATGGAAGACGCCGCCCGAGGTCGTCAGGAAGCCCAGGCCGGCGAACATGTAGCCAAGCTGGGAGATCGTCGAGTAGCCCATGATCCGCTTGATGTCGAACTGGGCCATCGCGATCGTGGCGGCCCAGAAGGCGGTGATCGTGCCTCCCCAGGCGACGACGGTCAGGGCGATGCGGTCCTCGTCGGCGAGGAAGATCGGCATCATGCGGGCGACGAGGTAGACGCCCGCGGTGACCATGGTCGCGGCGTGGATGAGGGCGGAGACCGGCGTCGGGCCCTCCATGGCGTCGGGGAGCCACACATAGAAGAAGAGCTGGGCCGACTTACCGAAGGCGCCGCCGATGAGCAGGAGCGGGATCGCCCAGCTCTGCCAGGTGGTGGCGAGGATGGTGCCGTCGGCGGTCACGCCCGCCTCGATCATCTGGAACAGCGGGGCGAACTCGATGGTGCCGAAGGTGGTGAAGGTGAGCAGCACGCCCAGCAGCAGGCCCAGGTCGCCGATGCGGTTGACGACGAACGCCTTCTGCCCGGCGGCGACGGCCTCGGGCTTCTTGTAGTAGTAGCCGATGAGGAGGTAGCTGCAGAGTCCGACGCCCTCCCAGCCCAGGAAGAGCAGGAGCAGGTTGTCGCCCATGACGAGGCACGACATGCTGAAGACGAAGAGGTTGAACGCCGCGAAGAAGCGGCAGTAGCCGAGCCCCTGGTCGTGGCTCATGTACTCACTGGCGTAGAGACAGATGGCGGTGGCGAGGCCGGTGACGAACAGCATCCACAGGAGGCTCAGGCCGTCCATGTAGAAGCTGAAGTTGGCCGCGAGGCTCTGCCCGGGGCCGGGGCCCCAGCTGAGGTTGAGCCAGTCGAAGGCGTGGATGACGACCGGCGACCCGCCCCACCCCATAAACAGGGCGAGCGTCAGGATGAAGCTCGTCGCGAGCAGCGCGACCGAGGCGTACGCCGGGGTCTTCGACTTGTCGTTGTTCGCCGCCAGCACGCCCACGAAGGCCGCGCCCGCGAGGGGGATGAACGGGATCAGCATCGCCCACCAAGGGCCGGTGGCGAGGGTGCCGTGGTCGGCCCCGTGCGCAGCGTCGGCGGCGGGGGCGAGGAGGCCGAAGAGCTCCGAGATGGCGGTCGTCGTGTTCACCCTGAACCGTTCTCCCCGCCCGGCTCGCCCGGGCGACTCTTACGCGGGCTACGCCCGTGTCAGCCCTTGAGCTCCGCCCATTCCTCGCCGCTGAGCGATTCACGCTTGCGGAACAGCAGCACCACGAGGGCGAGGGCCATGGCCGCCTCGGCCGCGGCGATCGTGAGCACGAAGATCACGAAGGTCTGCCCGTCGAAATTCAGGTGGAAGCGCCCGAAGGCCACGAGGGCCAGCCCCGCGGCCTGGAACATCAGCTCCGTGCACAGGAACATGATGATGAGGTTCCGCCGCGTCACGAAGCCGATCACCCCGAGGGCGAACATGCCCGCGGAGATGAAGAGGTAGTGCGCGAGCGTCGCGCCCGCCATCGTCTCGGGGAAGCCGGATTGGGCGAGCGTCACAAAGTCCATCACGCTCCACCCTCCTCGAGCGAGAGCCGGCGGGCGGCCTTGGCCTTTTCGGCCTCCTCGATGTCCACCTGCTTGCGGGCCAGGACCGTCGCCCCCAGCATCGCCATCAGCAGGATCACGCCCGCGATCTCGATCGTCATCGGGTGCTCGGCCAAGAGGTTCTTGCCCAGGCGCTCGACATTGCCCGCCGCGAAGGTCTCGGGCAGGAGCTCGGCCGGCACCGCCACGCGACGCGTCCCGCCGTCCGGGCTCGTGAAGAGCACCGTCCCGTCGGCCAGGTCGACCTCGGCGATGCCGTCGTTGATCGCGACGACCTCGGTTTCGTCGATCAGCCCGGCGTCACGCAGGTTCTCGGTGAGGTCGGCATCCCACTTTCCGGGGAAGAGCTCGAGCGTCGGCTCGGGCGAGGCGTCCACCCGGCTCGGGGCCAGCGTCGGCACGCCGCTGAAGAGCATGGTCGTCAGGACCGCGAGCAGGACGAAGCCGATCGCCGAGGCGGCCCAGGGCTCGCGGGCGACGGCGTCGTACTCGCTCAGGCGGTCGGGCTCTTCCTCGCTCGGGGCCTGGGTGGCCAGCATGATGACGAAGAGATATGTAATCAGGATCGCCCCGGCGTAGATGATGATCAGGGCAAAGGCCATAAACTCTGCACTGAGCAGCACATACAGCCCGCTTGACGCGATGATCGTCAGGATGAAGTAGAGGGCCGCGTACACCGGACGCGGATGGGTGATCATCCGCAGGCCGCTCGCAAGGGCCAAGACGCCGAAGACATGGAAGTAGAGGTTCGGGAGATCAACGGCCTCGGACATCGCGGCTGAGAGCGTCAGCCCGAGCACGATGAGCCCAGCGGCGCCGGCGGCGAGCAATCCCCCGATCAGGGCGAAGCTCGCCCCGCGACGCGGGAGCGACAGGGCCACGCCCACAGCCCCGAGGACGCAGCCGGCATACAGGAGCAGCGGATTGATCACCTGGTCCAAAGCGCCCTCGCTCGCCACCCCGACAGGCGGGCGCGTCACGCTCCCGGGACCCGCGGGGCCCGGAGCATAGAAGGGTTGCGCACCCATCAGCAACCCGAGCGGGCGATACGGGTCAGGTTCCTCGGGTTGCCCCGGTGACTAGCCTCGTCGAGTCATGCCCCCGGACCCCGCCCAAGCCAACGCCACGACCGAGCCGAAGCCCGCCGCCGCGGGCTGGAAAGCGATGACGCCCAACGCGCTGACGGTCGCCCGGCTGGTGCTCACGGGCGGGTTCGTCGCGATCCTCGCGTGGGCCGGGCGGAACGCGGACCTCGGGGCCGCCTGGCTCTGGACCGCGGCGGGGCTCTTCGTCGTCGCCGGCGTGACCGACGCCCTCGACGGCTACCTCGCCCGTCGGTGGAACGCCGTGAGCGTCTTCGGGCGGATCGTCGACCCCTTCGCGGACAAGATCCTGATCCTGAGCGCCTTCATCATGCTCGCCGACGCCGGGCCGCGATCGCCGATCGCGGGGTGGATGGCCGTCGTCGTGCTCGCCCGTGAGCTGCTGGTGACCACGATCCGCGGCGTGTACGAGGGCCGGGGCGTCGACTTCAGCGCGGGGCCCACCGGCAAGATCAAGATGATCCTGCAATGGGCCGTCCTGAGCCTGGCGCTGATTGACCTGGCGCTCGCCCGAGGGACCGTCAATGCGAACGAGCCGGCCGTCTGGCTCTACTGGCTGGCGATCGCGACCGTCGTCTTCACGGCCTACTCCGGCTGGCCCTATGTTCGCCGGGCGATCGAGGTCGAGCGCGACCGCAAGCGTCCGGCCGTCTAGAGACTCTGGGGGTACGCCAATGGCCACGGGCAACACGACACCGATCTCGCTCGACGGGCTGGAGCCGAAGAAAGACCCGCCGGCGGTCGCGCTCGGCTTCGCGCTCGTCACGACCTTCGGGCTGGGCCACTTCCGCCCGGCGCCCGGCACCTGGGGCTCCCTGCCGCCGGTCGCGCTCGCGCTGGGCCTCGCGGCCCTCGTCCTCGCGACGGGGTCGAGCTGGTGGGTCTACGCCCTGCCGCTGATCGTGATCTTCTTCGCGTCGTGCGCCGCGTGCGTCTTCATGGGCGACCGGGCCGAGGCCCGCTTCGGGCGCAAGGACGCGAGCGAGGTCGTCGCCGACGAGACCGCCGGCCAGTGCCTGCCGCTGCTGGTCGTGCCAATGGGCATGGCGGGCGCGACGCTCACCGACTTCTGGCCCGCGGCGGCGCTCATCGTGCTGAGCTTCTTCGCCTTCCGCGGGTTCGACATCGTGAAGCCGGAGCCGGCGAACCGTCTGCAAGACCTGCCCTCGGGCTGGGGCGTGCTGCTCGATGATCTGGTCGCGGGGCTCTACGCGGCGCTGCTGGTCGCGCTCGTGCACCTGTTCATCTGACGATCTGCGCGTTCAGTGGGACGCCTGATCTTCGCGCAGCGAAGATCAGGGTCGGTGGCTAGATGGGCGCTTGTTCTGCATCCGACCCGGACCTTCCAGAGCGAAGGTCCGGCGTCCCTTTGGTGCGTTCGATTGTCGTGGGTCCGGCGGTCTTACCGCTCCCACACATTGTCCTCAAGGTTCACATCCGGGACCAGCCCGCGCGGATCGATCTCGACCCTCTCGATCTCCTGCCCCTGCGCATCGAAGATCGCCCGGTACTTGTCCGTCGTGCCCCATGCCTCGACGGGCAGTTCGAGGTCGAGGGTCGTCCCGTCCGCCAGCGTCACGCGGTAGGGCACGGGGAAGGGCACCTCGCCGTTGTTGACAAAAGTCACATACCCGCTGTCGCCGTCCTCGGCGACCTTCACCTCCGCGATCGAGATATCGATCGCGCCGGTCCCGTTGAACCAGGTGCGGAAGAACCAGTCGAGGTCCATGCCGCCCGCGTCCTCCATCGCGCGGTAGAAGTCCGCGGGCTGCGGGCTCTTGAACGCCCACTGGCGGATGTACTCGCGGAACGCCGCGTCGAACCGCTCGGGCCCCAGCACATACTCGCGGAGCAGGCTCATTCCGTAGCCGGTCTTGCCATAGACCAGCCGCCCGATCCAGCGGCCCCAAAGCCGGTCGGGCTGGGTCGAGAGCGGCTGCAGGTTCGGCTCCTGGGCCATGCGGGCGAGGGTGGCGCCGGTGCGCGACCAGTCGAGCTCCTCCTCGTCGTACCACGCCATCTCCGAGTACGCGTTGACGAAGGTGTTGAAGCCCTCGTCCATCCACGCGTGCCGGCGTTCGTCGGTGTTCACCACCATCGGGAACCAGGTGTGCCCCACCTCGTGATCAGTCACGCCGAAGAGCCCCCGCGGGTTGGTCCGCGCCCCGCAGTAAATGATCATCGGGTACTCCATGCCCCCCTCCGGCCCGTTGACATTCGTCATGTGCGGATACGGGTACGGGTACAGGAAGTCGGAGTAGAACTCGATGGCGTGCTGCACATACCGCGTGCTGCCGCCGTCCTCGTGCTCGGGGAACCACACCTCCGCCTCGGTCGGGTAGAAGCTCTGGCACAGCACGCGCCGCGTCGAGCCGTCGAGATTCACGACATCCGCCCCCGCCGCGTCCCAGACGAACGCGTCGCTCGCCGCGAACGCAAAGGTCCGGACATCCTCCGCCTCGAAGATCCAGGTCCGCGTGTCACCTTCGCGCAGCGTCGCCGCGAAGTTGCTCGCCGCCCCGATCTCGTCCGTCCCCACGACCCACACCGGCTCGTCGCTCGCGAGCGCCTCGTCCAGCCGCTCCCGCACCGTCGCGCTCAGCACCTGGCTCGCGTTCTGCAGCTCGCCGGTCGCCGTGACGAGGTAGTCCCCCGGCGCCGTGATGCTCACGCGGTAATCGCCGAAGTCCGTGTAGAACTCGCCGTTGCCGAGGTAGGGAAGCGTGTTCCACCCCGTCACATCGTCGTACTTGCAGATGTGCGGGAACCACTGCGCAAACTCGAAGATCTTCCCGTCCTCCACCTCCTCCACGCCCATCCGCCGGAGGTACGGAGGCACCTTGAACGCGTAGTCGAGCGACACCTCGATCGTCTCGCCCGGCTCCAGGGGGTCGGCGAGCGCGATCTTCCCGAGCGTGTCGTACACCGCGATCTCCGCCCGGTCCCCCGCGACCACGAGGTTCGAGATGTCGTACCCCCCGTCAAACTCGGGCCGCCCCCGCAGCACGCCCCCGGGCGTGAAGCTCCGCGCCCCCAGCGAGTCATCGCGGAAGAGGTTCTGCTCGAGCTGCATCCACAGGTAGTCGAGCGTGTGCGGGCTGTTGTTCGTGTAGACGAGCGTGAGCGACGCCGAGAGCGCATCGTTCTCCGCGTCCACCGTCGCCTCGATCTCGTAGTCCGCCCGGTTCTGCCAGTACCCGGGCCCGGGCTTGCCCGACCCGAGCCGCACCTCGTTGGCCGCGGGCAGGTCGAGCTGGTCGAACGCGTTCACCTCCGCCCGCGTCCCGGCCCGGCGGAAGTCGGGGTCGATCGCCCCGTAGCGCAGCCGCGCCTCGTCGCCACCGTCCTCGGCCTGCGGCGAGCCGGAGCAGGCCGTGAGCCCGGCCAGGGAAACCACGAGCAGAACAGGAGCGGCGAACGAACGGTGCAGCATGAGACCTCCAGACAGCCGGGCGCGGGGGCCGGGTGGTGGAATGCTACAGCAAACCCGTCGATCACTTGCTGGCGGTAGCGTCCAGCCACTCGACGATGTCATCCGTCAGCCAGCCGAAGGTGACGAAAAGGCCGAAATGACCGCCGGGAAAGGTCCAGCGCTCCGGCCGCCCCGCCCGTTCCCAAAGCGCATTTCCGGTCGAGACCGGCACGACGGAATCAAACGCAGCTCGCACCATGAGCGTGCGTGCCGGATCGAGCGCACCCGCGAGCGAGCCTGGATCGAGGAGCGACTCTTGCCGGTAGATCTCGGCGTATCGCTCCACCGTTGCTCGGTCCATGCGCCCCCCGAGCATGTCGCGTATTTGGAACCTGACCAGCGAACCCTTCATGAGTACGGATATGACATCGGCTCCACTCGCGATGATCGCGACCGCCGAACTCTCGATCCCGAGCGCATCGCGGAGCCGCTGCACGGTCGCCGGTACGGAAAAGCCGCCGGCGCTGATTCCGACAACGATCACCGGCTTGTTGGCGAGATCCGGCTGCCCTTCGTGCAGCTCGCGGACGGCGGACACCGCGGCGGCGGCGGTCCAGCACTGGGCGCGGTCAAGTTGATTCGTGAGACTCCGGGCGTCTGTCTCGATGTCGGCCTCAACGAACATGTTCTCCTCGTCGGAACTCTGCATCACGCCGCGTGTCCAGACGAGATCGTCGGGCCTCTGGCCCGCGAGCGATTCGATCCGCACGACCGTCCACCCGTGCTCCGTCAACTCGTCGCGCATCGGTCGGGAAACCGCGCCACCGAGCCCCCCAAGCAGGATCGCGGTACCGCGGATGTCGCCCTCCCCCGGCGCGATCATGCCGAGCAGTCCGACATGCCGCGGCATGCTCAGCACTCCGTCACGCACAGCGGGGACATGTTCGGGAAGTTTCGTTCGTCGCTCGTCGATCGCCTTGCCCCACCGGCTTCGCCGATCGAGGCCGCACCAGAAAAAGGTGTCCGGCGTTGCAGTGAGCGGTCCTTCGCCCAAGCGCAAAATGACCCCGTCCGGCCCGGGCATCAGCGTGACAGCCTGCGGAACCTCCGCATGCAGCTCCATGATTCGTTCGTAGAGCCCTATGGCCGCATTCAGTTCGATGCTCGTGATTCCATGGATCACCGTGTCCTCATCCAGCGTGGAGAACATGGAGCACGCATCGGGCGGCAGTTTGACGGGCGGACCCTCGGCCGCTGTCCCCATCCACGGCGTCCGCGTGACACATCCCGCGAGCATGCCGATCGCGCAGGTCGCGAAGAAGGGTTGAACAGGTCGCATCCCCTACCCCTTCCGATCCAGCAACCGATACTGCACCGCCTCCGACACATCATCCAGCACGATCACCTCCGCACCCCGCAGGTCCGCGATCGTCCGCGACACGCGCCGGATCTTGTCGTACGCCCGGGCGCTCAGGCCCAGGCCCGTGATGGCCTGGCCCAGCAGGTTCTTCGCCGCGTCGTCCATCGGGGCGAGCTCGTCGAGCTCCTTGCCGCTCAGGCGGGCGTTGGCGGTCGTGCCCTGGCGGGTCGCCGCGTGCGAGCGGGCGCTGAGCACCTGCTCGCGCATCTGGGCCGTCGTCGTGCCCGTCGGCTTCCCGCTCAATTCCTCGAACGGCACCGCCGGCGCCTCGACATGGATGTCCACGCGATCGAGGAGCGGCCCCGACAGCCGGCCCAGGTACCGTTCCATCTCGCGCCGCCCCACCTCGCCCGGCGCGATGTCCCCCTTCGGCGTCGGGTTCATCGCCGCAACGAGCATGAAGCTCGCCGGGAACCGCACCGAGCCATGGCTCCGCGCGATCGTCACGACATGGTCTTCCAGAGGCTGCCGCAGCGTCTCCAGCACCCCTCGCCCGAACTCCGGCAGCTCATCCAGAAACAGCACCCCCCGGTGCGCCAGGCTGATCTCGCCGGGCCGCGGGATCACGCCCCCGCCCACGATCGCGGGGCTGCTCGCCGTGTGGTGCGGGCTCCGCACGGGCCGGCTTGTGATCAGGCTCTCCCCGTGCCCGAGCGCCCCGGCCGAGGAGTACACCCGCGTCACCTCGATCGCCTCGTCCGCCGTCAAGGGCGGCAGCACGCCCGGGAGCGCCTTCGCCATCATCGTCTTGCCCGATCCCGCCGGGCCCAGCATGAGCAGGTTGTGCCCCCCCGCCGCGGCGATCGTGATCGCCCGCTTCACCGCTTCCTGCCCGCGCACCTCGCCGAAGTCGATCGGCGCCCGCGCCTCGCGGATCAGCGACTCGATATCCGGCGTCGGCTCCGGCTCGCGCTCCAACTCGCCCGAGACCAGCCCTGCCACCTCGCCCAGCGTGCCCACGCCATAGACATCCACCCCCGGCACCACCGCTGCCTCCCGCGCGTTGGCCGCCGGGCAGACGAACGCGGTCTTGCCCTCCGCCCGGGCCATCGACGCCATCGCGATCGCCCCCTTGATGGGCCGCACCCGACCATCGAGGGCCAGCTCCCCCGCGAAGACCGTGGATCTTGGATCGACCCCGCCCCCGTCCCCCACCAGCCGCTCCGGCAGCGTCCCCCCCGCTATCAGGAGCCCCACCGCGATCGGCAGGTCGTACACCGGCCCTTCCTTGCGCACATCCGCCGGGGCCAGGTTGAACAGCAGCTTCCCGTAGGGAACCGAGTACCCCGTGTTCACCACGGCCGCCCGCACCCGGTCCAGGCTCTCCCGGACCGCCGCGTCCGGCAGCCCCACGATCCCGGTGGCGGCGATCCCCACGGGGTCGAAATCCACCTCTACCTCGCACGGCAGAGCCTCGATCCCCTGGAGCAGAGCGGAATGGACGCGGGCAATCACCCGGGCAGCATACAAACATGCCGCCGGCGCTTGGGTGCCGCTTCCCAGCGGTCGATAACCCCCGTGCCCACTAGCATCCACCGATGACCAGCGCCCCCACGAACAACGCGCAGACGAGCCGCCGCACCGCCCCGACGGGGTGGAGCATCGTGGAGGGCCGCGCCGAGCCGCAGGCCCAGGTCCCCGCCTTTCGGGCCATCGCCCCGGGCATCGGGCGCGAGACGCAGTTCGAGTACCACGCCGCCACGCCCGAGCAGGTCGACCAGGCCTGCCGAGCCGCCTGGGTGGCCCTGCACGAGATGCGCCGCCGCCCGCCCGAGCACCGTGCCGGCCTCCTCGAAGCGATCGCCGCCAACATCCTCGATCTGGGCCAGCCCCTCATCCAGCTCTGCGCCGAGGAGACCGGCCTGCCCGACCAGCGGCTGCTGGCCGAGCGCGAACGCACCACCGGCACGCTGCTTCGCTTCGCCGAGACCATCCGCGAGGGCTCCTGGGTCCGCGCCATCATCGATCGCGCCGACCCCGCCCGCCAGCCCCGCCCCAAGCCCGACATCCGCCGCGTCCTCCGCCCCCTCGGCCCCGTCGCGGTCTTCGGCGCGAGCAACTTCCCCCTCGCCTACTCCACGATGGGCACCGACGCCGCCAGCGCCCTCGCCGCCGGCTGCCCCGTCGTCGTCAAGGGCCACCCCCTCCACCCCGGCACCGGCGAGATGGTCGGCTGGGCCGTCGTCGATGCGCTGAAGGCCACCGGCTTCCCCGCCGGGGCCTTCGCCTTCCTCCACGCCGGCGGCCAGCGGGAGAAGGCCATCGGCGAGGAACTCATCAAGCACCCCTTCATCCGCGCCGGCGGCTTCACCGGCTCCCAGGCCGGCGGCATGGCCCTCGCCGAGATCGCCCGCTCACGCCCCGACCCCATCCCCTTCTACGCCGAGATGGGCTCGACCAACCCCGTCTTCATCCTCCCCGAAGCCGCCCGCACCCAGGCCGACATGATCGCCCAGCTCCTGACCGACGCGATCACCGCCTTCTCGGGACAGCAGTGCACCTGCCCGGGCCTCATCTTCCTCGTCGACGGGCCCGACACCCGAAACCTGCTTGCCGCGATGGCCAAGCGCTTCAACACCGCCCCCGAGCAGACCATGCTCGCAGCACGCATCCGCGACGCCTTCACACGCCGCCTCAACGCCTGGTCCTCCCTCGACGGCGTCGAGATCGCCAGCGACATCAACCGCATCAAGCCCTCCAAGAGCCTGAGCAAGAACGGCACCGCCGGGCCCGGGCCCATCAGCGCTCCGCCCGCCCTGCTCCGCACCACCTCCGCCGTCTTCCTCGGGCGCGACGAGCTCCACGGCGAGATCTTCGGCCCCGCCGCCCTCGTCGTGCTCTGCCCCGAAGAGAAGTCGATGGCCCACTGCGCCGCCGCCATCCAGGGCACGCTCACCGCCTCCATCTTCCTCGGCGGAGACGACCGCACCCTCGCCAAGCGACTCCTCTCCGTCCTCGAGCACCGCGCCGGCCGCATCGTCTTCAACGGCGTCCCCACCGGCGTCGAGGTCTGCGAAGCCATGGTCCACGGCGGCCCCTACCCCGCCACCAACCGCCCCGACACCACCGCCGTCGGCCCCCTCGCCCTCGAACGCTGGTGCCGCCCCGTCTCCTACCAGAACGGCATGGGCGCCCTCCTCCCCCCCGAGCTCCGCGACGACAACCCGGGCAGCATCCGCCGTCGCGTCGACGGCAAGTGGCGCACCGGCGCGATTGACGAGGACGAGTGACACGGAAGTAGGGCTTTCCCGACCGCAACCCGCCCGCGAACCCCCGGTATCCCCAACACCCGGAGGTTCACCATGCTCAAGCCACTCGCACTCGCCGCCACGCTCGCCCTCGCAGCCACAGCACGCGCCACGCCGCCGCAAGAGGCCGGCATCCTCTGCATCGGCCGCGATGTTCTCGCGGTGACCGGCACCAATCCCGACGCCTTCGAGGGCTACTTCGCCATCGAGGTCGTCGGTGACTACGCCTACGCGGCCGGTATCAACAGCCTTCGCACCTTCGATATCTCCGACCCACGCAACCCCTTCCAGGTAGCGGACCTACCCCTCGGGGGTGTCGCGTACTCCGTCGACGAGTATCAAGACGGACTCGTCCTCACCAGCACCGACAACGACGGCACCCTCTACACCGTCTCGCTCGCCGACCCCGCCGCGCCCGCGATCCGCGCGGCGATCAGCCTGCCGGGCAGCCCTTTTGACCTCGATCTTGTGGGAACCCTCGCCGTTGTCCCCATCTTCGAGCCCGCGAGCCTCGCGATCGTCGACCTCGTCAGCCCCCTCGCCCCGGCCCTGGTCAGCAATACCAGCCTGCCCGCCCAGCAGGTCCTCTCCGTCGCCGCGACGGGCGACATCGCCTACATCGCCGCCCGCGACGCCGGCGTGCTCGCCGTCGACATCTCCGATCCCGGTTCCCCCGCCTTGCTCGGTGCGGCCCAAGTTGCCGATGTTCTCGGTGTCGACACCTTGCAGGGCCTCACGGTCGTCACGGGCGACGCCCAACTCTTCGTGCTCGACTTCGCAAATCCCTCAAGCCCGGTCACGCTCGCGTCCGTGGCCCTCCCGCCCCGAACCGCGACTCGCGTGCGGATCTCCGGCACCAACGCCTACGCGATTGGTCAGGACGGCCTGGCGACCATTGACCTCGTGGATCCAGCTGATCCAAAGGTCGTCGGCCTCCAGAAAGCGATGCTGGGCGAGCATCGCGATATCGACATCGAGGATGACCTCGCGTACATCGCGGCCGTCGTGAATGGTGTGGCCATTGTGGACATCTCCACTCCAAGGCTCCCCCAAGCGCTCGCCGCCCTGCCGGTCGAGGGCCCCTCCGCCTTCGGCGATGGCTTCGTCGCGATCTCCGGAGACGACGAACTATCCGTCATCGACACCACCAACCCGTCCGCCCCGCGCCTCGTCGCGACGGTGCCGGGCCGGTTCGGCGAGATCGTCGCGTCCGGCAGCGTCGTCTACTCCACCCGCTTCACACTCACCGTCATCGATCTCGCAGACCCCGCCAACCCGATCGTCACCGCACGCCCCGACCTCGGCTCGTTCGACCCTTTCGTCGTGCCCACGCTCGCCGCGGACCGCCTCTACGCGTTCGACAGTCTCGAGAACCGCCTGCGCATCCTTGACCTCTCTGATCCCAGGAATCCGACGCTTCTGGCCGCACCCGCGTTCACGCTTCCCGCCTTCACACAGCACATCGCCGCCTCCGGCACCACGCTCGTCCTCAACACCGATCCCCTCCAGATCATCGATGTCTCAAACCCCTCGGCACCGGTCTTCGCCGCCGAGATCGACCTCGCCCGCCGGCCGCTCTTTGGCTTCAATGTCCGCTTCAGCGGCTCCACGTTCTTCTATCTCGACAACGCCCTCATCGCCGTCGACCTCACCGACCCCGCAAACCCCGTCGAGCTGGGTCGCTTTCCGCTCTTCAGCTCGAACTACCACATCGGCCTCACCGACGACCTCGCCTTCCTACAATCAAGTGACCGAAGCGTGCAGGTCTTCAACATCGCCGACCCCGCCAACATCACCCGCGTCGGCTTCTACAACACCAACACCTTCGGCGGCATCCCCCACGCCATCGGCAACGCCCTCATCTTCCCCGAGCCCTTCACCGTCGTGAACCTCGCCGACTGCCCGGACTGCCCCGCCGACCTCGCCCCGCCCTCCCCCGGCCTGTCATTCACCGACATCGACGCCTTTATGCACGCCTTCACGACCCA
>CAZTQV010000008.1:0-156132 GCA_964615815.1 uncultured Phycisphaeraceae bacterium | reverse complement strand
GCTTATGGCTGCTGCGGTCAAGCCCTGACCAGGTTCACGGGCCACCCGTGCACCGAGCCCGGCCGCCGATCGCGGGGCGTCCCCAGGCCTTTCCGGGCCGGGAACGCGGATTGAGAGGATACGCCGGCGGCCCCCACGCGTACACTCGGCGCGATGAACGACCCGGCGGAACCCCAGAAGCCCGAGCGGCAGCCGTCGCCCGTCGCCCCGCGGGTGGGGGGGCCGGTGGTCAACCCGGTGGAGGCGGCGAGCCGGCAGCGGGAGCTCTTGCTCCGGATCGTTCGGATCGCGTTCCTGGCGCTGATGCTCACGGTGACGCTGCTGTTCGTCATCGAGGTGGGCGAGCAGGCGACTCCCGAAGGCCAGGGCCTGCCCTTCGAGCTCGCGACCCGCTGGTGGTTGCCCCTGGGGGCGGCGATCGCGCTCTGCGGGCTTTTCCTGACGGCCGACCTGCTGACGCCGAACAAGAAGATCCAGACGGTGGCGGGCGTGATCTTTGGGTTGGTGGCGGGGCTGATCGCGACGCTGGCGTTCGGGTTCGTGATCGATCTTGTGGCGACGAGCTGGGAGATCGAGGACGCGACGATCGTCGACGCGAGCAAGGTGCTGCTCGGGATCAGCCTCGTGTACCTGGGCATCACGACGGTCCTCCAGACGCAGGACGACTTCCGGCTGGTGATCCCGTATGTGGAGTTTGCCAAGCAGATCCGGGGGCCCAGGCCCCTGGTGCTCGATAGCTCGGCCCTGATCGATGCGCGGATCGCGGAGGTCGTGGAGACCGGGCTGATCCAGGCGCCGATCCTGGTGCCGCACTTTGTCTTGGGCGAGCTGCAGATGCTGGCGGACTCGGGCGACAAGCTGAAGCGGGCCAAGGGGCGGCGCGGGCTCGAGGTCGTGACGCGCCTCCAGCGGTCGGCCAAGGCCGATGTTTCGATCGACGAGACGATCGTGCCCGGGACGGGCGCGGACCAGATGCTGATCGAACTGGCCCGCCAGCTCCCGGCGATGATCGTGACGGGCGATGTGGCGCTCACGCGGATCGCTGGGTTCCAGGGCGTGCCGGTCCTGAACCTCAACGAGGTGGCGAACGCCCTCAAGCCGAGCTTCGTGCCGGGCGAGTCGATCACGCTCGACCTCGTGAAGCCGGGCGAGCAGGACGGGCAGGCCGTGGGCTACCTCGAGGACGGGACGATGGTGGTCGCGGAGGACGGGGCGGGGTCGATCGGGCAGCGCGTGACGATGACGGTGCGGAGCAGCCTGCAGACCGCGGCGGGGCGGATGATCTTCGCCCGCATAGGCGGCGAGCATCACGCGCCGCCGCCCCCCCCACCCCCCGCGCGGGATGACGAGCCGCGCCACGGCGAGGCCAACGATGCCGGCGACGAGCCGGAGCCGACGGGAAGCACCGGCCGGCCGAAGGCTGTGAAGCCCGGGCCCTATCCACCGAAGCCGCCGAGCCGGACGGCCCGCCCGCGATCGCCGCGGCGGTAGGGGCTTGGCGCGGCCGGTATGCTCGGCCATGCTTTGTGAATATCGCTCTGGTATCCGTTCGTGGGTGTCGCTTTGGGTGGTTGTGGTGTCGTTGCTGCTCTGCGGCGTGAGCGCATCGGCGCAGGGCGACGGCTGGGACGCATTCGTCGCGGAGGCGGGCGAGCGGTTCGGGGCCGAGGGCGAGCGGGCGGCGAAGTTCCTCGCGGAGCATCGGCCGGCGAGGGACGCCGGGCTCTCGGCGGAGATGCTGCTGGAGAATCTCGACTACGCCCTGAGTGCCCGGCGTGAGTTCCCCTGGGCCCGGGCGGTCCCGGAGGCGATGTTCCTGAACGATGTGCTGCCTTACGCGTCGCTCGACGAGACGCGGGAGTCGTGGCGGCCGGCGATGTACGAGCGGGCGAGGGCGATCGTCGCGGGGGCGGGCACCGCCGAGGAGGCGGCGCAGGCGCTCAACCGCGAGCTCTTCAACCAGATCAATGTCCACTACAACACCGGGCGGAAGAGGCCGAACCAGAGCATCAGCGAGTCGATCGCGCAGGGGCGGGCGACCTGCACCGGGCTGTCGGTCATCCTCGTGAACGCGTGCCGGTCGGTCGGCATACCCGCCCGTGTGGCGGGCGTGGCCAACTGGCACGACCAGCGGGGCAACCACACTTGGGTGGAGGTGTGGGACGGGCAGCGGTGGCGCTTCACCGGGGCGGATGAGTACAACGCCGCTGGGCTCGATCGCGGGTGGTTCACGGGCGATGCGGCGAGGGCGGTTCCGGGCGATCCGGTCTTCGGCGTGTGGGCGAGCTCGTGGGCGCCGGCGGACGGACGGTTCACGATGGTGTGGGCGCCCGATGACGGCTCGGTGCACGCCGTTGATGTGACCGAGCGGTATGCGCCGCGGAAGGCTGAGGCGAAGAACGCGGATCGGGCGGTGCGGCTCGTGCGCGTTGTGGATGAGAGCGGCGCTCGGCTGGAGTGTGAACTCTCCCTAGTGGACGACGACGGCGAGGTCGTCGCCGAGGGCACGACCAAGGCGGGGCGGGCGGACCTGAACGACATGCCGGCGCTCGCATTCGAGCCCGGGCGGTGGTTCGTGCTGCGGGTGGAGCGCGGGGGCGAGACGCGGCTTACGGGCGTGCGGGCGGACGAGGCCGGGCGTGCGGTGATGGAGCTTGTATGGAATGAGCTCGGGCTTTCGAAAGCTGGCGCGGAGGCCGCGGTCACTTCCATCGCGGCGGCTATGGCTGACGAGATTGTCGCGGAGCGCGCCGGAGAGATGGAGAGCAAAGCCTTCGCCATCGGCGATATGTCGCTCCGCTACAAGGAGCGCGTCTTCGGCGAGCCAGGGGAGCGGGGGCATGCGCTGTGGATCTCCATGCA
Source organism: uncultured Phycisphaeraceae bacterium (assembly GCA_964615815.1). Lineage (GTDB taxonomy): Bacteria > Planctomycetota > Phycisphaerae > Phycisphaerales > UBA1924 > DAIQNV01. The sequence continues at coordinate 153,270 of CAZTQV010000008.1, read as the reverse complement.
CGGCGGCGGCGGGGCGCCCGCGGAGGTGAACGACCGCCAGTGGGAGAACCAGATCCGTCTCTACGAGCCGGCCGAGGGCGTGTATGTCGCGCCGCGGGCCCCGACCGACACCTGGAACCTGTGGCACCAGGCAAACATCGATGGTTTGTTCGATCGGCTCATCGGCACAATGGTCGCGTCGGGGCGTGTCGATCCCGACCGCGTGTACCTGATGGGCTATTCCGCCGGCGGCGACGGGGTGTACCAGCTCGCCCCGCGGATGGCCGATCGCTTCGCCGCCGCGGCGATGATGGCGGGGCATCCCAACGAGTCGCGGCCCGAGGGCCTGCGGAACCTGCCCTTCGCCCTCTTCATGGGCGCCGACGACGCGGCGTACAACCGCAACGAGGTCGCCCGCCAGTGGGGCGACCTCCTGGGCGAGCTGCAGAAGGCCGACCCCGACGGCTACGAGCACTTCGTGCGGCTCTACGAGGGCCTCGGCCACTGGATGGAGCGTCGCGACGCCGAGGCCCTGCCCTGGATGGCCCGCCACACCCGCGACCCGTGGCCCGACACCGTCGTCTGGCGGCAGGACGATGTGACGCACACCCGCTTCTACTGGCTCGCGGTCGCCCCCGAAGACGCGAAGAAAGACGCGGTGATCCGCGCGAGCGTGGAGGGCCAGCGGATCGACCTCAAGACAACCGATGTCCGCGCCGTCACGCTGCGGCTGCGGGACGAGCTGATCGACCTCGACCGCCCGATCCGCGTGTACGCGAACGGGGAGCTGGCGTTCGAGGGGGTGGTGCCGCGGACGGAGGACGCGGTGCGGCGGTCGCTGGAGGAGCGGTTTGATCCGCGGTCGGCGGCGGTCGGGGAGGTGCGGGTGGTGATTCGGCGGGACGCCGAGTCTGAGCGGAGCGAAGGCTCGGGTTGAACTGGTGGAGCGACTCGCGAAGGTATCAATTCCGGAAGAAACGTCCTCCGGTCGCGAGCACTGCGACCGCCACGAACACCAATCCGGCAAATAGCACGCAGCATGTCACAGCTGACAGTGGGATGAAACCTTTGCGGGCACCCTTGGCCCGAGTCAGCACGACGACACTGAGGGGTGCCGAGGCCGAGAGCAGGATGAGAGCGAGTATCGCGACAATCGACGCGCCAAGATTGTCCCCATCAGCAGACGCCTCAATCGCATCGAGAGCGACGAGCACGGGCGGGACAAAGCAGCCGGGCGCGAGCGCTGCCGCCAGTCCCTTCGGGCGAAAGCTGTCGGTGTCCGGTTCGATAGGCACTGCTCCATCTCATGCTTGAATCGCCTGCGACTCCTCAATCCCCCCCAAGCACCCCAAACGCCCCGCCCAAGAGGCTCCCCTCCCCCTTATTCCCGCTCCCCATCTGCGGAGACGCCGCGATCACGCGGTCGGCCAGGCGGCTGAAGGGCAGGGTCTGGAGCCAGACGGTGCCCGGGCCGGTGAGCGTGGCGTAGAAGAGGCCCTCGCCGCCGAAGAGCTTGTTCTTGATGCCCTTGACGAACTCGATGCGGTAGTCGACGCCGTCCTCGAAGCCGACGATGCAGCCGGTGTCGACGCGGAGGCGTTCGCCCGGCTTGAGCTGGCGGCGGACGGTGGTGCCGCCGGCGTGCAGGAAGGCCTGGCCGCGGCCCGAGGGGCTGGTGAGGCGCTGCAGGATGAAGCCCTCGCCGCCGAAGAGGCCGACGCCGAGCCGCTTGTTGAAGGCGATGTCGACCTCGACGCCGGAGGCGGCGCAGAGGAACGAGTCCTTCTGGCACAGGATGCGCCCGTTGTGCTCCCCGAGCTCCACGGGCACGACCTTGCCCGGGTAGGGGGCGGCGAAGGCGCAGTCGGCCCGCTCGCGCCCTTCATTGGCGAAGATGGTGATGAAGAAGCTCTCGCCGGTGACGGCCCGCTTGCCCGCCTCGAAGAGCCTGCCCAGGAGGCCCCCGCCGTCCTTCTTCATGCTGAGGCTGGTGCCCATCTCGATGCCGTCCTCGAGGTACATCATCGCCCCGGCCTCGGCGACCATGGCCTCGCCCGGGTCGAGCGTGACGACGACGGCCTGCAGGTCGTCGCCCAGGAGCTGATAGTCGATCTCATCCACGGCCATGAAGCACCTCCTCGGAATCTGGGTCCACCCAAGCGTACCGATCCTTCGGATCCCCCCGCCACGCCTTTCGAAGAACGGCCCAAGCCGTTCTAGACTCGGGGCATGACCCCCACCCCGCCACTCGACCGCCCTTCCTCCTCCGGCAACCAGCCCTTCGACCCGGTGCAACTGCTCACGGAACGCTTCCGCGCGGCCATCCTCCAGGCCCTGCCCGACGCCGGGCTGGAGGACGACTTCGACCCGGCCATCACCCCCTCGCGGAACCCGAAGTTCGGCGACTTTCAGTGCAACGCCGCGATGGGCCTCGCGAAGCGGCTCGGGCTGAAGCCGCGGGATGTGGCGCAGATGGTCGTCGCCCGGGTCGAGACGGGGGATCTCGCCGAGGAGCTGACCGACGAGGCCATCGCCGGGCCCGGGTTCATCAACATCAAGCTCAAGGCCGACGCCCTCGCGGGCCTGCTCAACGCATTGGACCAGAACGACCTGGGCCTCCCGCGTCCCGAGCGTGCGGAGACGGTCGTCGTCGACCTCTGCGGCGTCAACCTCGCCAAGCAGATGCATGTGGGCCACCTCCGCTCAACCGTGATCGGCGACACCATCGCCCGCGTGTTCGAGCGCCTCGGGCACAAGGTGATCCGCCAGAACCATGTGGGCGACTGGGGCCTGCCGATCGCGATGGTCACCGCCCGCCTCATGCGGGCCGAGGCCTCGGGCGAGCTGAGCTTGGACGCCGTCACGCTTGACGACCTGAACCGGCTCTACCGCGAGGCGCAGCGGGAGTGCGCCGGCGAGCGCAAGGCCCTCGAGATCGCCCGCAAGTGGAAGATGGGCCCGAAGGTCGAGGCCGAGATCGAGGGGCAGATCGAGTCGGCCGACGAGGCGATGAGCCACGCTAAGGCGACGCTCGTCCGCCTGCAGTCTGGCGACAAGGAGGTCGTGCGCGTCTGGCGGCGGATCGAGGAGGTGACGATGGCCGTCTGCCTCGACACCTGCCGCCGTTTGCACACGCGGATCGGGCCGGACGACTCCGCGGGCGAGAGCAGCTACCGCGAGGAGTTGGCGGATCTGGTCAAAGAACTGGAATCGAGCGGCACCGCCGAGGTGTCGGACGGGGCCCTGATCGTCCGCGTCGACGGCGTCCCCGAGCCCTGCCTCGTGCGCAAGCGCGACGGGGGGTACCTCTACGCGACGACCGACCTCGCCGCGATCCGCCGGCGCGTGCAGCAGTTCGGGGCCGACCGCGTGATCTATTGCGTGGATGCGCGCCAGAGCCTGCACTTCCGCCAGGTCTTCGGCGCCGCCGAGCGTGCGGGCTTCGCGTCGCGCGAGGGGCACACGGTGCGGCTGGAGCACGCGGCCTTCGGCACCGTCCTCGGGCCGGACAACCGGCCCCTGAAGACGCGTTCGGGCGAGAACATCAAGCTGGCCGATCTGCTCGACGAAGCCGTCGAGCGGGCGACCGCCGCGGTGCGCGAGGCGAACGAGGGCAAGGACGACGCCATCTCCGACGCTGAGGTCGCGACTATCGCCGACGCCGTCGGTATCGCGGCCATTAAGTACGCCGACCTGAGCAGCGAGCGGTCGAAGGACTATGTCTTCGACTTCGACCGCATGCTCGCGTTCCGGGGCGACACCGGCCCGTACCTCCTGTACGCCCTCGTACGGATCCGCAAGGTGCTGGCCGAGGCGGTGCGCCAGGTCATCGATGCCCAGCATGTCTTCAAGGATGCGCCGATCGCGATCGAGCACCCGGACGAGAAGGCGCTGGCGCTCGCGCTTCTGCCCTACCCGGGTGTGGTGCGGGGCGTGGGCGAGTCGCTCGAGCCGCACCGCCTGTGCGGGTATCTCTACGACCTCGCGACCGCGTTCAGCGGGTTCTACGACCGCTGCCATGTGCTGAACGCCGAGGACGACGCGACCAAGCGCAGCCGCCTGCGTCTGTGCGCGATCACGGGGCGTGTTCTGAAGGACGGCCTGGAGACGCTGGGCCTGCCGACGGTCGAGCGGATGTGACGCGGAGACGGCGTGCGGTCAGGCCGTCTTCTCTTCGCCGCCCGCGTCGGGCTTCTTCAGCGCCGGGTCCGTCTTCGGCTCTGAACCCGGGTAGCTGATCCGCCCGTGGTAGATCGCCGCGACGGCCTTGCTGATCGCCTCAACCACGAGCTGCAGGTCGCGGAAGGTCAGGTCGCACTGGTCGAACTGCCCGTCCATCAGACGCTTGTTCGCCAGCTCGCGGACGAGCGTGTCGATGCGGCTCGGCGTCGGCTCCGCGAGCGTGCGCGTGGCGCTCTCGACCGCGTCCGTCAGCATCAGGATCGCGACCTCGCGCGTCTGGGGCTTGGGGCCTGGGTAGCGGTAGTCGAGCTCGTCGGGCAGGCGGTCGTCGTCGGCCTCGGGATCGGTCTCGGCCGTCCGCTGCATCGCCCGGCGATAGAAGTATTCGACCAGCGTCGTGCCGTGGTGGGCCTCGATGAAGTGGATCAGCACGCGCGGCAGCCCGAACTCGCGGGCGATCTCGACGCCGTCCTTCACATGGCCCACGATGACGAGCAGGCTCATCGCCGGGCTCAGCTTGTCGTGCTTGTTGGGCCCGCCCGACTGGTTCTCGACGAAGTACTCGGGCTTGTTCATCTTCCCGATGTCGTGGTACAGCCCGCCGACATAGGTGAGGAGCGCATTGGCCCCGATCGAGTCGGCCGCTTGCTCCGCGATCGACGCGACATTCAGCGAGTGGTTGTAGGTGCCCGGGGCCCGCTGCTGCAGCTCGCGGAGGAGCGGGTTCTTCGGGTCGCGCAGCTCGATGAGCGTCATGCCGGTCGTGACATCGAACGCCCGCTCGATCGCCGGCAGGACGAAGAGCGTCGTGCCGCCCATCAGGAACGCCGCGAAGGCCGCGAGCAGGGCGTCGCGCAGCGACTGCGTCAGCGCCTCGGGCACCATCGGCAGGGTGAGCAGTCGCACCGCGAGCACGCCCGCCGCGAGCGCCCCGGCCGCCAGCACGCTGGTGCCCACGATCGCCCGGCGGTCGCGAATTTCGTCCAGCCGCCAGGCGACCACCGCGACGCCCACCAGAAGCATCATCGTGTCGCCCGCGGGCAGCCGCAGCGCGATCGAGACGAGCAGGGCGGAGACGGCGCCCACGGCCATCGCCGCCCGCCGGTCGTACACGATCACGACCAGCACCGCGACCTGCAGCACAGGCGCAACGGACGCGAGCGTGATGAACCGCGGATCGATCCAGGCGAGCAACGCTGCGACCCCGACACCGACCGCCATCGCGACCGCCAGCCACGCCGCCCGAGGCGCCCGGCTCGCCGCCCGCGGCGCGACGACCGCGAGCATCCCCGCGGCCAAGCCGGCGAGGGCGACGACCGCCCCGAACGCCGCGAACCGCGGCACCCACACCCGCCACGCGGGCGCGGTCGCTTTGAACTGCTCCAGCTCCTCGGTGTACAGGTCAAGCTGCGCCTGCGAGACCACATCGCCCCGCGTCAGGATCACCTGGCCCACCGCACGGGTGAAGACCACCGGCTGCTGCTGGGCCGCCGCGGCGGATTCCCGCTCGACCTGCAGCGCCGCGTCGTGCCGGTGTGTCGGCGTCGCCCAGTTCGCCAGCACGCTCGTCACCGCGTCCGCCGACGCCCCGGCGAACCCGGCATTGCGCGCGAAGCGCGCCGCGGCCGTGCGCACGCTCGCCGCGTCGCTGGCATTGATCGCCTGATCCCTAGGAATCATGATTGAGCGCCCGCTCGAGACGATCTCGATCTGCGGGCTGGTGCCCTGGCGGGCGACGCGCTCCCAGTCGTCGCGGCTCAGGATCGGGTTGCGGCTCAGGATGTCCAGCAGCACCGCGACGCGATCGTCCCAGGCATCAACCAAAGCCGGGTCGGCCCCGACCGCGGCGAGCGCCCGGTACTTCGCGTCATCGAGCTGGGCCGCGTCGCGGACCGGCCGATCGATCGAGGCGAGGTCGGCCGATTCGCTCGCGATGCGCGGCAGGCGGGTCAGGTTCGCCCGCAGCGCGTCGTAGACGCCATCGATCGGCGAGGCGACGCGGGGCGCCCGCTGACGCGCGCTCTCTCTCGCGAGCTGCGTCTGCACCTCGTTGACGGCCTGGAACGCCGTGCGCACAGTCCGCGTCTCGCGGGCGACATCGCCCGGCGCGAGCAGGGGCAATTCGCGGGCCCAGCCGACGATGAAGCCGGTGACGATCACGAAGGTCACCCAGACCAGGATCGTGGGGCCCAGGTGCGGGTGGAGCAGCGCATCGGTCAGGCGCTGCCGCCAGGGCTTCGGGGCCTGGCGGATCGACACCCGCCGGCCGGTCGGCTTGGCTTTCTTGGCCCCCGAGGAGGGCTTGGGCTTTCCGGTGTCCTTGGCCATCGGGTTCCCTATGCCTCGTCCGGGGGATCGCCCGCCTGATCGGGGGGCGTCGTCGAAGCGAGCGCTTCCTGTAACGCATCGGCCAGCGGCGTCGCCGGCTCCGTCTCGCCGTACGCCTCGACGATGCGTTGCACGAGTTTGTGCCGGACGACATCGCGTCCGGTGAGCTGCACCCACCCGATACCGGGTACACGGCGCAGCCGTCGGGCGGCGTCGATCAGCCCGCTGTCGGTCGGGTCGGGCAGGTCGATCTGGGTCGTATCGCCCGTGATCACCGCCCGCGAGCCCTGGCCGAGGCGGGTCAGGAACATCTTCATCTGGCCCCGCGTGGTGTTCTGAGCCTCGTCGAGGATGACCATGGCGTTGTTGAGCGTGCGCCCGCGCATGAAGGCCAGCGGGGAGATCTCGATCACATCGTTCTCGGTGAACCGCCGGATCGTGGGGTAGTCCAGCATGTCGTGCAGGGCGTCGAGCAGCGGGCGGAGGTAGGGATTCACCTTCTCCTGGAGGTCGCCCGGCAGGAAGCCCAGCCGCTCGCCGGCCTCGACCGCCGGGCGGGCCAGCACGACCTTCTGCACGAGCCCGGTCTTGAGCATGTGCACCGCGGCGGCAACGGCGAGGTAGGTCTTGCCCGTGCCGGCGGGGCCGATGCCGAAGACGAGTTCGTGCTCGCGGATCGCGTCGAGGTAGGCCTGCTGCTGCTCGGTCTTGGCCTTGACGGGACGGCCGCCTGCGTAGACCGCGAGGCGGCCCTCCCAGGCCGAGCCGCCCAGTTCCGTGGTGACGGGGCGGGTTTCGCCCCCGTTCTGGGTGAAGGAGCCGTGTCGGGCCTCGAGTTCCTCGGCCCGGCTGGATTGCTCGGCGATGAGCTCCAGAACCTCGGCTCGGGTGAGGGGCTTGTCCTCGCGGGCGGCTTCGCCGAGGCGTTCGAGGATCGTGCGCGCGACGGCGACCCGCGCGCGCTCGCCGTGGACGCGTACGGTCCCCTCGCGTGCGGCGATGTTGACGCCGAGAGCCTCACGGATCATCTTGAGGTTCCGCTCGGCCGATCCGAGCACGCCGACGCGCTCCGGCCCCGGGGGAACTCTGATGGTGATCTCCACGAACCGTCCGCTCCTCACGCGCGATGCGTGCGCACCGCTGATCGACTCGCCGGACGGCTCCGCCCGGGGCATCCGGGAGTCTACGCGGGGACGGGGCGCATTCCGAGCGCGATCTTGGATGTGGGTTCGGTCGGCGGTCGGGGCGTGGGGGTGCGCGGTGCTGATGTGGGTTGCCGGGTGCGGTGGGGGGCCGGGGCCGATCGGGGCGGAGGCACCACCGCTCGGGACGGAGCCAACGGGGCCGGGGGAGCGGGTGGTCGAGGCGGACTGGGATGACTTGGAGGCAGCGCTGACGGTCGCGCTCTCGGCGTGCGAGCTGGCGACGGAGGGGGTGGCGTCGGAGATGGTGGATGTCGTGCGCACGGATTCGTTCGGCGCGGGCGGGTACGCGGACCGGGTGGAGGTCGCGCGGGTCTGGAAGCTGCTTAGTAAGGATGGGCGGTCGGGACGGCTGGAGGTGCGGCGGTCGCTTGAGGATGCGAAGGCTGGGGGCCCGGCTGAGATGACGCTGACGGCGCGGGTCGGGCCTTTCGGTGCGCGGGGGGAAGAGGCGTGCCTGTTGGAGGGGATGGTGCGGCGGCTGGAGCGGCTTCGGGGGACCGTGGTCGCGCCGGTGGATTGAGGGCGGTGGGGTTGGGTGCGACCCTGATCTTCTCTTCGCGAAGATCAGGCGTCCCGTCGTGATTCAGTTCTCGGGTTGATCTCCGCCGGGCTCGACGCAGTTGGGCAGGGTGACGGTCATGGTGGTGCCCTGCTGCCAGACGCTGTCGACGGTGACCTCGCCCCCGAGCTGGCGGACGGCGTGCTTGACGATGGCGAGGCCGAGGCCCGTGCCGCGGCGGGTGCCGGTGCGGGTGCGGGATTCGTCGACCTGGTAGAAGCGCTCGAAGATGCGTTCCTGGTGCTTAAGGGGGATGCCCTGGCCCTGATCGATCACGCGGATGCGGACGCCGGGGAGGGTCGGGTCAACGGGCGCGACTTTGCCCATCGCTAACGGCGTGGGGGCGGTGGGGGCGGGGGCGGCGCCCTCTGCGCCGATCGCGCGGGCGACGACGCGGATGCTGGTGCCCTCGAAGGCGAACTTGGTGGCGTTGTCGATGAGGTTGCGGAGGATGAGCTGGAAGAGGCGGGGGTCGGTGCGGAGCTTGCGGAGGCGGGGGCTGAGGTCGAAGACGAGCGAGAGACGGCGCTCGCCGCAGACGCCGGAGAAGATGCTCTCGAGCGCGTGCGTGAGTTCGTCGAGGTCGACGGAGCCGGGGCGGGGCTCATTCTCGGCGCTTTCGAGGCTGGAGAGGTCGAGGAGATCGGAGACCATCTCTTCGAGGCGGACGATGCCGCCCTCAATCATCTTGACGAGCCGCTCGCGCATCTTCTCGTCGGCCATGGCGGGGCCGCGCATGGTTTCGACGGCGGCGCGGATGGAGGCCATCGGTGTGCGGAGCTCGTGGCTGGCGTTGGCGACGAAGTCGGTTTTGAGTTGAACGGCCTGTGCGAGCTCGGTGACATCGCGGAGGGTGAGAACGACGCCGGCGCGCTGGGCGGCGCGGGCGGGCAGGTGGGCGATGTCCATGCGGACGGGGACGGCGGAGACCTCGAAGACGCGTGGGCGGCCCTCGATGGGGATCCTGATCTGCTCGCGTCCGGCGACGCCGGCCTGGGCCTGGGCGTGCAGGTCGAGGAGGGCCGACTGGGTGAAGAGTTCCTCGAGCTCGAGCCCGGCGAGGCGGCCCGTGCGGCGGCGGAAGAGGCGGTCGCCCTCGCGGTTGCACAGGCGGATGTGCCCGCGTTCGTCGGTGGCGAAGACGGGGGCGTCGATGCCGTCGATGATGGCGCGGAGTGCGGCGCGGGCCTCCATGTACCAGGTGAGCTGGGCGTCGACGGCTTCGCGGCGTGCGTCGATGCGGGCGCCGAGCCAGGCGAGGTCGTGCGGCGTCTGCGGGTCCTCGGGCGACGCGGGCGGGGGCTCAACGGGTGGTTCGACGGGGCCGCGGCGCGAGGCGGCGTTGAAGCGCGGGCTGGCGACGGCGCCCATGCGGGCGATGCGGTCCTGGAGTGCCTCGACGGCGCGGTTGCGGGCGCGTTCGCTGGAACGCTCGATCAGGTAGGTGGCGAGGCCGGCGGCGGCGACGATGAGGGGGCCCGCGATGGCGAAGTTCATGAGGCGGCTGACGACGGTGCTCATCGCGGCCGCGGAGAGCCAGACGGCGAGGAGCGGGAGCCAGCGGCCGGGGTCGCTGGCGTTCGGGAGGACCGGGGGGGTGAACTCGGGCGGGGCGGGCTCGGGCTCGGGGCGCTGGAGGAGCGCGGCCTCACGGGACGCGGGGCGGGCGGCCGGGGACGCGTCGGCGGGCGTCGGGCTGTCGGTGTCGGGCGCGGGCATGGGCGGGCCTGGGCCCCGGTGGTGAGTGGGTGGCCTGCGGGTCAGTTGGTCGAAGCGGCCGAGGAATCGACGGAGGCTTCATCGGCCTCTGGCTCGACGATGCGGTAGCCGACGCCGCGGACGGTGCGGATGCGGGCGGCGTGGTCACCGAGCTTCTTTCGGATCGAGGTGACATGCACATCGATGGTGCGCTCGGTGACGGTGACGCCCGGGCCCATCGCGCGGTTGATCAGCGTCTGCCGGGAGAGGACGCGACCCGCGGCTTCGACCAGAGCGAGGAGCAGTCGGAACTCGGTGACGGTGAGGTGCATCGGCGCGCCGTCGAGGGTGACCTCGTGGGTGTCGGTATCGATGGCGACGGGGCCGAAGGTGAGGACATGGCTCGCATCGGCCTGGGTTTCGCCGGCGCGGCGGAGGACGGCCTCGATGCGGGCCTCGAGGACCTTCATGCTGAAGGGCTTGGCGACGAAGTCGTCGGCTCCGGCGGAGAGGCCGCGGAGCTCGTCGGTTTCCTCGGCGCGCGCGGTGAGCATGAGGATGGGGATGTTGCGTGTGCGTTGGTCGGCGCGGAGGCGCTTTGCGACCTCGAGCCCGGAGAGCTCGGGCATCATGACATCGAGGACGATGAGGTTGGGGCGGAACTCGTCGATGGCGGCGAGTGCGGCGCGGCCGTTGTGGGCGACGCGGGTCTCGTAGCCGGCGGCGGCGAGGTTGTACGCGAGAAGCTCGGCGAGATCGGCTTCGTCGTCGACAATGAGGATGCGTCGGGTCACGGGCGGGACTCCACGGGTCGAATCACCCTATTTGGGTGGTGTGTCGGCTCGGGCGGCCCGGCGGGCGACCAGTGTCGCGGCTCCTCCGGCCGTTTCTCCGGAAGGGTACCAGAGTGTCGGTGGGTGGCCAAGGTCCGATGCGGTTTGGGGGGTCGGGGGGCGTGTTTCGGGGTATCGGCCGGTAAAAATCCGTCGGAAGGTGGCGGAAATGTGGGTGGGGGGCCGAAAATGCTGGTTGAGTTTGTACTCGCTAGCCCGTGAGGGCTAGCATTTTCGGTCCTGCGGGGGACTCGGCGGGTGCCGGGGCAGATCCCAAGGGATGTGAGGGAAAGAAAGAGGGGTCCCGCGGAGCGGGGTCCCGGTCAGGCGGAGGCGAGCGGTTCGCCGGCCTGGGACGAGTGGAAGTTACGAGTGCACACTAGGGTTTTGGGGCGTGTGTCCCCGGGCCCGATCAACCTGGGGCGCACGGACGGGAAGTCCGCTAGGCGCGTCTCCCGAGGGGTGTACCAAGGAGTCAGAAATGAGTCGCACGCTGACCACGATCACGATCGTTGGGACGGCTCTTGGCCTCGGTGGCGTGGCCATGGGCCAGAGCTCTCTTGACCTGGAGCGGGCTTACGCCGCCGAGCTGTCGGCCGATGCCCAGTCGCGCACGAGTTCGCTGCGTGACACGACGCCGAACACTTTCTCGATCTCGAGCGCCGACGGCGCGAGCTCGCTGAACATCGGTGCCCTGGTCCAGTTCCGCTACATCGCGAACTTCCGCGATGACTCGGGCACGGGCCTGACGAACGAGGACGACTTCACGCACGGGTACGAGCTGACCCGCACGCGGTTTGACTTCTCGGGCAATGTCCTGAACCCGCAGATCAGCTACCGCGTGAGCCTCGAGGCCGGCGACCACATCGACGGCGGCTCGGGCCTCGGCGATGTGAACGCCACCTGGGTGTACGGCCAGTACGACTTCGAGGGTTCCTGGGACGGCGCGTTCGTCCGCTTCGGTACCTTCAAGCTCCCGCTGTTCGCCAGCGAGCTGACTCAGCCCGAGTACCTGCAGGCGATCGAGCGCTCGCAGACCAACGAGTTCTTCACCCAGGGTTACTCGACCGGCTTCCTGTTCGGCTACGAGCAGGACGCTTGGGCGACCTACATCGCGGTTTCGGACGGCGTCCGCACCGGCGGCACCAGCTTCAACGGCCCGGAGGCCGACTGGGCCGTGACCGGTCGCTTCGAGTACAAGGTCTCGGGTGACTGGGCTCAGTTCCAGGATCAGTCGAGCTTCCGCGGCTCGGAGCAGGGCCTGAAGATCGGCGTTGCCGCTCACTACGAGAACTACGGCAACACCGGCGGCGCGACCTCGCCCGGCCGTCCGTTCGGCGGTACCGATGGTTACCTCTTCAACTACACCGCCGATGTCGCCTGGGAGGGCAACGGCTGGAACCTTCTGGCCGCGTTCTACGGCCAGACCGGTGAGGGTCGTGCGAGCGGTGCGGCGGATGTCGATGGCTCGGACATCGGCTTCCTCGTGCAGGGTGGCTACTTCTTCACCGAGCAGTGGGAAGGCTACGCCCGGTACGATGTGACCGCGATCGAGAGCGACCGCATCCCCGCCGGCGCCGCCAGCCAGGAGGACACCTTCCACTTCCTGACGGTCGGTGCGAACTACTACTTCATCCCGGAGAGCTATGCCGCCGTCGCTTCGGTCGACGCGGTGTTCGCCCTCTCGGAGACGGCCAACCTCGTCGGCCGCAGCACCGGTGGCACTCCGCAGAGCATCACCGGCGTGCTGGGCTCGAACGACGACTTCGAGGCCGTCCTCCGCGCTCAGATCCAGATCCTGTTCTGATCTGACTCGGACATCCTGATCCATGCCCAGCCGGCCGGTCGCATGACCGGCCGGCTGTCTTTTTGCGTGGGGTGGGTACGCTTCTTCCCGTGGAACGCATCTTCGGCACGGTGGCGCTGCTCGTCTGCTCGAACATCTTTATGACCTGGGCGTGGTACGGGCACCTCCGGAAGCCCGGATGGGGGCTGATGACGGCGATTGTCGTGTCTTGGCTGATCGCGTTCCCGGAGTACCTGCTGCAGGTGCCGGCGAACCGGCTTGGACACGCCTCCCAGGGCGGGCCGTTCAGTGCGAGTCAGTTGAAGGTGTTGCAGGAGGCGATCACGCTCGTCGTGTTCATGGCGTTCGCGGTGCTGGTGCTGAAGGAGCGGCCCCGGTGGAACGAATTGGCGGCGTTCGGGCTGATCTTCCTGGCGGTGGTGGTGGCGATGTGGGGGCGGGGGGAGCCGGCAATATCGTCAGGCGATCGGCCGGCGAGCATGCGCGAGTAAGCCGGCCTGGTCCGTATCGCCTCTAGGGTGGCTATTGGACACTGCCCGCGCGAGCACGAGCGGCGTACTCGGCCATGGCCGCGTCGATCGCGGGGCTTGTGTCGAGCCATTCGTCGATGACGCCGGCGGCGTCGTCGCCCGCGATGAGGACGAAGTGCCCCAGTCCGTGCAGGGCGTGATAGCGGGCTGTGGGATGATCGACATAGAGGCAGCCTCGCATCTCCTCGATGCATACGGCGCGATCTTCGTCCTCGTATGGACCGGTTCCATGCGGCCAGACCGCAGCGATATCCCAGAACATGTACACAGCGTGATGCAGGATGTCTTGCGTTCCGGGCGATAGTCGCTCGGGGACCGCGTCTGTCACGAACGCGCCGACGCTTCGTATGGCACGGTGGCGATCCTGCCTCGGTACGAGATGAAAGGATGGGTGGAGTTCGCTCGCGCTCGAGTACAGCGCCCAGAGTCCGGCTCCGATCTCTTCGTTGGAAAACCGCTCCAGAGTCACGGGCGCGGTTTCGTGAAGGCGCGTGAAGTACTCGACCGGAACTCTGTCATCGCGGCCGAGCCACGGCAGATCGTGGTCGTCTAGCTGCGTATGCCACGATTCGGAGCGATCTCGAAAGCAGAAGTTCTCCCATTCATCGAATGACGCGATGCCCGATCGCGTCATATTGCGCTCCGGATGAGTTCGGATGTGTAGTGCTCGTTGAGCACGGCCCGCCATTCCTCGGTCGTTTTCACGCGGACGAAGGCCTGTTTGACGCGGGCGGGGTCGGGGTGGTGCTTGCTGAACTGGATGGCGAACTTGCGCATCGTCTTGCCGGTGTGCAGCTCGGGGTGGCGCATCGAGGCGTTGGCGGCGAGGGCGAGGTCGAAATGGTCGAGCAGGACCTGTCTTTGCTCTTCGAGCGTCGGACGCGTGGGCTCGCGGCCCGCGAGCAGGTCGCGGCACTCGCGGAAGACCCAGGGGTTGCCGATGCAGCCGCGGGCGATGGAGACGGCGTGGACGCCGGTGTAGGCGATCATGCGGAAGACATCGGCCGCGGTCCAGATGTCGCCCGAGCCGAAGACGATGCGGTCGCGTTGCTTGCCCGGGTGCTGGCGATCGACGATCTCGCGGAGCATGTCCCAGCGGCTGGGGCCGACATACTTCTGCTCGACGGTGCGGCCGTGGACAGTGACCCACGAGCAGCCCATGTCGTAGACGGCGTCGAAGACGCGGAAGAAGTTCTCGCGCTGCTCTTCGGTATCGTCGAAGCTGCGGCGCATCTTGACCGTCACCGGGATCTCCGCAGGGACGGCCTCGCGGACGGCTTCGAGGATGGCGATCGCGCCCGCGGGTTCGGCGAGCCAGTGGCCGCCGCGGGCCTTCTTGGCGATCTTCTTCACGGGGCAGGCGAGGTTGACATCGATGGTGGAGAAGGCGGCGGAGGGGATCGGGGATCGGCCATCGGCCATCTGGGAGGAGTTTGAGGGAGTGGGGGGGAGGTCGGGGGTGATGTCGATGCGGCCGATCTGTTCGCCGGCGGCGGTACGGAGGTGCTGGCCGGCGACATCGCGGGCGAAGTCGGCGTCGCGACCGGCGTAGGCGAGGACGCGGTAGTCCTTATCGCCCCGCCGACCCTGCTCGACGGCCTTGAGCGCCGCGGCGGCCATCTCGCGCGGGTCGGAGCCCATGATCTGGCAGGAGAGGGGTGTGTCCTCGGCGCCGCCCGGCACATTCTCGTGCAGCTCGCCCAGGTCGGCCTTGGCGAAGCCGCGGCCGCCGGCGAGCATGGTGCGGTCGAGCAGGGCCTCGGTGACACAAAAAGGGCAGCCGTGGCGGCGGGCGATGATGCGCATGGGGGCGTCGGAGTAGCCGGCGAGGCCCGCCTGGTAGAAGGGCGCGTCGAAGCCCGGGACCAGCCTGGGGATGCGGGGGTCGATGCCGCCGGGGCCGAAGCGGGCGGCGAGGTCCTCGGCGACGCGGCGCGGGTCGATATCCTGACCCGCGGGGGTTGCGCCGAGCGGCGGGGCGATCCCGGGGCTCGGCGGCGTGGCGTTGTTGTTCGCGGCTTCGCAACCCATCGGGCGAACGGTAGACCGGGCCGGGGCGGCAAAGCCCGGGCCCAGACGACGGAGGCGCGGGTGATCGACGGACGGTTAGCGGCGGGCGTGCTGGCGGCGACCGGTGTCGGTCTGTGCGGGGGGTGCACGGCGCTGACCGGACCTGCGCCGGCGGAACCGGCACGCCTTGCCGAGTCGCTGGATCAGTCGCGGGTGCTCGATATCCAGGTCTTCCGCGACGGCACGGAGCTGCGGCTGACGAACACGACGGCCCGCCGGTTCGAACCGGGGCGGCTCTGGATCAACCGCAGCTACAGCGTGCCGACCCCGGCGCTGGACCTCGGCGAATCGATCTCGCTCGACCTGCGGTCGTTCGTGAACGAGCACGGGGATCGGTTCCGAGCGGGCGGTTTCTTCGCGACGCGGGAGCCGGACCTGGTGGTGCTGGCCCAGCTCGAGAGCGGGGGCGAGCTGTTCGGGCTGGTGATCGTGGAGAACCGGCTGAACTAGACCGGCGGGAGGGACGGGCGGGGGGCTGCCGGAATGTGTTAGGCTGACCCGGTGCGGGCACGGGGCGTGCTCCGCCGAAGGGAGCAGCGCGATGCATCGAGTGCTGGGCGGGTCGATCTGGAGCGGGGTGTGCGCGGTCGCCGTCGTGGCCGCGGGCGGGGCGGTCAGCCCGGCGTCGGCGCAGGATGTCGCCGATTCGGTGGTGAAGCTGCATGTGACGAGCGAGACGCCGGACCCGTTCCGGCCGTGGACCTTCCGCCAGCCGCAGCAGAGCTCGGGCAGTGGGGTGGTGATCGACGGGCAGCGGATCCTGACAAACGCGCATGTGGTGTCGCACGCGGCGGAGATCCTGATCGAGTCGGCGAAGGTGCCGCGACGGATCCCGGCGAAGATCGAGGCGTTCGCGTACGGGGTGGACCTTGCGATCGTGACGGTGGATCAGCCGGGGTTCTTCGAGGCGCACCCGCCGGTCGTGTTCGCGGAGGAGATCCCGGGCGACGGGGACACGGTGGTGGTGCGCGGGTACCCGATGGGCGGGAGCACGCTGTCGACGACCGAGGGCGTGGTGTCGCGGCTTGAGTACGACCGGTACTGGTGGAACGAGCGCGGGCTGCGGCTGCAGATCGATGCGGCGGTGAACCCCGGGAACAGCGGCGGGCCGGTGTTCAAGGGCGACGAGTGCGTCGGCATCGTGTTCAGCCAGATCCCCGAGGCGGAGAACATCGGCTATGTGATCCCGTTCGCCGAGATCAAGATGTTCCTCGACGATGTCGCGGACGGGCAGTACGACGGGAAGCCCGAGCTGTGGGTCGCGACGCTCGGGGCTGAGAACCCGGCGATGCGCTCGTATCTGGGTGTGCCGTTCGCCGATGGCGGGACCGTCGTGACGCTCGCGCCGCTCGGCGATGAGGGGCAGCTCCGCGAGCGGGATGTGATCGTGGAGATCGCCGGGATGCCCGTCGATGATCGCGGGCGGGTCGAGGCCTACGGGCGGCGCATCGACTTCGAGTACCCGGTGGACACCGTGGAGGGGTCGACGATCGAGGTCGCGATCATCCGCGACGGCGAGCGGATGACCGTCGAAGAGCCGGTGCGGGGGTACGGGCAGCCGCTGATCGGCAGTCTCGGGAACGGGCGGCCCAGCTATCTCGTGCTGGGCCCACTGGTCTTCACCGAGGCGACGATGGAGTTCGCGGGGTTCGCGATCTCGGGGCCGTGGGCGGGCGAGTTCTCGCGGCGGCAGAGCCCGATCCTCAAGCGGGCCTCGGACTTGCAGGCGTTCCCCGGCGAGCGGCTGGTGTGCCTGGCGAACCGGCCGCTGTCGCACTCGATCGTGCGCGGGTATGACGAAGCCGAGATCGGGCTTGTGCTCTCGAAGCTGAACGGGCAGGAGATCGAGAACCTGGCGCACCTCGTGAAGGCGATCCAGGACCTGGAGGACGAGTACGCGGTGTTCGAGTTTGCCGATGAGGTGGCCGAGCGGACCTTGGTCTTCAACCGGGAGGAGCTGCTGAAAGCGACCGAGGAGGTCATGCGGCGGAATTCGATCCGGTCCCCGGTTTCGGACGATCTTCGGGAGCTGTGGCGGGAGTAGGCGATCCGCCGGGGGCGGGCGTTCCGGCCCACGGTCTCGCTTTCCTACCATCTAGGCGAGAAAGCGAGGACTTGAATGGCCCGCATCGCCGTCTTCGGACCGCATCCCGACGACCAGGAACTCGGCATGGGCGGCACGATCGCCCGGCTGGCCGAGCAGGGGCACCGGGTGCTTCTCGTGGATGTCACCAACGGCGAGCCCACCCCCTTCGGCGATCCCGAGACACGCAAGGCCGAGGCCGCCGCGGCCGCGAACATACTGGGCGGCATCCGCGGGCCATTGCCACGGGTGTGCCTGGGCCTTCCCAATCGGACGGTGGAGCACACGCTCGACGCGCGGCGGCTGGTGGCGGGGGTGATCCGCGCGTGGCAGGCGGAGGTCCTCTTTACGACCTTCCCGATCGATGCTCATCCTGATCACCGGGCCGTGACGCGGCTGGTCGAGGACGCCCGCTTCGACAGCAAGCTGGGCAAGATCGAGATTCCCCCGCCGGTCGACCAGTGGACGGGCGAGCCGATGACCGGCCCGGGCGTCGAGCCCGAAGGCCTGCAGACGCGGCCGATCTACCCCCGTTGGGTGTTCTACTACTACGCGACCCACCTGCGGTGGGTGGCCGACCCGAGCTTCGTCTTCGATATCTCCGGGATGATGGAGCGCAAGCTCGACTCGATCCGGGCGTACCACACGCAGTTCGTCCTGCCCGAGAAGAACCGGCGTGTCGTCGAGTGGGTCGAGGCGGCGGGCACCTACTTCGGCAGCCGCATCGGCGTGGAGTCGGGCGAGCCCTTCCACACGCTCGAGCCCGTCGGCCTGCACGGGCTGAGTTCGCTGGTGCTGGGGATCTAGGCGGGCGATGGTTCGTCGGGGCTGATCGCGTTCTCGCCGCTCGCCACGACGGCGGTCACCATGCAGTCGCCCGTGACATTGCACGCCGTGCGGCACATATCAAGGATGCGGTCGACGCCCAGGATGACCGCGATGCCCCCGGTGACGATCTCCTCGGGCATGTCGAGCCCCTGCAGCACGATGATGAGCATGATGATGCCGGCCCCGGGCACGGCCGCGGTGCCGATGCTCGCGAGCGTCGCGGTGAGCACGATCGTCAGCTGCTGGCCGATCGTGAGGTCCAGCCCGAAGAGCTGCGCGATGAAGATGGCGGCGACGCCCTGGTAGAGGGCGGTGCCGTCCATGTTGATCGTCGCGCCGAGCGGGGCGACGAAGCTGACGATCTCTTCCTTGACGCCGAGGCGTTCCTCAAGGCACTCCATCGTGACCGGCAGCGTCGCGCCCGAGCTCGACGAGCTGAACGCAAGGAGCTGCGCGGGGCTGATCGCCTTGAAGAACCGGCCGTACCTGACCTTGGTGAACGCCCGCAGGACGGCGGGATAGACGACGAAGATCATGAGGGCCAGCCCTGCGACGACCGTCAGCCCGTACTTCAGGAGCTGCATGAGCACCGTGAAGCCGAGGTCGGCGACGACCTTCACGATCAAGGCGAAGACGGCGTAGGGCGCGAGCAGCAGCACCCAGTGCACGATCTGGATGATGACATCGGTCATCGCGTCGCAGAAGCGGATGACCGACTCCGCCTTCGACCGCTCGACCTTGGTCAGCGCGATCCCGATGATGAGCGCCGCGAAGACGACCTGCAGCATCACGGTGTTCGCGAGGGCGTCGAAGGGGTTGGTCGGCACGATGTTCAGCAGCACCTCCCAGGTGCTGGGGCGGGCCATGGCGCTGCCGACACGGGTCTCGGCGTCGCCGACGGCACCCGCGGCGAGCGTGTCGCGGAGGGATTCGTCGAACCCGCGGCCCGGCCCGACGACATTCGCCAGCACCACGCCGATCGTGATGGCCAGCGCAGTGGTCACGAGGTAGATCCCGATGGTCTTGCCGCCGATGCGCCCGAGCTTCGCCGTGTCGTTGAGGGAGCTTGCCCCGACGATCAGGCTGAAGAGCACGATCGGCACGGCGATGAACCGCAGCCCGCGCATGAAGAGATCGCCCACGAAGGTGTTGGACTCGCGGATGAAACGGGCGACGCCCGCGACCGTCCCCGCCTCGGCGTTCGGCCCGCCCGTGCCCGCGGCGTCGCGCGCTGCCTGCCCACCGGCGAGGTAGGCCTGCGGGTCGTTCACGCCCATGCTCGCCCAGGTCTGGTCTGTCCACAGCGCGTTGATCAGCAGACCGACCACGATCCCGGCGATCAGGCCGATCAGGATCTTCCAGTGCAGGGCCAAACCCTTGGAGCGGCCCCTCGCGGGCGTCGGAGCGGTGTTCTCGGGCATCGCACGAGCCTACCGGACCCGCCAAGTGCCCGCGAGGGCGTGGTTCTCGGCGTGGGGTGTGAACCCGGGCAGGCGGCGACGACTTCGCTGCGGTCGCATGGCCGTCGCCCTCGTTCGCAAGGCCCCATGGGTGGCGGCGAGCTCCGCTGAATCGTGTCTTTGTGGTGTCACCGACGGGGCCAACGAGTCCCCGGGCGACGGGTGGGGCACCGGCCCGCGGGCAGGTTCATCAGCCCAGAGCAACACAAAGGAGTGGAGAAATGCAGAGCAACGCCACCTTCGGTTTCGGTCTCGCCGCTCTCGTCGTCGCCGGCTCGAGCGGCCTCGCCCTCGCCGGCTACGCGAACAAGGCCCAGGGCCCGATCGTCTCGCCGTTCGACGCGGAGGTCAGCCTCCGGCTCATCGCCCGCAACGCCGGCTGGGACGGCGAGCTCAGCCTCCTCCTCCCCAACGAGGCCCCGCCCATGTTCCTCACCACGAACAAGAACGCCGACAAGAACAAGCCGGTGAACCTCGGCTCGTTCGACCAAGGCGACCAGCTCCTCTTCCAGTACGAGGTGACGCGCGGCACGCTCGCCACCTACCGCATGGACGACGCACACGGCATCAAGCAGTTCCGGCACGAGTGGATCGACGCCGACACCGCTCGGCTCTATGTGGAGGACATCAATGTGACCGGCGGCGACCGTGACTTCAACGACGCGGTGTACGAGCTCGACTTCGTCACCGTGCCCGCGCCGGGCTCGCTCGCCCTCGCTGCGGGCGGCCTCGGCCTCCTTGCCAAGCGTCGCAGGAAGTAATCCGGGATCGGTGCACGGGGCCCACGGACCTCGGGGCCGATCCTGTGAAGGATCGGGCTCAACGGGTCTCGTAGCGGGTCCGGTCCGGACTGGGATCGGTTCTGGCGGGCCGGCGCGGAGAGATCCGCTCACCGGCCCGCCTACTTTTGCGCGTGCGAGGCGCGATCCGTTCCAGCAGAGACCGATTCCAGACCTACTTCTCCGAGCGCAAGAAAGCCGGCGAGCGTGACCGCGTCGCCGAACGCAAGGAAGTCCGCGACGAGGCCGAGAAACGCAAGCCGAAGCGCAGTCTCGGCCGCCTCCTCCGCGGGTTCTGGGAGATGCTCCGGGGCCGGCGCACCCTTGTCGCCCTGTGCCTCGCCACGCTGACGGTCTCGACGATCATCGGCCTCGTCGGGCCCTACTCGATCAAGCTCATCATCGACCATGTCCTGCTCGATGATCCCGGCCCCGGGGCACTGCCCGCGTGGGTGCCCATGGCGACCGAGGCCGCGGAGGGCGGCACCGGAGCCCGCCTCGGCCTGCTCGGCGTGATCGTGGGCGTGGTCTTCGCGCTCAGCCTCGTGTCCGTCGCGGTCGGGCTCTGGGGGCGCTACCAGGTCACGAAGCTCATGAAGCGGCTGCAGACGATGATGCGCCGCCGGGCGTTCGATCACGCCGTCCGCCTGCCGCTCACGCGGGTGAGCGACCTCAAGACCGGCGGTGTCTCGAGCCTGCTGCGCGACGACGCGGGCAACGCCGGCGAGCTGCTCTTCAGCCTCGTGTACAACCCGTGGCGCGCGATCGTGCAGTTCACCGGCACGCTCATCGTCGTCGGCTTGATCGAGTGGCGGCTCACCGTCGGGGCCCTGCTGCTCGTGCCCATCGTCTGGTTCAGCCACCGGACCTGGATCGCCCGCATCCGACCCGTCTACCGCGACATCCGCCGCACGCGTCAGACGATCGACGCCCAGGCGACCGAGAGCTTCGGGGGCATCCGCGTCGTCCGCGCGTTCCACCGCCCCGATGCCGAGACCGGCCGTTTCACGCGGGACACGCACTTCATGATCCGCCAGGAGATCCTCGCGTGGTGGTGGAGCCGCCTGCTCGAGGTCGCCTGGCAGGTCGTCATTCCGCTCGCGAGCGCGGGCGTGCTCATCTTCGGTGGGTGGCAGGTTTTGGAGGGCCGCCTGAGCGTGGGCGAGCTCATGGCCTTCAGCGCGTATGTTCTGAGCCTCCTCGGCCCGCTCGAGTCGCTGGTCTCGAGCGCCGCGCAGGTGCAGAGCGGGCTCGCCGGATTCGACAGGACGCTCGACCTGCTCGAAGAGCCGAGCGAATTCGAAGACACCAAGTCCCCCGACGCCGCACCGATCGACCGAAACCGGGTCCGCGGCGCGATCGCCTTTGAGGGCGTGTGGTTCAGCTACCCGAAGGCCCGCCCCGTGCACGCGGGCAGCCCCGCCGACGAGGACGCCGACACCGAGGACGCGGGCGT
This sequence comes from uncultured Phycisphaeraceae bacterium, assembly GCA_964615815.1. Lineage (GTDB taxonomy): Bacteria > Planctomycetota > Phycisphaerae > Phycisphaerales > UBA1924 > DAIQNV01. The sequence continues at coordinate 131,473 of CAZTQV010000008.1, read as the reverse complement.
CGGCCCGAAGCGCTTCGTGCTCGAGGACATCAACCTGTCGGTCGAGCCGGGTGAGGTGGTCGCCTTCGTCGGCCCGTCGGGCTCGGGCAAGACCACGCTGTGCAACTTGGTCGCCCGCTTCTACGACCCCACCCGCGGCCGCATGACCCTGGACGGCCGAGACCTGCGCGACTGGGACCTCGACGGCTACCGCCGCCTGCTCGGGATCGTCGAGCAGGATGTCTTCCTGTTCGATGGCTCCGTTGCCGACAACATCGGATACGCCCGCCGCGACGCGAGCCAGGCCGACATCGAGGCCGCCGCCCGGGCCGCCAACGCCCACGGGTTCATCACCGAACTCGAGAACGGCTACGGGACCCTCATCGGTGAACGCGGCGTCCGCCTCAGCGGCGGGCAGAAGCAACGCCTCGCCATCGCCCGGGCCGTCCTGGCCGATCCCAAGATCCTCATCCTCGACGAGGCCACCAGCAACCTCGACACCGAGAGCGAGCGGCTGATCCAGGCGAGCCTCGAGAGCCTGATGGAGGGTCGGACCTCGTTCGTCATCGCCCACAGGCTCAGCACGATCCGCACCGCCGATCGCATCGTGGTGATCGAACGCGGGCGGATCATCGAAACCGGCTCGCACGAGGAACTGCTCGCGATGGGCGGCCGGTACGCCGAACTGCTCCGCATCCAGCTCGGAGAGCCCGCCGAGGCCTGATCGGGACGCGGTCGGTTGCCCGGGGGTTGCCCGAACAGCGGGGTCCCATCCTCGCGCCGCCCGCACCACCCGCCCATCTTCACGGGCGCAATGCCGGGTGTAAACCCCAGCCCGACTCGACGGGCTGACCCCGCGGACACCGGTCTCCGATAGAAGACGCGATGGGCTTTTCGGAGGGACAGTCCGGCAACGCCGCTTCGCCCGGCAAGGGCATGCGCGCCGAGGACCGCATCCAGTGGATGCGCGACGATATCGAATTCACCGTCGAGCACCCCGGCGGCAGCCGCGTCAAGCTCCCCGCCGCGACCACGGATATCGGACGCGGGGGCGTCGGCCTGACCACCCAGACCTTCCTTCATGTCGGCACCCGCGCCCGCATCAAGCTCCCCACCATCGACGGAGGCTCCATGGATGTCCGCGGCGAGGTCCGCTGGTGCATCTACGACGAGGGCCTCCACCACTGCGGCCTCCGCTTCCTCGAGCCCATCCGCCTCGAACGCGTCGTCCCACGCGACCAGTGGACCGAGTCCATGCTCCAGGACGACACCCAGCTCATCAGCGGACGCATCATCCACATGTTCGCGAGCCCGCTCGATAAGCACATGATCACGCTCGCCCTGCGCGACACGCGGATCTCCGTCACGGCGTTCGATGTGCCCGGTGCCGTGCTCGACGCCCTCCGCTCGGGCGATGTCGATGTCCTGGTGATCGACCTGCGCAACGAGAACCTCGATATGTCGCAGTTCAAGGAGGGCATCGATTCCGCGGGCTTCGGCGGGCCCATCGTCTTCGTCGCCGACTCCGCCGACGACTTCGTCGCGGCGCAGTGCGTCCTCGGGGAGCCCAAGGCAACCCTCAAGTGCCCCCTCGAGAGCGCCGTCATCTCCAGCCGCATCACCGAAGTCCTGCAGGAGTGGCACAAGCTCTCCGGCGGAGACGACGCCCTCACCACCAACCTCCGCAAGGACGACGCCATCGTCCCCATGCTCGACGCCTACCACGACGCCTGCCGCAACGCCGCCGAGGCCATCCGCGCCAAGCAGGCCAAGAAGGACGCCGAGGGCACCCTCATCCTGCTCCGACGCATCGCCGGCACCGCCGGCAGCTTCGGCTATCCCGTTCTCGCCAAGCAGGCCGACGCCGCCGTCCGCAAGCTCGAATCCGCCAACCTCGAAGCCGCAAACACCGAGATCGCCCAGGTCAGAAACCTGCTCCGCAATCTCCGCGGCTTCGACCGCGGCGCCACGGCCGCCTGACCGGCGCCGCCCCGAACGACCCTGAAAACGACAACGGCCCGACGGAAATCCGCCGGGCCGTGTGCTGCTTCAACAGGGGATTAGGGACTCGAACCCCAACTAACTGAACCAGAATCAGTCGTGCTACCGATTACACCAATCCCCTAACGAACGACGCCGGGACCAGCCCGGTCGCCATCACCAGATCGTACACCCTCCGCCCGTCCAGACAAGCGATGCCCCGGCCCGCAGCCGGGAGCCCGCCCGCCCCAACGGCGTCAGGCGCTCGACCATTGCGACGAGGGATTGGGACGGTTCAGGGGCTTCGCTCGCCCATACACCGACCGGCGCGGGCCGCCGGGGCTCTCCCCGCCCCCGGCGGGGCCCGGGTCCGGTTCGGGGTTCGAGGCTTCCGCACGCCCGATCACCGTCTCCAGCGCGTCCGAGTCGGACGACCGGGCGCTCGGACGCTCGGGCTCATCCGGAATCCCGAGCCGACGAGAACGAGCCTCGTCGATCGAGCGATCCAGCTTCCCGAGCAGCGACTTGACCTGATGAAACGAACGGCGGGTCTCAGCCATGGTGTTGCACTCCTCCCGGACACCCGCTCATCGGACCACCCCAAGGTCCACTTCGCGGCGTCAACCGCGGGACCGCAAACACGCCCCGCGACCTTGCCCGTTGTGCCGTCAGGCCCGACCACGCCGAAAGCGACGACCGTTCGGGCCGTTCCGTCTGCGCATATCCGCAGCGGTCAACCGCACGCACCCCCCACCTCGGGAGCCCTCCGTGGTTCTCTCGGGTCGTTCCGCCCGATAGGCTCCGCGTATGGACGCCCACACGCCCGCACCCGCCGGAACGACCACCCAGCCCGCACAGAACCACCCGCAGCAGGGCACGCACGCGCTGCATCCCAGTGGCGGCGCAACAAGCTTCGCCCGCCGCGACCTCTTCTGGCAGAATGTCGTCCGCGAAATGCTCTCGGGCCTCGCCGCCGCCGCCGCCACCAGCGGCGGACGCCTCAGCGTCGGCCCCAAGGGCGCCGCCACCGGTGGTTCCCCCGTCCACGACCTCTTCGACGGACGCATGGCCGTCGTCACCCGTCTCGGCCAGCGCATCCCCATCGCCGATGTGACGCCCCTCTTCGCATGCTCGATCCCTTCGAGCGGACCGAGCGCCGCGATGGACCGCGCCATCTCCGCCGATGTCCAGTGCACCGTCTTCCAGATCACCACCCCGGGGGGCGAGGTCTACACCCTGCCCGTCCATGAAATCGCCATGATCCACTCCCTCTCCCACCAGCTCGTCGAACGCCTCCAGCAGGCCGCCGTGCAGCAGGCCGCCCCGGGCGACGACCGCCCGTTCGGTTTCGCCGCGTTCACGAGCCTCGCGAACTCCGAACGCGACGGCATGAGCTCCTGACCGCGCGAATACCCCCGGGGGCCGGCGCGTTGAGCCCCGAGCCCGACGCGGCATGAACCGGGGTGTTTCCCCGGGGTCGCCGCAGCATCCGGCGCGCGAAGATGGTCGAATCGACCATTCGGCCCGGCTCCGGGGGCGGGCCAATCATCCCTGCTCGGTGGTCAAACACCCCGAGCGGGACTTCTGCCAAGCGGCGTGGTGTGTCAGCCCATCGCCGCCGGCACCGGGCCACAGGAGGGCCCCCACCTCATGCGCACCCTGATCGCCGTCCCCGTCTACAACGAGGAGAAGTACGCCGAGCGCGTCCTCCGCCGCATCCGCAGCTACGCCGACAATGTCCTCGTCATCGACGATGGCTCCTCGGACGGCACGCCCGCCCTCCTCGATCGCCTCGCCCCCGAACTGGGCCTCGCCGTCATCCACCACGAGGCCAACGCCGGCTACGGCCGCAGCCTCCGCGACGCCTTCGCCTACGCCGCCGACCAAGGCTACGACTGGCTCATCACCATGGACTGCGACGAGCAGCACGAGCCCGACGCCATCCCGATGTTCGTCGAAGCCGCCCGCCGTGACGACCTCGATGTCATCTCCGGCTCCCGCTACCTCGATCTCACCGACGCCGACGCCCCGCCCCCGGAGCGTCGCAAGATCAACCTCCAGATCACCGCCGAGCTCAACGACCGCCTCGCCGACCTGATCGGCGGGCCCATCACCGACGCCTTCTGCGGGTTCAAGGCTCTCCGCGTCCCCGCGATCGCGCAGCTCACGCTCGACGACGATGGCTATGCCATGCCCATGCAGTTCTGGGTGCAGGCCGCCGCGGCCCGCTTGCGGGTCGGCGAGGTCCCCGTCAAGCTGATCTACAACGACCCCACGCGGACCTTCGGAGGCGGCCTCGACGACGCCGCCCACCGCCTGGCCCACTACCGCGAGGTGCTGCACCGTGAACTCTGCCGCTGCGCAGCCAAACTCCCCGACGCCGCCACCGCCGAGCTCGTCGTCGGCTGCCTCTAAGAGCGAGGCGGGCCACGGGGCCACCGAACGCCTCCGCCTCTCCCCCGACGCCTCCGGCTGGATCCGCGCGCTGACCCACGCCGCGCCCCCGTCGCCCGAAGCTTGCCAAGCTCGCGCCCAGCTCGGCCTCCCGACCGACCAACCGATCGTCCTGTCCGGCCACCAGGCCGGCTTCTGGCACGCCGGCATCCTCGCCAAGTGGCTCGCCGCGAACGCCGCCGCGAGTGCCGCGGGCGCGCACGCCGCGTGGATCGTCGTCGACCAGGACACCAACCGCCCCCTCGACCTCCGCCGCCCGCCCGAGCCAGGCGAGCACGAACCCGCATCCTTCGACGCCCAAGCCGATGCGCACCCCGACCTCCCGAGCGGCTCGGCCAACTTCGATACCACCCTCGCTCTCCCTCCTGCCTTTGCCGATCTCTCGCACGCCCTGCATGCTGCGACGGGCGACACCATCGCGGAGCGCACCGCCCGCGCCAACGCACGACTGATCTCCGAGCGACTGCACATCCCGTGCCCCACGCTCCTCTTCGCCACACGCCTGAACCAGCTCGACGCCTTCGTCAGCCTGCTCGACACCATCGCCGCCGACCCCGCCGCCTGCGTCCGCGCCTACAACGCCGCGGCAACCGCACACCCCGACGCCGGCGTCCGCCCCCTCCTCGCGAGCGACCGCGCCGCCCGCTACGAGCTCCCCCTCTGGCGCATCCGCCTGAGCGCTCCCCGCCAGCCCGTCATGTCGACCGAGCTCGCGGGCATCCCCCGCGACGAGCTCGCCCCCCGCGCCCTCCTCATGACCCTCCTCCTCCGCCTCGTCGCCTGCGACCTCTTCATCCACGGCACCGGCGGCGAGCTCTACGACCGCGTGACCGACCAATGGGCCACGGACTGGCTCGGCCGCACACTCGCACCCACCGCCATCGCCACCGCGACGCTCTACCCCCCCGGCCACGCCGACGCCCCGACGGAGAAGGAGCTCGCCAGCAAAGTCTGGCACGCCCGCACCGCCCGCTTCCGCCCGGATCTCATCGGCGACGCCGAAGCCGAGCGCGAACGCCGCGACCTCGTCGAAACCATCGCCGCCCTCCCCCGCCACTCCGCCGAACGAGCCGAGCTCTACGCCCGCCTTAAGTCCCTCGAAGCGACCCACCGCGAAGCCCACAAAGCCGACATCGAAGCCCTCGACGCCGATGCCGCCTCCGCCGCCCGCGCCCGCGAGGCCGCCGCCGCCCTCGCCGACCGCACCTACCCCTGGTGCTTCATGGCCCAAGCTGAGCTCGAAGCCCTGCGCGACGACATCGCCCAAGCCTTCTCCGGAACACGCAAACTATGACCCTTTGCCGCACCCTCGTTGTCACCTTCGCCCTCCTCCTCACCGCCTGCGGCCGCGGACCGACACCCCCCACCCCGGGCGAGGCTGCCCGGAACCCCCAAAGCCGCGACGAGGCCATCGAGACCCGCCTCGCCGTCCTCAGCCCCGCCCTCGCCGCGACGCTCATCGAGCTCAACCTGGGCGACCTCATCGTCGCCAAGCACGACTACGACACGCTCGCCGGCGACGACATCCCCGCCGTCGGCCACAACGAGGCCATCGACTACGAGGCCCTGCTCAACACCGAGCCCACGCACATCCTCGTCGAAGAAAGCCGCGCCGGCGTCCCCACGCGACTGCAGCAGCTCGCGGCCGACCGCGACTGGACGATCCGCACCTTCCCCCTGCTCACGCTCGACGACATCGCCCGCGCCGCCGACAACCTCGCCCTCTCCTTCGGCGCAGCCACCTTCGACAACACCAGCGCCCCGACCCCCGGCCCCATCCCGGGCGTCGATACCTTCCGCGACCCCTCCGAGCGCCTCGGCCAGGACCTCCCGAGCGCGAGCCTCGTCCGCGCCCTCCAGCCCATCGAGACCGTCGATCAGATCGGCCCCGTGCTCCTCCTCGCCTCCGTCGACCCGCCCGCCGCCGTTGGCCCGGGCAGCTTCCACCACGACATCCTCGTGCGCACGGGCGCGACGCCCGCCCTCACCGAGGGCTCACCGTGGATGGAACTCGACGCCGAGGACATCCTCCGCCTCGCCCCCGCCGCGATCGTCCTCATCGATCCCCGCCCGCTCGACGCCGCCCCGGGCGACGCCGGCCCCGAAGCCACCCGCGCCCGCCTCGGCGTCCTCGCCGACCTGCCCATCCCCGCGAACGAACACGACCACCTCGCGACGATCGACGACCCCCTCGCCCTGCTCCCGGGCCTCACCATCGTCCGCTTCGCCGAGGACCTGCGCCAAACGCTCGAACGCTGGGCCGAGTAGCCCGCCTCCTACTCGCTCCCCCGCGGCCCCTCCGCTTTCCCCGCCCGGTACGACCATTCCACCTCCGCCGGCTCGGCGCTCTCGTTGCGGAGCAAGACCTCGAGCGCCTCCGACCGCTCGCTGTGATCCCGCTTCACCGCGTACTTGCCCTTGTTCGCGAGCCAGTTCCGCTCACCGTCCGCGTCGGTCAGGCTCACCTCCCCCGGCCCATAGTTATCGACGCGGAAGTGCACCTTCTCCCCCTCCAGCGTCCACGCGAGCGACTCACCCGGCCCGAGCGTCGCCCGCCCCGAGTCGCTCACCCCGCACCCGCCGAGGCACAGCCCCGCCGCCAACGCCACACCCGCACCCACACCACGCATCGCTCGACCCATCTCAGAACCTCCATGACCCACCCGTGAGCCCGGGCTTTGGGAACCCCGCCCCGACGATTTCACCCCACAAACCGCAAGCCCGATCAAGCGGCCGCCGCCCCAACCACCATACTGGCGGCATGACGCCCGCGCCCTCCCCGGCTCTCGACCCCGCCCTCGCCGAACGCCTCGCCCGGGCCCGCCGCCTCATCGAGTCCCGCCTCGACGAGGACATCCCGCTTGACGACCTCGCCCGCGAGGCCTGCTTCTCCCCCTTCCACTTCCACCGCCTCTTCCGAGGTCTCCTCGGCGAGACCGTCCGTGGATACACCCGCCGCCTGCGGCTCGAGCGGGCCGCCCACCAGCTCACGCACACCGCCGACGACATCCTCCCCATCGCCCTCGCCGCCGGGTACGACAGCCACGAGGCCTTCACCCGCGCCTTCAAAGCCCGCTTCGAGCTCACCCCCTCCGCCTGGCGCGAGCAGCGCCGCGAGGTGCTCGCGAACGCGACCACGCACAAGGAGCCCCCCTTGGACATCCGCATCGAACGCCGCGAACCCGCGCGCATCGCCTTCGTCCGCCACACCGGCCCCTACGACCAGGTCGGCGACGCCTGGCAGGCCCTGATGAAGTGGGGCTGGACGAAGGTGATGTTCGGCAAGCCCGATTCCTTCGGCCTCTGCCACGATGACCCCGACATCACCCCCGCCGACCGCGTCCGCTACGACGCCTGCCTCGTCGTCGATGCGAAGACCAAGGCCAAACCGCCGGTCGAGCTCCGCGATTGTCCTGGCGGCGCCTACGCCGTCACCGTTCACGCCGGACCCTTCGACAAGATCGGTGAGACCTACGCCGCCCTGTGCGCCCGCGTCGCGTCCGACACGATCGCCGGCAAACGCTGGACCCTCGCCGACCCGCCCTCGCTCGAGAAGTACCTCACCGACCCGCGCAAGACGAAGCCGGTGGACCTGCGGACGGAGTTGTGGATGCCGGTGCGGTGATCGCACCAGAACTCACAGCTTCTTCAACGCATCCACCAACCGCTCAATGTGCTCATCCGTATGCGCCGCCGACATCTGGATCCGAAGCCGCGCCGCCCCCTCCGGCACCACCGGGTACCCGAAGCCGATCACAAACACGCCCATCTCCAGCAGCCGCTTGCTCATCCGGATCGCCTCGGCCGTATCGCCGATGATGATCGGCAGGATCGCTGTCGGGCTGTTCAGGACCTCGAAGCCCGCCCGCCCGATCTTCTCCCGCGCCGTCTCCACATTGTTCTTGAGCTTGGTCACCCGCTCCGGCTCGTCCATCACGATCTCGATCGCCTTCGCCGCGCTGCACGCGATCGTGCACGGGAGCGCATTGCTGAACAGCGTCGGCCGACCCCGCTGGATCAACAGCTCGATCCCCCGGCTCGTCCCCGCGACGAACCCGCCCGCCCCGCCGCCGAGCGCCTTGCCCAGCGTCCCCGTGAAGAAGTCCACCTCGCCGATGTCGTTGCCCGCGTGCCCCTTCGGCCCCAGCATCCCGAAGTGCTCGTGCGTCCCGCGCCCCGTGCGACCCATCACGCCGTGCCCGTGCGAGTCGTCCACGATCAGCATCGCGTCGTGCTCGTCGCACAGCCCGCGGATCGCCGGCAGGTCGGCGATATCCCCCTCCATGCTGAAGACGCCGTCCGTCACCACCCAGATTTGCCCCGTCACCTCGGGGTCCGCCCGCGCCGCCTCGAGCTTCGCCCGCAGGTCCGCGTAGTCGGCGTGCTTGAAGACACCTTTCTTCACGCCCTTCTTGATCACGGTCGCCAGCTTGATCCCGTCGATGATGCACGCGTGGTTGAGTTCGTCCGACAGGATGATGTCCCCCGGTTCCGCGAAGGTCGGGTAGATCGCCTCGTTCGCCGTCCAGCAGCTCACGAAGGTGTACGAGCTCTCCGTCCCCATGTACTCCGCGATCGTCCGCTCGATGTGCTCGTGCGGGCTGAAGGTGCCGCAGATGAACCGCACCGACGCGGTCCCCGCGCCGTACTTCCGCAGCCCCTCGATCCCTGCCTCGACGACCCGCGGGTCATTCGCCAGGCCAAGGTAGTTGTTCGAGCAGAAGCACAGTGTCTCGGTGATGTCCCCGTCCGCGTCCTTCAGCCGCACCGTCGGCCCCATCGGCCCGTCGATCGTCAGCAGCGACTTCAGCTGGCCCGTCCGCTCCAGGGTCTCCAGCACATCCTCGGTGCGGGCGTCGAAGTTCCGGTGAATCGCGCTGCTCATCGTCGGGCTCCCATGCACACAGGGCACAAAGCACACCACCAACCGCGGTGTATCACCCCAGTGTAGAGCCCGCACCCGAACGACCGCGCCGCCCGTGCTCCGGGTGCCGTGGGAACGGCGCAGCCTTTCCCACGAACGAACACGCGGAAAAACAAAGAAGGCCACGCCGGCGAAGCATGGCCTTCAAAGCTTCAGAAGATGGCGTGAGGAGAGATCCGTTCCCCCGCCCAATCGTTCACCGCCGACGCCGCACCCCGCCCGCGAGGCACACCAGCCCCGCCGCGGCCAAGGTCCCCGGCCCCGGAATCGCGTTCGTCAGGATGCGGATCTGGTCCAGCGTCGTGTCGTTCCCGAGCCGCAGCGTCACCGTCCGCCGGTCCGCGCTCAGCTCGATGAACTCCGGCCCGCCGTCCTGCGCCAGCTCCGTCCCGCGCTCCGCCGGCTCGTCCACCTGGAACGGGCTGAACAGGGCCTCTGTCGCCACCAGCGACTCGTCAAAGATCATGATCCCGACGACATCCCGAGCGAAGGTGATCGACCCCGTCCGCACCAGCCCCGACTGATCCTCGTTGTCGAAGCTCAGGAGGTAGGAATCCACCAGCGTCCCCGCCGCCACCCGGGCCCGCCGGATGTCGCTCGGCTGGTCGTACAGCCCGGGGTTGATGATGTTCACCCGCAGCTCCGTCGCCAGAAGCACATTGCGGTTCTCGCCGATCGCGATGATCGCGTCGCTCGCCGAGACGCCGACCGGGATCGTCCCGTCGTCCTCCGCCGCGACGATCTCGCCCGACAGACCCACGACGCCCTGCAGACCCGCACCGGCAACACCGGCCGCGCCCATCAGGACCGCAACCGAAACGCCCGCCATCAGCTTCTTCGTGATCTCGTGGTTCACGCGTCCCCTCCCGGGTCGTGAACGCCCCCAAACTTGGGGTATCGTTCTCTCTGCTGCCCGATCTGCCGCAGTCGCCGAAACCTCGGCGACCACACGCGTTCCACCACGGCGGCTGATCGGCGCACTCGTCCATCTCTAATGGGCCACGAGATCGCCCATCCGGCGACCCATTTGCGCCCGAAACTTGCCCAACTTGCGCAACCCGCCCGCAACCCGACGCCGCCCGGCGCGTTCACCACGAGTCCGCGCCCGCACCCGGAGAATGACCGGCGGCGAACCGACGCGCGGCTACCATGAAACCACGATCGGGGCCCGCCGCGGGCCTCTTGGGCACACCCTAAACAGGGCAGTGCCTCCCACCACGATCGGCGGCGGGCCGCACCGCCGCACCTGCTGACAGAGGCCGGCCCGTGCTCAAAGTGCTCTCCGTCGTGTTCCGCGCGATGATCGGCGTCGTCGCGCTCGCCCTCGCCCTCGGGCTCTTCGTCTTCCTGACCGCCACCAAACCCGAAGCCGCCCGCCGGCCCGAGGTCACCCGCGCCATGGTCGTGCGCGCCATGGAGGTCGAGCCCCGCGATATCGCCCGCGAATTCACCGGCTACGGCACCGCCCGCGCCATGGACGCCGCCGAGGTCGCCGTCGAGATCACCGCCCGCGTCCTCGATCGCCCCGCGACCATCGAGCCCGGCGAGCGGGTCGCCGAGGGCGACATCCTGCTCCGCCTCGACCCGGGCGACTTCGAGGCCCGGGCCGCCGCCCTCCGCCGGCTGATCGACGCGACCCAGGCCGAGCTCGGCGGGCTCGAGGTCGACGAGTCCAACCTCCGCGCGCAGGTCCAGTCCGCCGAGGCCGAGGTCGAGATCGCGGAGCGTGACCTGGAGCGCGCCCGCGAGGCCCAATCCCGCGGCGCCGGCACCGAGAGCCAGATCGACGCCCGCCTCCAGGCCCTCCAGGCCGCCCAGCGGGCCGCCGCCGCCCTGCGGAACCAGCTCGAGCTCATCCCCTCCCGCCGCGCCAGCCTCGAGGCCACCCTCCTCAGCCGCCAGGCCGACCTGTTGGTCGCCGAGCGCGACCTCGAGCGGGCCACGCTCCGCGCCCCCATCGCGGGCGTCCTCCAGCGCGTCGACGCCGAGGAGGGCGAGTGGGTCCGCGCGGGCGACCCCGTCGCCCGCATCGTCGACCTCCGCGTCATCGAGGTCCCCCTCCGCCTCCCCGTCACCGCGGGCGCCTTCGTCCGCCCGGGCGACCCCGTCGAGCTCCGCCCCGACACCGAGGCCGACCGCAGCTGGATCGGCGAGGTCTCCCGCGTCGCGCCCGAGGCCGAGGAGCAGAGCCGATCCATCCAGGTCTTCGTCGAGGTCCGCCAGGACCCCGCGGGCGATACCGCCGTCCTCCGGCCCGGCCGGTTCGTGATGGGCCGCGTGCGCACGAAGGGCGCCGAGCCCCGCATGGTGGTCCCGCGTCGGGCGATCGATATCAACCGCGTGCTCGTGGGCACACCGCTGGATATCGAGGAACGCGTCGAAGCACGGCTCGCACAGTTTGATTCGATCATCGAGCAGACCCGGGCTGTCGACGAGGAAGAAGCCGAAAGGCTCGCAGCGCTCTCGGAAGCCGAACGGCGTGAATGGGTCCGCAGGCGTGAGCCGATGCGTCCGGCGGTGGTCCGTGAGGTTGAGGTCAATGTCTCTCGTTCGATCAACGCGAGGTTCCCGGATCTCATCGCGGACGAGGATCAGTGGTCCGTCCTCAGCGTCGAGGGCACGACGGCAAGCCGCGCACTGCGGCCCGGTGATCGCCTGATCCTGAGCAACCTCGATCAGCTTCGCCCCGGCATGGTCGTCGATCTCCGGCTTCCCGGCGATCCCGCTCGGGCCCCCATCGCGCCGGTCGCCGATCCAACGACCGCTTCCGCCAACGGCGAGGAGGCCCGCCCGTGAGCCTCGCCAGCTTCGGCGTCCGCAAGCCCGTCGTCGCCAACCTCGTCATGTTCGCGCTTATCGGCGCGGGCATCGTCTTCGGCCTAGGCCTGCGCCGCGAGTTCTTCCCCGAGATCCGCGCCAACCAGGTCCTCGTCACCGCCCCCTACCCCGGCGCCGCCCCCGACGAGGTCGAGGACGCCCTCGCGATCAAGATCGAGGACCGCCTCGCCGACCTCTCCGATGTCGAGGAGATCAACACCACCGTCAGCGAGGGCCTCGCCGTCGTGCAGGTCGAGTTCTCCGAGGGCATCTCGATCGACGACGCCGTCGCCGAGGTCAAGCGCGAGGTCGACGCCCTCCAAGACCTCCCCGACGCCGCCGACCGCATCACCGTCACCAGCCTCGAGCCCAACCTCCCCGCCATCGTCGTCTCCATCTTCGGCGACTACGACGAACGCGAGATGAAAGAGGCCATCCGCGATGTCCGCGACGACCTCCGCTCCCTCCCCGGCATGGGCGATGTCGTCATCGACGGCATCCGCACCGACGAGATCACCGTCGAGGTCCGCCCCGCCGCCCTGATCGAGCACCGCCTCTCCATGAGCGATGTCGCCCGCGAGATCAGCGCCGCCATGCGAGAGACCCCGGGCGGCTCCGTTCGCACCGGCACCGGCAACTACACCCTCCGGAGCGTCGGCGTCGACGAGCGAGCCCAGGCCGTCCGCGATGTGATCGTCAGGAGCTACGACGACGGCCGCGTCATCCGCCTCGGCGAGATCGCCGATGTCCGCGACGCCTTCGCCGATACCCCCCTCATCAGCCGCCTCAACGGCCAGCCCAGCGTCAACGCCACCGTCCTGAAGGAAGGCAAGGACGACATCGTCACCATGGCCGAGATGGTCAAGGCCTATGTCGCCGGCCGCAACGGCGAAAGCTACGACTTCGGCGTCGGCACCCGCATCGCCATGGCCCTCCGCCCGCCCGGCTCCGACGACCCCGTCAACGAGGTCCACGAGGCCTACCTCCTGGGCCAGAGCAAGTCCTCCGAGATCCTCCCCGGCACCCTCACCACCACCACCGACCTCGCCCGCTTCGTCGTGGGCCGCCTCGAGCTGCTCACCCGCAACGCCTTCTGGGGCGGCGTTCTCGTCTTCGCCACGCTCGTCATCCTGCTGAACTGGCGCGTCAGCTTCTGGGTCGCCGCCGGCCTCATCGTCAGCCTCATGGGCACGCTCGTCATGATGCGTGTCGCCAATGTCAGCCTGAACCTGCTCAGCATGTTCGGGCTCATCATCGTCATCGGCATCCTCGTCGATGACGCCATCGTCGTCGCCGAGAACATCACCGCTCGCCACGAGAAGGGCGAGCCCGCCCTCCTCGCCGCCGTCAACGGCACTCACCAGGTCGGCTGGCCCGTCGTCGCGACCGTCCTCACCACCGTCGGCGCCTTCATGCCCCTCGCGCTGATCGAGGGCGAGATCGGCGACTTCCTCGCCGTCCTCCCCATCGTCGTCGCCTGCTCGCTCCTGATCTCCCTTGTCGAGAGCCTCTTCATCCTCCCCAGCCACATGGGTCACAGCCTCAAGCACGCCGACGACCGCGACCGCGCCCGCAAGAACTCCTTCCTCGCCAAGGTCGAGCACCTCTCCGACCGCTTCCGCGTCTGGCTCTTCGACAAGACGATCGTCCCCGCCTACGCCCGCGTCCTCGCAATCGCCCTCAAGGCCCGATACACCACCTTCGCCATCGCCGTCGCCCTCGTCATCATCAGCGTCGGCATGGTCGCCGGCGGCCGGCTCGAGTTCATCTTCTTCGAGACCGACGACGCCGAGACCGTCAACATCGAGCTCGCCATGCCCATCGGCACACCGCTCGGCGAGACCGACGCGATGGTCCGTCGACTCGAAGACGCCGTCCGCCAGCAGCCCGAGATCACCAGCTTCTACAGCAGTGTCGGCTCCGTCAGCTCGCTCGACGGCTCCTCCGCCGGCGCCGCCTCGACCCACCTGGGCCAGCTCATCCTCGAGCTCGCCCCCGTCGAGTTCCGCGACCGCACCAGCGAACAGATCATCCAGTCCATCCGCGACGCCACCGGCGAGCTCAGCGGCATCAAGAGCCTCCGCATGTCGGGCGTCGCCGGCGGCCCGGGCGGCCCCGCCATCAGCCTCACCGTCGTCGGCGAAGACCAGGACCAGATCGAGGCCGCCGCCGACCGCCTCCAGCACGCCCTCGCCGAGTACGAGGGCGTCGTCGACATCGGCTCCGACGCCGAGGGCGGCCAGCGCGAGGTCCGCTTCGAACTACGCGAGGGCGCCACCCGCCTCGGCTTCACCCGCGAGAACCTGGGCCGCCAGATTCAGGGCTTCGCCTTCGGCATCGAGGCCTTCACTTTCGCCGGCGAGCGCGAGGATGTCGATGTCCGCGTCCAACTCCCCGAGCCCCTCCGCCGCAACCTCGCCGCTCTCGAGAACCAGTTCGTCTTCACGCCCACCGGCACCCCCGTCCCGCTGAGCGAAGTCGCCGAGATCGTCGAGGCCGAGGGCTACTCCACCGTCCGCCGCCTCGACCGCGAGCGCGCCGTCGCCGTCAACGCCGATGTCAACCGCGCCGTCGCCAACCCCAACGAGGTGACCGCCTCCCTCCAGCCCACCCTCCGCGAGATCGAGCGCGAGTTCGCCGGTGTCCAGATCGTCGAGCGAGGACGCCAGAAAGAACAGACCGAGAGCTTCGCGACGCTGCCCCTCGGCATGCTCGCCGCCGCCGGCGCCATCTTCGTTATCCTCGCGTGGCTCTTCGGCAGCTACACGCAGCCGCTGGTCGTTATGTCCGCCATCCCCTTCGCCGTCATCGGCATGATCTGGGGGCACATCCTCCTCGGCTACACCATGACCTTCCTCAGCCTCATCGGCTTCGTTGCCCTCTCGGGCGTGGTCGTCAACGACTCGCTGATCTTCATGGAGTTCTTCAACCACGAACGCCGCGAGGGCAAGACCACCATCGAGGCCGCCCTCTCCGCTGGCCGCGCCCGCGTCCGCGCGATCCTCCTGACCACGGTCACCACCGTGCTGGGCCTGCTCCCCCTGATGCTCGAGCAGAGCTTCCAGGCCCGCTTCCTCATCCCCATGGCCATCACCATCGCCTTCGGCCTCATCAGCGCGACCGCGATCATCCTTATCGTCCTGCCCTGCATGCTCGTCATCCTGCGCGACATCAAGCTCGTGCTGAAGACGCTCTGGACCGGCAAGAAGCACGACGCGACGAGCGACATCTGGGTCGATCCCGCCGCCGAGTTCGACGCCGCCCACGCACGCACGCGGACCACCTGAAAGCCCGACTACGCGTGCGGGAACACGCTCGCGCAGATCCCCGTGCAGTCCTTCTGCCGCTCGTACCGACCCGCGAGCATCCCCTCGACCGCCTTGTCGATCCGCGCGATCAGCTTCTCGCGATACCCGCGCAGCTCCTCGAGCGCGATCACGCCCCGCTCGCCCGTCGAGAGCACCCAGTACTCCGCCGTCCCCGTCATGTCCGCACCGAAGCGCGACTCAGCGGCCATCGCGTAGATGCCGAGCTGCAGGTCCTTCTTCTCAGGCTCCAGCTTCGCCTTGCTCGCCCCGCCCGTCTTGTAATCGACGATGCGGAACCCACCGCCCACCATGTCCACGCGGTCCAGCTTCGCGATCAGCCGGTGCGGCCCGTCCTCCGCATCCGGGTAGCCCAGCGTGATCGCGAACTCCGTCTCCACCGTGTGGTCCTCGTCCGTGATCAGCCGGTCAAAGCATCGCCCGAGCTGCTCGGCCACCTGCTCCACCGCCTCTTTCGGCACGGGCTCACCGCGCGGCCACGCCTTGAACAGCTCCTCCCGCCCCCGCGCGACCAGCCAGTCCCGCCCCGGCTTCTCCCGCCCATCGCTCTCCGCGTCCGCCCGCTCCTTCGTGAACAGCTGCATTGCCCGGTGCGCCGCGTTCCCGAGCGCCAGGTACGGCGCGAACCCGTCCTGCAGCCCCAGCACCTGCGACACATAGAAGCACAGCCCGCACCGCTCGTACGAATTGATCATCGAGTAGCTGAGCTTCAGGGGCGACCGCATCGCCTCCAGCCCGCGCCCATCGATTCCCAGCCCAGCCCGAGCATCCGCGATCCGCCGTGCCCCCGCCGCCGCGCCCTCGTCCTCCAGCGCAAACGCCGGGACTTCCAACCCACGCTCCGCCGCCGCCACCGCCGCCATCCGCTTCGCCGCGCTCCCCATTTTCGCCGCAAGCTCCGCGATCGACCCCGCGTCCACGCCCACCCGGTCCGCCCGATCGAGCGCCGCCGCCGCCAGCTCCCGGGCCGCCCGCCGCTCGTCCGCCGCCGCCAGCTCCAGCGCCTTCGCCGCCCCCGAGCTCAACTCCGCGTCCCGCCCATCGTTCGCGACGACCCCCGCCTCCCGCGCCCGATCGATCACCTCGTCCGCCGTCCTCTCGACCGCCCCGCCCTCGATCAGCTCGTGCAAGAAGTAAGTCACGCCCTTCGTCATCTTCTTGGGCAGCGTCCCGAGCGCCACCAGCCGCCGCTCCGCACGCGTCATCGCCACATAGAACAGCCGCCGCTCCTCATGATCCGCCCCACCCTCGCCCCCGCCGTCACCATCCCGCGCGAGCACCCCCGGCAGCTCCAGCTCACCCGCCCCGCGCTTCGAGGGGTACCCATGCTGCCCGAGCCGAGGCAGAAACACCGTGTCAAACTCCAGCCCCTTGCTCGCGTGCGCCGTCAGCAGCTGCACCGCGTCCGCATCCCCCTCCGGCCCCGGCTCCGCGTCCGGGTTCTCCCGGTCCCCCTCCATCCGCTTGTCGCGATCATCGAGGTCGTCGTAGTAATCGAGAAACGCCTTCAGATCCCCCGGCTCATCCAGCCGCCCACGCCGCGACCGCGCAAACCGCAGCAGCGCCACCAGCGACGACACCCGCTCCCGGCTCGCCTCCCCGCTCGGCAGGTCCGCCGCCGTCGCCCCGGTCACCCGGATGATCGCCTCGATCACCTCGTCCGCCGCCCGGTCCGCCGCCTCCTTCGCGAGCGACTCCCGCCACTCCAGCATCCGGTCGATCTCCCCCCGGTGCGCCCCCGCCGAGCTCACCTCCGCCGCGATCCAGTCCAGCAGCGTCCCCGACCCCGGGAGCGCCCCCGCCTCCGCATCCCCCGCCTCCAGCCGAGACCGCTGCGCCATCCACCCCCGCTCCCACGCCGCCACCACCCCCTCCGGCACCGCAAACGGCGCACGCCGCAGCAACCGCCGCACGCACCACCCCGCGCTCGGATCAACGAGCAGCCGCGCCCACGCCAGCACATCCTGCACCCCGGGGTCGTCCGCCGCCCCCGTCGTGCGCGCGCTCACCGTCGCGATCCCCTCCAGCTCCAGCGCCCGCCGCACGCGATCAAGATCCCCGTGCGACCGCGCGATCACCGCGTAGTCCGACAACGACCGCCCGCTCTCCGCGAGATCAAGCTTGATCATCGCCGCGATCGCCGCCCCGTCCCGCGCCCACGCATCCAGCCGCACCGCCTCCACCACCGCCCCGGGCTTGTCCCCCTCCGCCTCCCGCACCGCCGCCCGCCGCAGCTCCTTGCCCGGCATGAACCGGACCTCGTTCGCCACCTCGATCACCGCCCGCGACGCCCCGATCACGCACCGCTCGCTGCGAAAGTTCTCCCCAAGCTCCACAGTCCTCACCCGGTCCCCGCCCACGGTCCAGGTCTTCTCGAACCGCCCGATCGCCCGGTCGTCCGCCCCGCGAAACCCGTAGATCGACTGGTCATCATCACCGACGACCGCGATATCCCGCCCCGTCCCGGGCGGCGCGATCGCCCGGAGCAGCCGTATCTGCGCCAGGTTCACATCCTGGAACTCATCCACCACGACATGCGCCGCCTCCGCCCGCACGATCTCCGCGACACGGGCGTTCGTTTCCACAAGCCGCGTCGCCAGCGCAATCTGGTCGTCGTAGCTCATCACCCCCTCTTCGCGACACAACCCGGCAAACGCCGCCCAAGCCTCCGCCGCCTCGAGCCAGTCCGAAAGCTCATGACCCTCCGCCTCATCGGCGCACGACCCGATTGCCCCCTTCAGCGCCCGCTTCGCCTCCTCCGCCGTCCACCCCGCGCAGAACATCCGATGGATCTGCTCCGTCACCCGCTCGATCCCCGCGTCCAGCCCCTCCGCCACCGACCGGCTCATCAGCCCGCGCTCCGACCACAGCCGCCGCATCAGCCGCTTCCGCATCGCCGAGTCCAAGGGCACCGGCCGCATCGGCACGCCCGCGATATCCGCGAACCGCCTCAACAGCCACGCCCCGAACCCGTTGAAGGTAAACGCCCGCACCCGGTCCGAAGGCCCGGCGCCGATCAGCCCCTGCAGCCGCTCCCCCATCTCCGTCGCCGCCTTGTTCGTGAAGGTCAGCGCCAGCACACGCTCCGCTTCCACGCCCCGGTCCACCACCAGGTGCGCGATCCGGTGCGTGATCACACGCGTCTTCCCAGCACCCGGCCCCGCCAGCACGATCATCGGCCCGCCATCGTGCGTCACGGCTTCCCGCTGCGCCGCCGTCAGCCCCTCGACAAACGCACTCACGCCCCCACCTCATCCCCCGAAGCCGCCGCCGGCTCGCCCCGCCCATCCGGCCCCCCGCGATCACGCTGATACAAGTGAATCGCCGTCGCCCGGTACACATGCGTCTCCGGCCCGAGCGCCCCCTCCAGCGTCAGCGACACATCCTCATACACCCGCCCGCTCGCCGCCCGCGCCGCCGCCGCCAGCTCCTCTTCAAAGGCGTCCAGCTCCTCGAGCGCATCGTCATCGTTGAGGTCGATCTCGATCACCTCCCCGGGCCCCCCCGCCTCGCCCTCGGGCTTCACCTCATGCACGAAGGGCCAAGGCGTCCGCAGCACCAGCCACCCCTCATCGCTCAGCCGCGCCACCAGCTTCTTCGCCTGCGACTTCACCCGACTCCAACTCTCCGGGTTGCGCACGAGCGGATACGGCGGGTCCATGAACACCAGGTCCACCGGCATCGGGCACCGCGCCAGCGCCATCGGCCCGAGCGCATCGGCACGCACCACGCTGCACCGCTCACCCGCGCCGACCGTCGCGATGTTCGCCTCAAGGACCTCCCCGATCTTCTTGTCCTTCTCGACGAAGACGCACTTCTTCGCCCCCTGGCTCACCGCCTCGAGGCCGATCGACCCCGTCCCGGCGAACGCATCGAACACCGCCGCCCCCTCCGTGTACCCACGGAGCAGGTTGAACAGCGCCTGCTTGACCATGTCAGGAATCGGCCGCGTCGTGTTCGCGTCCGGGGGACCCTGCAACCGACGCCTGCGGAATTCGCCAGAGATGATGCGCACGCACAAGCGAACCGCGGTGGGGGGGCGATGTCAAGCGGGCAGCCCCTGCCTTCGTTCGTTGCGTGGCGTTGCGGGATCCGCGAACCCGAACGAGCCGCCTTCGGATCAGGCGTCGTCCGCTCCGTAGTCGCCGCCGCGCCGGACCCGATGAATGAGGTAGATTGTTATAAGCGTACCGAAGATCACGAAATAGGAGACCAACGGGACCGGGAGACCAAGCACATCGGACAGATACCGGGTGACTTCGACGATCGCCCAAACTATGAGCGAGAACAAGATCAACTCGAAGATATTCATGACGACCTCGGCTGCCAGCACGGTGCCAGATGACACCGGGTCAGCCCTCGTTCATCTGTTCGTTGACGACGGAGATCGGTTCACCCGATCAGCGACTCGATCTCCGAAACCGTCACGGGAGGCGCCTCGAGCCCCGTCACCACGCTCCAGAACGGCGCCCCGAACGCGTCCGGACGCCAGCTGCGGAACTGCCCCCGCATATCCCGGGCGTACTCCAGCATCGCATCCCCACCGATGAAGACGCACCGCTGGATCATGAGCAGGTCGTCGCTCACGAACTCCGCCTCCGCCGCCACCCCCGCGAGAGCGTCTACCAGTGCCCCAAAGAGCCCCTTGTCCGCCCGGATCAGCTCGTCCGCGTCGTGCCACACATAGAAACGCTGCCGGGCGATCGACCGACCCCGGAACCCGAACCGGCTGCGAAGGCTCTCCGTGATCCCCCGGGGCCCGTCGATCCGCCGCTCAAGGGGCGGCGCCGGGAGCACCCGCTCGAGCTGGTGGCAGAACCCATCAAGATCGCGGATGTACTGCCCGTAGAAGTTGCACACATCCGTATCGGGCTGCGCACCAAGGAACTGCTGAAGCGAAGCCGCGAACCGGGTCCGCGTCGTCTGGTCCAGACTCCACGCCGCGAGGTGCGCGTCGTCCAGCAGCGCCATCACATCGGGCTGCCAGTCCACCGCAGCAAAAGCCGCATCGACATGTCGTCCAAGCACGCTCATCGACGCCCCAGTCCTCGAGGTCTCCGAAAACAAACCAACCTGTTGGGGCGTCTCGTCTCAACCCGTCCTGGGCAACCGTCCCGATCGAGCGGCCGAAGGCCACCAAGCGAAACCGGTTGCGCGATCTCACGCCCTCTGTGCGACTCCAATGTGCCCCCATCCAGGGCATCCCGCCACCCAACACCGCGGAAATGCCCGCGGAACTGACCCCATACCCCGATAAGATGCACCTGAACCGGTGGTGAATCTTCCCCCATTTACCTCCCTTCACCACGCTTCCATCGGGCAACCCCGACCGCACCCCGCGGTAGCCTCAGGTATCACGAGAGCGTCGCTCGACGCCCGCCTTCCCGAAAGCCTGCCCCCATGCCGACCGTCCGCCGCACCATCCTCGCCGCCCTCCTCGCGCTCGCCTTCCCCCTCGCCGGCTGCGACGACCCCCGGGCCCGCCTCGTCCAGCACGCCGAGCTCGCCCAGCAGGCACCCCCAACGGGGGGTCGCGCCGCCGCCGCCGCCGCCCTGACAGACGACTTCCGGGCGGGCCGCATCACCATCGATCTCGCCCTCGACCACGCCGAGTACCTGCTCCAGGAAGGCAAGCCCGGGGCGGTCCCCTACGCCGGCGCCGTCCTCGACTTCATCGAGCAGAACGAGACCGCCCTCCCCACGCACCCCGAGCACGCCGAGTTCCTGCTCATCCGCATCGGCCGC
Organism: uncultured Phycisphaeraceae bacterium; assembly: GCA_964615815.1. Lineage (GTDB taxonomy): Bacteria > Planctomycetota > Phycisphaerae > Phycisphaerales > UBA1924 > DAIQNV01. The sequence continues at coordinate 110,248 of CAZTQV010000008.1, read as the reverse complement.
CTCGCCTTCTCCGCCGCCGAGACCGCCGCCCTCGCCGGCGACCCCGTTCTGGCCCGATCCGTGGTCCTTTCCGGCCCGAAACGCTGGCAGAAAGAGTCGTACTGGCTCATGTACACCGACCACGACGGCCTCGCCTCCGTGCTCCTCGCCGTCACGGGTGACCGCGCCCAGGCCCTCCAGCGCCTTCAGCAGCGATCCATCCTGCTGGACGAGGCGGATGAGGCATTCACCCGGATTCAGTCCCTGAAGCCCTGAAAAACCGGGGAACCCCGTCCAAGTGCCCGAAAACATGGGATGGAAGTCCCATTCCAGCCCAAGAGGTCGCTATTATGCTTTGATTAGCGGAGTTCGTAGTCGCCAAACACGCCCGATCACCTTTCAGGAGCGAAGTCAAGATGGGTAATCTGCACGGATGCAGTGAGGTTCCCTTGATCGGGTGGGATTCTCTGCTATAACCGTGCAGGTGGAGCGGGATTCGGACCGAATACTGGGGGGTATCGGTCCAAGCGTGCGTCTGTGTGCTCTCGACGCAAGCCGTACTGGTGCAAGGAAGACCAACGCCCGCCGCGATGCGGGGCACAACTGAAGAGGGGCACACCACATGGATACTCATCTGGGATCAACCGGAGACGCGATGCGGGCCACCTGCGAAGTGGCTGCCTCTTTGTGCGCTCTCCCCGCCGTCGCCACCCTGGACTGGGGTGACCGGGCCGCCGCCGCCATCACCGGCCTCGCCGCCGGCACACGCGTCTGCGTTCTCATCGGCTCCATCGACGCCAGCGGCGCGTTCGTGGCCCACGAGGCCACCGGCGTCGCCTCACGCGTCTCCGGCGCCACCGCCAACGAGACCGAGGGCGGCGACCAGAGCGTCGAGCTCACCCTCCGCTCCCGCGCCGAACGCCTCAACGGCCTCGGCTTCCGCGTCACCGACGCCGACCTCGACGAGCATGTCGTCGGCACCCTGACCGAGCTCACCGGCACGCCCGACTGGCGCGGCCGAGGCCTCGGCCAGATGTGGGCCGGCATCCCCGCAGGCGATGTCATCGTCGGCCTCGCCCGCCTCGGCACCGCCGAAGCCGGACGCGCCATGATCGTCCAGGTCGCCCTCACCAGCCCCGGCGCCCGCGCCCGGGCCGAGCACCTCGGCGTCATCGAGGCCGTCCTCCCCCTCCTCGTCCGCCGCGCCCTCCTCGCCATCGGCGCCCGCCGCTCGACCACCGCCCGCTGGCTCACCGGCCGCGAGCAGCAGGTCCTCGAGGAGCTCACCCTCGGTAAATCGGTCCGCCAGATCGCCGAGGAGATCGGCCGCAGCCCGCACACCGTCCACGACCATGTCAAGAGCCTGCACCGCAAGCTCAACGCGTCGAGCCGCGGCGAACTCGTCGCCCGCGCCCTGGGCTACATCCAGGAGGGCGGCCGCGTCCGCGACACCCGCCCGACCGCGCACCGCTACAACGAGCGCGTCCCCGAGGTCGGCACCACCGGCGCCGCGGCCCGCGTCACCGAGACCTCCGACGCCAACCAGGGCGACGATGACGCCGTCATCCTCCCCATCAACCGCTATCAGGCCTAACCGCCCGGCCCGCGGCTGACTCAACACGAGACCACGCACCGCCCCGTTCCCGGCTCCCCCAAGCCGCGAACGGGGCGGTGTCTTTCTGAACTCGCGATTGCACGGTGCCACTATCCGCAAAGCGGGTAGTGCCTCAGTTCTCAACAACCCCCGCCCGCTCCACGATCCGCCGAGCCAGCTCCCGCGCAAAGTCATCGTCCCGCCGGATCGGCGTTGTCGACCCCGCGTACATCTGCCGCCGCCCGAACTCCGGCGTCGTGTACTTCCCGCTCCGCCGGATCGACTCGGTCTCCACCTGCCACCCCGGCTGCCGCCGCCGGTGCAGGATCACCTCCACCGTCGCCTCGATCTCTCCCCCGCCCGAAGCCATCTCCCGCAGGTCCGCCCCCGGCTCCACCTCGTCCGCCTCCCGCGCCGGCTCCTCACCGACAGGCCGGAACCACACCCGCACCTCCCGCAGCTGATCGTTCAACAGATCCTGCCACTCCTGCCCCAACGACTGCTGCTCAAAGTCCCGCGGCGTCGCCAGCCCCCCCGTCTCCTTCAGCTCCGTCGAGATCACCCCGTTCCGCGCATCCACCCGGTTCAGCTCGAACCGCGCCCCCCGGATCTCCTCCCGAGCCGCATCAAACACCGCCGGGTAGCTCGACGCCTCAAAGGTGAACACCCGCGGCCCCGCCGGCGCACACCCGCCCAGCACCATCGCCAGCCCGACCAACATCACCAGCACGCAACGCATCCCCACAGCCTACCCGACCTCCCCCGCCGCCTTCTGAAGCTCCGCCCACACACCCTCCACATGCCGGAACTCCGCCGTCGTCGACGCCAGCGCCACCCGCACCAGGTACCGCCCCCCGAACCCCGTGTGACTCAGCAGATACCGCCCCCCCGCGTTCACCCGCTCCATCAACGCCCGCGTCGCCCCATCCCCCGCCCGAAGCGCAAAGGTCACCAAGCTCAGCGACCGAGGCGCCAACACCTCAAACCGCTCATCCCCCCGCAGTTTGTCTTCGAGCCACGCCGCCCACGCCACATGCCGCCGGATGTGCGCCCGCACCCCCTCCGCCCCGTAGTGCCGCAGCACGAACCACAGCTTCAGCGCCCGCATCCGCCTCCCCAGCGGCACCTGCCAGTCCCGATAGTCGATCACCGCCCCCGCATCGCTCGCGTCGTTCCGCAAATACTCCGGCGTCACCGACAACGCCGACACCAGACTCTCCCGATCCCGCACCCAGAAGAGATCACAGTCAAAGTTCGTCAACATCCACTTGTGCGGGTTCACGCACACGCTGTCCGCGACCTTCGCCCCCGCCAAGACACCCCGATGCTCCGGGCACACCGCCGCCGGACCCGCCCACGCCGCATCGATATGCACCCAGGGCCGTCTCGCGGGATGCGGCACCAGCCGCTCGATCTCCCCCGCCACCTCCAGCACCGGGTCGAACGCGCCCACCCCCGTCGTCCCCGCCGTGCACACCACCGCCATCGGCACCGGCCCGTCCGCCGACCGCAGGTCCTCCTTGAGCATCCGCCCAAACGCCCCCGCGTCGATCGCCCCCCCCGCATCCGTCGGCACCAGCCCGATGGCCCGCCGATCCTCCGGCCCAGCCGCGATCCCCGCGATCATCGCCGCCTTCGCCACCGACGAGTGCGCCTGATCCGAGCAGTACACCCGAAACCCACGCCCTTGCCCGGCCTCCCGAAGCCGATCCCGCGCCGCGACCAGCGCACACAGCGTCGCCTCGCTCGCCGTCCCTTGGATCACCCCGTTCTCACGAAACGCCTCCGGCAGCCCGAAGAGCTCCCGGCACCACTCGACGACTCTCGTCTCCAGCTCCGTCGCCGCCGGGCTCGTCGCCCACAGCATCCCGTTCACATTCAGCCCCGCGCTCAGCAGCTCCCCCAGGATCGCCGGCCCCGAAGCCGAGCACGGGAAGTACGCCATGAACCCCGGGTGCTGCCAGTGCGTCAGCCCGGGGATCACCAGCCGCATCAGGTCCTTGTGGATCCCGTCCCACGCCCCGATGCCCCCCGCCTCCTCCGGTGCCCGCTCCGGTAGTGCCGCGAAGATCTGCCCCGGCTCCGCGTCGCTCCGCACCGCCCGCTCTTCGATCCCCGCCCAGTAGTCCGCGATCAGGTTCACCATCCGCCGCCCCTGCTCGCGGAACTCCTCGGGCGACATGTGCAGCGGGCGGGCGTCGTCGGTCATAGCGTGCAGGGTAGAGCACGGAAGGCCACGCCATGACCGGACCCAAGCCCACCGCCATCGTCCTCCTCGCCAACGGCACCGAGGAGATCGAGGCCCTCACCACCGCCGACATCCTCGTCCGGGGTGGCGCCGAGATCGTCCTCGCCGGCATCGGCTCCACCACCCTCCGCGGCCGCTGCGACCTCCCCCTCGCCGCCGACACTTCCGCCGAAGCCATCGACGCCGAGGGCACCCTCGCCGACCTCATCGTCATCCCGGGCGGCGCCGTCGGCGCGCAGAACATCGCCGAGAGCCAGGCCGCCAACCGACTCATCCGCCGTCACCACGACGCCGGCAAACTCATCGCCGCCATCTGCGCCGCCCCCGCCCTCGTCCTCGCCCCGCTCGGCATCCTCGATGGCAAGCGGGCCACCTGCTACCCCGGCTTCGAGGACCGCTTCGGCAGCACAACGGCGTTCTCAGAAGACCGCGTCGTCGAGGACGGTCAGCTCATCACCAGCCGCGCCCCCGGCACCGCGATCGAGTTTGCGCTCGCCCTTGTCACCCGCCTCGGCGGCCACGCCGAAGAAGTCGCGAAAGCCATGCTCGTCCGCTGACGCGGTGCCCCGAACAACGAGCCCGAAACGCAAGCGAGGGACCCCCCCAGCGCAGCGCCTCTCAATCTTCAAGCCTCATTGCTCAGCCACCCCCCGACCGCACGCCCGTTCAATCCAGCTTCGGCTCCCCCGACCGCCCCGCGTTCAGAAGCCGCTCCGCCTCATCGGGCGTCATCGAGCCCTCCGCGACATACGCCGCCAGCTCCCGCCGCGACCGCTCCTCTTCCCGCCGGATCCGCGCGTAGCGACCGTTCGTCGACATCGTCTTCACGATCGCGCACCCGCACCCGCCGATGATCGCGACGATCGGGATCAGGAAGATGATCTCACCCGCGTTCATGTCAAACATCGCCCACGCCTTTCAGGAAGCCCCGCCCGCTCAGAGCCAGCCGCACTTCCGTCCCGATCCCGCCGAGTCCGGCTCCGCCGTCAGGATCCGCTCCGCGTCCTCGGGCGACATCGAGCCTTCCGCGACATACGCCGCGACCTCCCGGCGGCTCTGCTCGTGCTGCTTCGTGCGATAGAACGAGTGCGCGAACGACAGCACCATGGTCAGCGCACCGAACGACGCCGCGACGCCGAGGATCAGCGCCGCCATCACCGGCTTGTCGATCTCGGCAAGAAAGAGTCCGTCGAGCATGCTCACGCCTTCCGTTCCGGGGGTTCCGCCTTCAAGAGCCGCTCCGCCTCGTCGGGCGTCATCGATCCCTCGGCCACATACGCCGCGAGCTCACGCTTCGTCCGCTCGCGTTCCTTCGTCTTGTGCATCGAGTGCGCGATGCTGAAGGTGATCGCGAGAATCGCGACGCTGAATCCACCGAGCATCGCGACCACCACGATCGTCGAGTCGTTCGCGTCACCCAGCGTGAGCAGCGTGTCCATCATCGCGTCGGCACTCCATCAGGCCCGCGGGCTCACCCGCACTTGTCGCTCGGGTCCTTCACCTTGAGCAGCCGCTCGCCCTGCTCGGGCGTCATCGACCCCTCCGCGATGTACGCCGCGATCTCCCGCCGCGTCCTCTCGCGCGAGATCCCCCGGATCGTCTTCCCGATCGTCCCGAACACCACGCTCGTCACGATGCTCACCGCGATGATCGTCGGGATGAACGCTTCCTCGTTGTTGAAGAAGCTGTGGATGAGCTCGGTCAGTTCCATGGCGGAGTCTCCGGGGACACGGGCCGGCGGCAGGGCGTCGCTCGGCGGCAACCTGCGCAGGGCCCTCGACCTTCCTTGGGAGGGCGGTCCCGGGCCTTTCACCGCCGACCCGGCCAACCACCCCCAAACCCATGGTACCGTGGACGAAGGTGGCTCCCAAGACCCAAACACCCGATCCCGATGACGCCCGGGCCGCCGTCGAGGCCCTCCTCGCGGCCTACGAACGCGGGCTCTTTCCCATGGCCGACCCCTTCTCGGGCCGCGTCCGCTGGTACGACCCCGACCCCCGCGGCGTCTTCGAGCTGACCGAGGGCGGCCTCCGCGTCACCCGCTCCCTCCGCCAACGCGTCCGCTCCGCCCGTTTCCGCATCACCGCCGACGCCGCCTTCGGCGAAGTCATCCGCGCCTGCGCCCCCGCCCGCCCGGGCCAGGAGCCTTGGGCCTGCTGGATCGACGGCCAGGTCGTCTGGGCCTACGAGGCCCTGCACCACGCCGGCCACGCCCACTCCATCGAGGCCTGGCTCGACGACCAACTCGTCGGCGGCCTCTACGGCGTCCACCACAAGGGCCTCTTCGCCGGCGAGAGCATGTTCAGCCGACCCGACCTCGGCGGCACCGACGCCAGCAAGGTCTGCCTCGTCCACCTCTGGCACCACCTCCGCGCCATCGGCGTCACCGTCCTCGACACGCAGTTCTACACCGACCACCTCGGCTCGCTCGGCTGCATCGAGATCCCAAGAGCCGACTACCGCCGCCGACTCGCCGAAGCCATGCAGCACGACATCACCTGGCACCCCTTCGACCCCGAGAGAGCAAGGCTCGCGTACTAGCCCCGCCCGACCGATAGCATGGACACGCCCCGAACCTCGGAGACACAACCATGCGTGCACGCGTGCTGGCGACCGGCATCCTCCTTTCCACACTCTTCCCACAGGCCGTCGCGCAGCCCGACACGCCAACCGACACCACGCCCACAGTCGAACTCGACCAACGCCTCGATGCCCGCCTCGCCTACCACGCCAGGCAAGCCCGCACCGAGCTCGCCGACCGCGTCCTCCCCTTCTGGTCCCAGATGGCCGACCGCTACCGCGGCGGCTTCAACCCCGGCTGGGAACTCGCCCGCGGCCGCGTCCGCGGCAACGAGGTCTCCGTCGTCAGCCAGGCCGGCCTGACCTACGCCTTTGCCCACGCGCTCGACGCCGGGCTCGCGCCCGTCGAGGTCGACCCCCTGTGGCATGTGCGGCACGGGGTGAAGTTCCTGCTGGGCCAGTGCCAGGACCTGGACCGGGGCGGGTTCTATGAGCGGGTGTCGCTCTCGGGTGGTGTGACGAGTGACGCGAAGCGAACGGAAGTGCAGGCCGCGGCGATCGTTGCGCTCGTCGAGGCCTACCGCGTCACAGGCGATGACGCGGCGCTGGACGCCGCGATGGAGACTTTCCGCCTGGTGACCGAGCACCTGCGGGACCGGTCGGCCGGGGGGTGGTTCGAGGGGGCGAACGGGGATTGGTCGCGGGTGGGGCGGGTGGGGCAGGGGTCGATCAAGCGGGCGGAGACGCATCTTGCGGTGCTGCAGGCGTTTACGGCATTGGCGGGGGTGTCGTCGGATGCGGATGTGAAGGGGGAGCTGGCGCACGCTCTAACTATTGTGCAGGAAAGGTTTTACCCCTCGGACCCGGGGCGGGCCAAACGGCGTGCCACTTCGGACTGGCTCGCGGTGCCCGGCGAGCTCGAGTACGGGCCGGTGGTGTATGCGCTGCACGCGACCGCGGCGCGGGCGGTGGGGGAGGCGCAAGTGGCGTTGGGGCGGGAGGTTGCGTGGGACCGCGTGCGGGCGTTGCTGGAGCACGCGACGGCGCACCTGGCGCAAAGTGGGCCCGGGGCGGGGGTTGCGCTCATGGGGTACGCGGGGCAGCCGGTGTTGGCCGAACCGCGGGCGTGGTGGGCGCAGGCGGAGGTGATCAGCGGGCTGGCGTGGGCGATCGATGCTAACCCCTCGTGGCGAGAGGACTTGGGGCCGACGCTGGCGGGCGTGCTGGACTGGTACGCCAACTTCCAGATCGACGCGGCGACGGGGATCCCGGTCGCGGTGGTGGGTCAGGAAGGCGAGCCGATCGTCGGGACGCTGGCGGGGGCGGGGAAGTTTGGGATGCTGGATGTGCGCGCGCGTGCTTGGGTCGTGCGCATGGGATCGGAGTGAGTGCGCACGGGTGCGTGCGGCGCGCGCACGGGTTGTGCGTGTGTGCGCACGGTTTTGGTGTTTCAACCCGAAGCTTCGCAGAGCCTCAGCTTCGGCGTCCCCGTCGTGGGTGACTTCGTTATGAGTGCTCGGGCGCGAGGGCGCCGGATTCTTCGGCGGTCTCGGCGTCTTTGCGGAGCTTGGTGAGCTTGGCGGGGCCGAGCCAGGCGGCGGCGGCGAGGCCCGCGGCGATGTTGGCGAGCATCTCGATGGCGCTGACGAAGACGATGACGGCGGTCATGTCTTCGAGGCCGAGGAGGGCGAAGAGGCCGGCGGTGCCGCCCTCGCGGACGCCGACGGTGCCGGTGGGTGCGACGGCGCCGATGAGGAAGTAGGCGACGCCGACGACGAGTGCGTCGACGAGCATGAGGTCGATGCCCAAGACCTTGGCGGCGATGGCGAATCGGGCGGCGATGAAGGCGGCGTCGACGAGCCGCAGCGCGACGCCGGCGAGGGTGGCGCGGGTGTCGGCGAGCATGTGGACGCCCGAGTGCAGGTTCTCGAAGAGGGTGGACTCGACGACGGAGCGTCCGCGATCGCCGGTGATGCGGATGATGGTGGCCTTGAGCCAGTGCCAGCCCTTGCCGGTGGCGAAGAAGGCGCTGAGGCGGGCACCGGCGAGGGCGCAGATCAGGGCGCCGACGAGGGTGATGGCGAGCCAGGGGGCGGTGTGGTCGCGTGTGGGCAGGAGGCTCGCGCCGATGCCCGGGAGCAGGGCGGCGGCCATGCAGGCGGTGATGGCCGCGGTCCAGCCGCCGAACTGGAGGACGGGGATGCTGTCGAAACGCTTGTGGTAGAGGACGCGGAAAAGGATGGAGAGCTTGAAGGGGAGGTAGGCGAGGGTGGTCGCGCCCGCGTTGACGGCGAGCATGTCGGGCAGTCGCAGGCGGCGGATGGGGAGGAAGGCGACGAACCACATGAGCCCGTTGAGGGCGACATTGCCCAGGGCGAGGGCGAACATGCCGGCGATGGCGGCGAGGGAGGCGCTCCTGAGTTGGTCCCAGCGCTCGGGGGTCATCTCGCCGAGGGCGGTGCGGACGACCCAGACGAAGAGGGCGATGCCGAGGGCGAAGCCGGCGACTTGGAGGGCGATGCGGAGGTGGTTTCGGCGGAGGGGGGCCGAGGGGTCGGGGGAGTGGGGTTCCGGCTTCGCCGGTGTGGAGGGGTGGCTGGGCATTGGGGGGAGGGTATCGGGCTTGGCTCCGAAGATCGGGGTTGTAGTTTGGGTGGGTGGGGGTATGCTCGGGTTTGGAGGTGATTTGATGCGTGGAGTTGTGCTGGCTGTGGTGGCGGGGGTTGTGGGTTCGGCGGTGGGGCGGCCGGCGGAGTTGGTGGTTTGGGATCCGCGGGATGTGTTGCCCTCGTCGGCACATATCTCGTTCGGCGGAGTGTCCGGCGTGGCGATGTTGCCGGCGGGGCCGACGGTGTTTGGGCGTTGGTTTCCCGATTTCTTAGGCGAGACTGTCATGCCGTATGTCGCCCCGCTTGATGGCAGCGGGCCGGCGCGTGTTGTGGAGTTCTCGTTTCCGGTGGAGGGCCTACCTTCATTCTTTGCTGGGCACCGGGTGCTCTCGGATGATGGGCGGTTCTTGGCGCTGTACCTCGCGGCCACCCCGCAGACCGGTCCGCTGTTCTTTAGTGAACTGGTTCGCTGGGACACGGTTGAGGGACGGGTCGAACGGCTGGGCGATCTGATGGACACGCCGTATCCGCAGAGCGTCGGTGGGGTGATCAGCGCGGATGGGTCGGTCGTCGTCGGTGCGTCGGTGTCGCCGCTTGGCGTTGAGGTCGTGCGGTGGACGGCGGATACGGGGATGGTCGGTCTCGGCACGCTTGTGAAGGGTTTGGATGTTACGGTGAAGATGCCGTTTCTTCTTGGCCTGCCTTTGACGACGAACCCTGACGCGTCGGTCATCATGGGTGCGCTGCCGGGGCTTGGCTTTGGCGGCAAAGCTCCGGCGCAGTCATCCGCGGCGGATTCGTATCGTGCGTTCGTCTGGGATGCTGATGACGGGCTTCGTCCCGTGCCAGAGCTTGGCGGCGATGGAATAAGTGGGAGCTACCCGCTGGCGTTGTCGCGTTCTGGTCGTTCCTATGCGGGCACCGTTGAACCGACGGATGCACGTCCCAAAGGGTTCATATTCACGCCGTCGGACGGACTGGTCACGGTGGGCGAGACGGGTGGCACGCTCGATGATGTGACCCTGCTCTGGGTCAATGAGGAGGGCGTGTCGTTTGGTCTTGGCGACCTCAGAGACGATAATGTCCCCTTCTTTGTGTCCATCGTCGCGGAGCCTTCGGGTCGTGCGTCGCGGCTTGCCGATCGTTTGCGAGCACAGGGGGTGGTGCTGGGCTCGTTGTCGGTTGACATTCCAGGGGCGACGGATGCCAGCGACGATCTTCGCACGGTGGTTGGTACCGGCTCGCTTGACCAGGCAGATGATTACCAGAGTGTTGCCTGGATGGTGACTCTTCCTCTGCCCATCACCGCGTGCAACCTTGCGGATCATGCGGAGCCCCGCGGATCGTTGACCTTCGCCGATGTGTCCGCGTTCCTCAACGCGTTTGTGGCGCAGGAGCCGAGTGCGGACATTGTGGTGCCGGCGGATGAGTGGACCTTTGCGGATGTGAACGCGTTTTTGCAGGCGTTTGTGGCGGGGTGTCCGTAGGGGGGAAGGCATCAGGGATCAGGGATCCGGGGGAGGCGGAAGGTGGTTTCACGGTGGCCTGTGACGAACGGCCCGAAGCGCCCTGCGGGCGGTTCGGGGCACCGGGGGTTTGGCGTTCGTGGAAAAGCCGCTGTGCGGCGTTTCCACGGCACCCGGCGGTTCGGGGCACCGGGGGAGGCACTACCCGGCGGGGCCGGATAGTGGCACCGTTGGGCGGTTCTCGGGCTTTGGGGGGCGGGATTTGAGGGGGGGCTTTGGGTAAGGGACGCGGTGGGGGCGTCCGGGGGGCGGGGTGGGGCGAAAGGTGGGTAGACTGGCGGGATTCCGCGGGGCTGTTCGGCTCCGGTCACGCGTTGTGTCGCGCCTTGGGCGTTGCACTCTGGGTTGGCTCTCCGGGTTGTTGGCCCTGGGGGGCCCGGCGAGGATCGCCTGCTGATGACCATGGATGGATCGACGAGGGATGACTCCAACGGCGGGGACACGCCGCTGTTGAGCGTGATCGTGCCCGCGTACAACGAGGAGGGGCGGATCTCTGGGGCGCTGGAGAGTGTGCGGGCGTATGCGGCTGGGTTTGATGGCGGGGTCGAGCTCGTTGTCGTGGATGATGGGAGTTCGGACGGGACGGTGGGGGTGGTGCGGGCGTTTGCGGAGGCGGTGGGGGGGGACGGGCGCGAGCCGGGGTTTGCGGTTCGGCTGATCGAGCAGGGGCGGAACCGGGGGAAGGGGGCCGCGGTTCGGCGCGGGATGCTGGAGGCGCGGGGGGTGTGGCGGCTGATGTGCGATGCGGACATGGCGACGCCGATCGAGGAGTTCGATCGGTTGCGGCCGCACCTGGAGGCGGGGGCCCGGGTGGTGATCGCGTCGCGGGACATGCCGGAGAGCCGGCTGGAGCCGGCGCAGCCGTGGCGACGGCGGGTGTCGGGGTGGGTGTTCCGGGCGCTGCGTCGGTCGCTGATGCTGCGGCATGTGCGGGATAGTCAGTGCGGGTTCAAGGCGTTCGAGGGGGCGCTGGCGGGGGCGGTGTTTCGCTTGCAGGAGGACGAGCGGTTTGCGTTTGATGTGGAGGTCTTGGCGCTCGCGGAGAAGATGGGGGAGCGGGTGGTGGAGGTCGGGGTGTTGTGGCGTGACAACCGGGACAGCCGGGTGCGGATCGTGCGGGATTCGGTGGACATGTTCCGGACGCTGATCCGGCTGCGGGGGCGGCTGAAGGGGATGGATGTGGGGGCGGCGCCGGCGGCGATGCGTCGGGAGCCGGCGTTGGTGGAGGTGCGGGGCGGGGTTGGCGTGCGGGAACGGGCTTCGCGGTAGCGGGGGAGCGCGCGGGGGGTGGTGTGCGGTAAGGTGGCGGGATGACCGAGCAGCCGCCGCAGCCTTCGGGTGAAGTTGAAGCGTCGTCGGAGAAGCCGGGGCCGAAGAAGCCTTCGGGTGCGATGGCGCGGTTTCTGGCGTTTGTGGAGTGGCTTGGGAATCTGTTGCCGCATCCGGTGACGCTGTTTGCGTTGTTTGCGCTCGGGATTGTGGTGGTGAGCGCGGTGGGGGCGTGGGCGGGGTGGGCGGTGGAGGACCCGCGGCCGGGGAAGGCGGGGGAGTTCTTTCGGGCTCAGTCGCTCTTGAGTGGGGAGGGTGTGCGGTGGATGAGTGAGAGTCTGGTGACGAACTTTACTGGCTTTGTGCCGCTGGGGACGGTGCTGGTGGCGTTGCTTGGGGTGGGGGTGGCGGAGAAGTCGGGGTTGCTGACGGCGGCGATCCGGCTCTTGGTGCTGGGGGCGCCGAAGCAGTTGGTGACGGCGGTGGTGGTGTTCGCGGGGGTGGTGAGCAACACGGCGAGCGAGATGGGGTATGTGGTGATCATCCCGCTGGCGATGGTGATCTTTCGGTCGCTGGGGCGGCATCCTTTTGCGGGGATGGCGGCGGCGTTTGCGGGGGTCTCAGGTGGGTACAGCGCGAACATTTTGATCGGGACGGTGGACCCGCTCTTGGCGGGCATCACGCAGGAGGCGGCGCGGCTGATCGATCCGGCGTACGAGGTGCACCCGGCGGTGAACTGGTACTTCATGATCGTGAGCACTTTTTTGATCACGGGCGTGGGGTGGTTCGTGACGGCGAAGATCGTGGAGCCGCGGCTTGGGGTGTGGGATCACGAGGAGGCGGACGAGGAGCTGCGGAAGGATCCGCCGATGGAGCGGGTGAGCTCGCTCGAGAAGAAGGGGCTGGTGTGGGCGCTCGGGTCGATTGTGCTGGTGGTGATGGGGATGGTGGTGCTGGCGGGGCCGCGGTGGCTGGCGTTTGCGGACTTCTTGCCGGGGTTCGGGGTGCTTCGGAATCCTGATCCGACCGCGACCGGTCCGGAGGTGTTCCGGCCGATGCTGCGGAGCGTGGTGACCTTCATCCTGGTGCTGTTCGTGGTGCCGGGGTTTGTGTACGGGCGGGTCGTGGGGACGATGAAGAACGATCGGGATGTGATCGACGCGATGGCGGAGGCGATGCGGAGCATGGGGCTCTACATCGTGCTGGTGTTCTTCGCGGCGCAATTCGTGGCGTTCTTCGGGTACTCGGGGCTGGGGCAGATATTGGCGGTGGTGGGGGCGGATGTGCTGGTGGCGCTGAACCTCGATAACCCGGCGGTGTTCCTGCCGTTCATCCTGATGTGCTGCTTCGTGAACCTGATGCTGGGGTCGGCGAGTGCGCAGTGGGCGGTGACGGCGCCGATCTTTGTGCCGATGCTGATGCAGATCGGGTACAGCCCGGAGGTGATCCAGGCGGCGTACCGGATCGGGGACAGCACGACGAACATCATCACGCCGATGATGAGCTACTTCGGGCTGATCCTGGCGATGGCGACGCGGTACAAGCGGGACCTGGGCATCGGGACGATGATCGCGACGATGCTGCCGTACTCGATCTGCTTCCTGATCGGGTGGGTGATCCTGTTTTACCTGTGGGTGTTCGTGCTGGGGCTGCCGGTGGGGCCGGGGGCGGCGACGCACTATGTGCCGGCGGGTTGAGTTGGGCCGCGGGACGGGTGTGTGAAGCGGGGAGGTTTGGGGGCGACGGGGGGCGTCGCTTGGGGGTTCGCGCGGTTTTGCAAAAAAAGCGATAAGTGCGGTCGTAATCGATTACATCTGTTGTACCGTTTGCCCTGATTCTCGGGTGCGAGGGATTCGCGTACGCCCGGGGACACATCGTGACAAGGGCCCTCGCCAGCCAGGGGGGCGATCGCACAGGCTTTGGCGCCCGGCGTTTGCTGTCGGTGCGCACGAACACAGATGTCGAAGGGAGAGTCTCGTGAAGACCATGACCGCGCTTATCGTCTGCGCCGGTACCGCCGCCGCCGTTGTTGCCGCCCCGATCGGTGTTGACTTCGGTGACCCGGGGAACCTGACGGCGGGGAACTACAACAATGTGGACTTCAACCAGAACCCGATCTTCAACCTGGTGGACACGGACGGGAACGGGACGGGCATCGCGCTCGACATGACCGACGCGTTCTGGCCCGGCTCGAACCAGGGCGGCACGGGCAGCCCCTCGGGCGACGCGGCGGGCATCCCCTCGTCGGCGACGGCGGACAACCTCTTCGGGTCGCTGATGCAGTTCGGCAACTTCCTCGAGCCGACGGGCGGTTTCGTGATGTCGGGGCTCGATGCCTCGGGCGCGTTGAGCTACGACCTGATGTTCTTCGGCTCGCGCATGGGTGTCAGCGACAACCGCGAGACGCAGTACACGGTGAGCGGGGCGAACTCGGGCGTTGGCCTGCTCGATACCGCCAACAACACCAGCAATGTGGTGTATGTCCGCGGGATCCGCGCGGACGCGAACGGTGAGATCAGCGTTTCGGTGACCGCCGGGCCGAACAACACGAACTCCTTCGGCTTCTACTACCTGGGCTACATGGAGCTGACGGTCGTTCCGGCTCCGGGCGCGGCCGCGCTGCTCGGGCTGGGCTCGTTCGTCGCCGTTCGTCGCCGCCGCTAATCGAAGGAGGCAGAGATGCCGAGCATGAAGACCTTCGCGGCGGTTGCCGCGATGAGCCTCGCGGCCTTTGCGCAGGCCGAGGACGCGAAGAGCATCCTGTTCTACGGGAACAGCTTCACCCAGAGCGGTGGCGGCGTGCACCGGATCGTGCGCGGGATCGCGATTGCCGCCGGTCATCCGACGCCGCATGTGTTCTCGCGTGCGGTGGGCGGGCAGACGCTCCAGTATCACCTGGACACCGGGACCTCGGTGATCACTTCGGGCATCCAGCCGGGTGGCCAGTGGGACGCCGTGGTGCTTCAGGAATTCTCGACGCGCCCGACGACGCACCCGACCAACGGGAATGTCCCGGGGTTCTACTCGGCCGCGGCGGGGCTGTACCAGGCGGTGCTTGACCACAGCCCGGATGCGCAGGCGGTGCTGTTCGAGACCTGGGCCCGTGCGCCGGGGAACTCGGTATACCCCAACATCTGGGCCGACCCTGCGGAGATGCAGGCCGAGGTTCGGATGTATTACAACGAGGCGAACGACACGGTGCTGAGCCCGATGGGGTTCAGCGAGGTGGCGCCCGTTGGCGACGCCTTCGAGGCGGGCGGGTTCGATACCTCGCTGTACGGGAGCGACCTGTACCACGCTTCGAACCGCGGGGCGCTCCTGATCGGGCTCGTGCTGTACGGGACGATCTATGACGACGCGACGCTGTCGGACATCGATCTCTCGGGCATCAGTTCGGGTCTTGGCCTGACGGCGGCGGACGAGCAGTTCGTCGTCGGTCTGGCGGAGGCGGTTTTGGTTCCGGCTCCCGCGGGTATGTCGGTCATCCTCGGAATGGGTGTGTTCGCGGCGCGTCGTCGTCGCTGATTCGGCCCGCCCGCCGCTGGCTTCCGAGCCGGGCGGTTGCGAATCCCTCCTGCCCGGCTCGCCCGGCGTCCGTGCTTCGGCCGCCGGGCTTTTTGTTGGTTGGATCGATCGGTCGGTCTGCGTGCGGCGTGCGGTGGGGCGGCGAGACGGGACCGGGGGTAGTCGCCTCTCCCTGATCATGGCAGGGTCGGGGCGAAACACCGGATGTGCGGGGCGTGTGGAGTCATCGGTTGAACCTGGTGGCCCAACGACTCGACAAGAGAGGGATGCACGCACCGGGCAAGGGGGATGGCGATACGGCACAGGGTGGGGTGCGGCGTGCGCGGAGCGTGGCGGGCGATGTGCCTTCGGTGGTGGCCGAGTTGGTTGAGCGGCTGGGCGGAGCAGACGGTGGCACGCTGGTGTACTTCGCGGATCCGCGGTACGACTTTCGTTCGCTGGCGGCGGGTCTGCACGCGGCTTTCGGGGGCACGACGATCGGTTGCACGACGGCCGGGGAGATCAGCTCTGAGGACGGGCACTGCGAGGGCGGGGTGGTGGCGACGCTGATCGAGCCGGCGGGGTTCGAGGTGCGGGCGAGGCTGGTGCGGGAGGCGAGCGGGTTCAACCCGTTCCGAGCGGAAGAAGAGATCCGGCCCTTGCTCGAGCCGGCGGGAGACTCTGGCCGTTTCGGGCTGGTACTGATCGATGGTTTGTCGGTGGCGGAGGAGCAGGTGGCGGCGTCGCTGTCGCCGGTGTTCGGGCGCGTGCCGTTCGTGGGCGGGTCTGCGGGGGACGGGCTTCGGTTCGACCGGACCTTCGTCGGGTGCAACGGGGAGGCGGCGACGGACGCGGCGGTGGTGGCGGTGGCGCACACGCGTCGGCCGTTCCACATCCTGCACGGGCACCACTTCACGGCGACGGAGACGCGTCTGGTGATCACGGAGGCGGACGCGGCGCGGCGGCGGGTGGTGGAGGTGAACGGGCTGCCGGCGGCGGAGGGGTACGCGGACGCGGTGGGGCTGCGTGTGGATGAGCTGAGCCCGCAGGTGTTCGCGGCGCACCCGGTGCTGCTGTCGATCGGTGGGCGGTTCTATGTGCGGTCGATCCAGAAGGTGAACGAGGACGGGAGCCTGACTTTCTTCTGCGCGATCGACGAGGGGCTTGTTCTTCGGGTCGCGCGGGCGCACGACCTCGTCGCGACGCTGTCGGCGGAGCTGGAGGCGGCGCGGACGGAGCTCGGTGAGGTGGAACTGGTGCTGGCGTTTGACTGCATCCTGCGCAGGCTGGAGCTGATCAGCCGCGATCGGCGCGGGGATGCCTCGGCGGTGCTGGCGGGGACGCCGACGGTTGGGTTCAGCACTTACGGGGAGCAGTTCAACGGGCTGCACCTGAACCAGACGCTGACGGGCGTGGCGATCGGGCGTGCGGCATGAGCGGGGGCGGGGGCGAGGACGATCGGGCGTCGCTTCTGGAGCGGATCGCCCGGCTGGAGAAGATCAACGCGTCGCTGATCGATCGCGTGGAGCGGACGGTCGACGGGCAGGGCGAGGCGTACGCGCTGTTTGAGTCGAACATCCTGATGCAGCAGGTGATCCGCGAGCGGACGGAGGAGCTGGCGGAGGCGAACCGATCGCTGCAGGCGGAGGTGGCCGAGCGTCGGCGGGCCGAGGAGGCGATGCGTCGGGCGCGCGACGCGGCGGAGGCGGCGAGCCGGGCGAAGAGCCAGTTCCTGGCGAACATGAGCCACGAGATCCGGACGCCGCTGACGGCGCTGATCGGGTTCGCGGAGGTGCTCCGGGATGACGGTGTGGGCGCGGCTCAGGCGGCGGAGGCGGTGGAGATCATCCATCGCAACGGGACGCACCTGCTGGCGATCATCAACGACATCCTGGACCTGTCGAAGCTGGAGTCGGGTGAGTTCCGCATCGAGCGCGGGGCGTGCGACCCGGTGGAGGCGGCGGGTGAGGTGGTGACGATGCTGGCGCAGCAGGCGCAGGGGCTTGGTCTGCGGATCGTGCTTGAGGCGGAGGATGGGGCGGGGGCGGAGATCGAGACGGATCGGCTGCGGCTGCGGCAGGTGCTGGTGAACCTGGTGGGGAACGCGCTGAAGTTCACGCCGGAGGGCGGGGTGCGTGTGCGGGTGCTGCGTCGGGTGACGCTTGGGGGCGGGGCACGGGTGCGGTTCGAGGTGGAGGACGACGGGCCGGGGATGGATGCGGCGACGCTTGGGCGTGTGTTCGATCCGTTCTTTCAGGGTGATGGATCGATGACGCGGCGGCACGGGGGCGTGGGGCTCGGGCTGTCGATCTCGAGGCGGCTGGCCGAGGCGCTGGGCGGGACGCTGACGGCGCGGTCGGTGGTGGGGGAGGGGTCGACCTTCGTGCTGGAGCTGCCGGGGATCGCGCCGGCGAGCGGGGCGGGGCGTTCGCGGACGGAGCGGCCGGTCGTCTCCGCGAAGGCGGGTGCGTCGCCGGCGGCCAGGGTGCTGCTGGTGGAGGATGGTCTGGACAACCAGCGGCTGCTGTGCCACCTGCTGCGGCGGGAGGGGTGGTCGGTGGAGCTGGCGTCGAACGGGGCGGAGGCGCTCGCGTGTGTCGACGAAGCTGAGTCACCGTTCGATGTGATCCTGATGGATATGCAGATGCCGGTGATGGACGGGTACACCGCGACGCAGCGGCTGCGGGCGTCGGGCGTGCGCACGCCGGTGATCGCGCTGACGGCGCACGCGATGGAGGGCGATCGCGAGCGGTGCCTGGCGGCGGGGTGCGATGACTACCTGACGAAGCCGGTCGACCGCGGGCGGCTGGCGGCGACGGTGCGGCGGGCGCTGCTGCATCGGTCGGCGGCCTGAGGCGGCTACCAGTCCTTGGGCTGGGTGGCGAGGAAGCGGGCGTCCATGCGGACGCTGGTCTCGGGCAGGATGTCGCGGTGGACATAGAAGGTGTCGTACTGCTGCAGGCGGACCTGGGTGTAGCCGTGCTCGTCGAGCAGGAGGTCGAGCTCGAAGGGCGGGCGTTCGATGGTCATGCAGCTGAAGCGGTAGCGGTCGAAAGGGAAGGCGCGGAGGACCTCGAGCTCGGCGCCCTCGACATCGAGCGAGAGGTAGTCGATCTCGGCGGGGGCGTTGTGCTGCTCGAGGACCTCGGCGAGGGGGCGTGTCTTGAGGCGGATGATCTCGGCGGCGGCGAGCTCTTCACCGCGGACGGCCTCTGAGTTGTCGTAGCCCTCGCCGACGATGCCTCCCAGCATGGCGTTGTCGATGCGGAACTCGACCTCGGTGTGGGTGGAGGCGATGCAGTCGGTGCAGAGGGGTGAGGTGCGGTTGGCGCGGACGGAATCGTGGAAGTGGGGGTTGGGCTCGATGAGCAGGCCCTGCCAGCCGAGGTGGCGTTCCATGAAGAGGGTGTTGTTGATGCGGACGCCGTCGGCGCAGGCGAGGTCGACGAAGTAGCCGTTGCGCTTGAGGCCCTTGCGCTTGGCGTCGAAGACCTCCATGAGGACGAACTCGTCCTGGCCCTTCTGGCTGAGGAAGGGGACCTCGCCGGTGCCGGTGGGCCAGCGGGGGGTGAAGGGCGGGAGGTACGGGCCGGTGAGTCGTGAGGCGTTGGGTTCCACGGCGTGAGTGTATCGCGGGGGCGTTTTGTATCGGACCTTCGCCGCGAGCGGCGGCGGCGTGGCGGCTCTGCACGGAAGCGCGGAATACAGGGTTGTGCATTTTTCTGGAAATTGCTACCGTGTCGGGGCCCGAGGGTCTTGGCCCCGGGCAGAGTTGAGAGCACTTCGAGACAGGAGAGACCGATGACCCGTACCACTGCTTCGTGCCTGTTCGGCGGCGCTCTGTTCGCGGCCGGTGTGGCTCACGCGGCGCCCCAGTTCGACTTCATCGATAACCCGGCCGAGAACGAGCTGTACGCCTACGCGTACGACTCGGCAAACGGTTACGCCTACGGGTACGCGAGCTCCGGTACCGTGTCGTACACATTCGCCGATGTGTCGGCGTCCGCGATGCTGGCCTCGGCGGGCGCGAGCGTCGCGACCTCGATCACCGGCGGCGGGCCGTTCAACTCGGCGGACACCTTCGTGCGTGCGGATTTCACGGTCTCGGGGGAGACGGTCGGCCGCGCGGCGTGGGACTTCGCGGAGCTCGGCGGCGTGGTATCGCCGCAGCTTCGCGTGCGCGACCTCACCAACGACGCGACGCTCTTCACGCTGACGGCCGGGGATGGGATGTCGGGCGTGTTTGATGTGACGCTGCAGGCCGGGGTGCTGTACACGCTCGAGCTGGTGTCGTTTCAGCAGGGCAACGGGGGCTTCGCGTCGCTGAGCTTCACGGCGATCCCGTCGCCCGGCGCGGCGGGCGGCCTCGGGCTCGCGGGGCTGTGGGCGGTACGCCGCCGTCGGTGAGCGGCACCGTCAGACGCCGGTGTAGCCGAAGACCGCGTCGTAGCCCTCGTGGACGAGGCGGTTCAGGATCGCCTTCGTCGCCTCGGTGTCGTTGATGTTTGGGAAGGCGTGCCCGGGCACGGGCACGCCCAGGAAATCGCACAGCGGGCCCCAGCCCTCCTTGACCTCGTAGACGAGGAGGCGGTCGGCCGGGATCGTGCGGCGGACCTCCTCGTTGTGCTCCTCGAAGCGGGCGATCATGTGATCGCGGTCGTGCAGGCGATCCTGCAGGTAGTCGAAGATGGTGGCCTGCATGAAGCGGCCCATCTCGACCGTGCGGGCGTACTCGATCCAGTGCGGGGCGAGGATGGTTTCCTGCGTGGAGTCATACCACCGCTCGGGGTCGCGGACGGTCAGGATGACCTTGGCCTGCAGGTAGTGCTCGGCGAGGGCTTTGTAGCTGGTGCTGGCGGGGAAGTCTGTCGTTGAGGCGTAGCCCTCGAAGAGCGCGTCCCAGTCCGGGCGGCCCTCGATCGCGTCGACCCAGTGCTGCCAGTGCCGTGGGCCCTTGGGCAGGCACTCGACCATGTGGTAGCACGGTCCGAAGCCGAGCTGCTCGAGGGCGACCTTGAGGCTCATGGTCCCGGTGCGGCCGAAGCCTGCGCCGATCACGCGTAGCGCCATCGCTGATTCCTGAGGTGCGCAGGAGTGCGCACGGGTGCGTTGAAATGGAGCCGGGGGGATTCGAACCCCCGTCCCGAGACAGTCCCCTTGAAGCTTCTACGCGTGTAGTCCATCGTTTGATCTCGGCCTTGTCGCGGGGATGGACACCCTCGACTTCGGCCCAGCCGCCTGTTGAATCTCACCCGCGCGCCAGTCGGCACCACGCGCGGGCCAGCCCGATGTCATCCTTCCCCGCCCCATCGGGCGTCGGGCGGGGGAGGTCACGGCTACTTAAGCCGCGAGAGCGTACTGCGTGTTGGCAGTTATAAGTGTTGCGTGCTTTTAACGAGGCCGGCACGCCCCTCGACGCGCCACTCCAAAGATTCCCTGCTCGGTCGAAACCAGTCGGCCCCAACTTGTCAATCCGAGGCATCGCCCCGGCACCGGACTCTACGCCGCCCAACTCCGCGGGGTTCAACCGCCCACCGTGGTAGCATCCCGGCCCGTGACCGCCCCCCCGGAACAATCCGTGCGCCCCGTGGCGCTCATCGGGCTCTTCCTGGGCCCGGTCGTTGCCGCTGCGGTGTACCTGCTGCTGCCCGCGGGCGTTCGGGAGGCGTCGGGCGAGCTCACCGGCGGCCTCGATCACCCCGCACGGGCGACCGCGGCCCTCGCAAGCTGGATGGCCGTCTGGTGGCTCACCGAGGCCATCCCGATCAGCGCTACGGCGCTGCTTCCGTTGGTCTGCCTGCCACTCTTCGGCGTCGCCTCCATCCGCGACGCCGCGGCGCCCTACGCGCGCGACCTGATCCTGCTCTTCTTTGGCGGGTTCATCCTCGGTCTCGCGCTCGCCCGCTGCAACCTGCACCGCCGCATCGCGCTCTTCACGCTCAGCCTCGTCGGCGACTCGCCCGGCCGGCTCGTCGCGGGCTTCATGCTCGCGACGGCCGTCATGAGCATGTGGGTCTCGAACACCGCGACCGCGATGCTCATGCTCCCGATCGCGCTCTCGGTGCTGAGTCAGTTGACCGACGATGTTCCCGAAGGCGATGCCGCGAGTGCCTTCCGCGATAACTTTGCGCGGTGTCTCCTGCTCGGCATCGCCTACGCCGCTTCGATCGGCGGCGTCGCGACGCTTGTCGGCACCCCGCCGAACCTCGTGCTGGCCGCCTTCGTGCGCGATCAGTACGGGGCGGACATCACGATGGCCCACTGGATGCTCGTGATGGTCCCGCTGGCCGCGGTGTTCTTGCCGCTCGTCTGGCTCGGGCTCACGCGGTTCATCTTCCCGATCCACGGACCGGTGCCCACCGGCGCCGGTGATGCCCGTGAGATGATCCGCTCGCGCCTCAAGGCCCTCGGCCGCATGTCCCGCGCCGAGTGGACCGTCGCCGCGGTCTTCGCCTTCACGGCGCTCGCGTGGATCACGCGTCCGCTGCTGAACACGCTGGGCGAGTCGCTCGGCTGGCCACCGCTCGCGGGCCTGAACGACGCCTCGATCGCCGTCCTCTCCGCGATGCTGCTCTTCGTCATCCCGACGAACCTCTCCCGTCGCGAGTTTGCGATGGACTGGAAGACGGCCGAGACCCTGCCCTGGGGCATCCTCATCCTCTTCGGGGGCGGGCTCTCCCTCGCCGCCGCGATCACCGCGACCGGCCTCGACAACGCCATCGGCGGCTCGCTCGCGGGCCTCGCGGGCGTGCCGCCCATCGTTGCGATCCTCGCCGTCACCACGGCCATCGTCTTCCTCACCGAGCTCACCAGCAACACCGCCATCGCCACCGCCGTGCTGCCCGTCCTCGCCGCGGCCGCCCCGGCCATCGGCGTCGATCCCGGCGCCCTGCTCATCCCCGCGGCCATCGGGGCCAGCTTCGCCTTCATGCTGCCGGTGGCGACGCCGCCCAACGCGATCGTCTTCGGCTCGGGGCACATCCATGTCGGTGACATGGCCCGGGCCGGCTTCGTCTTCAACCTCATCGGCATCGCCCTCGCGACGCTCGCGGCCGTCACCTTCGCGGGCTACATCCTGCCGCCCGGGGCTACGCTTTCGCCATGAAAGTCGCCGTCATCCTCTGTGCCGCTGGCGCCTCGACCCGCTACGCCGGCGGGCAGGACCTGCTGGGTTCCGATCGCTCCAAGCTCGATGAGGACCTCGGGGGACGCCCCGTCCTGCAGCGCGCCGTCGAGCTCTTCTGCCACCGCGACGATGTCGGCACGGTCCTCGTCGCCGGGCCGCACGACGACGACGCATTCGGTACCTTCAGCCTGCGCCACGCCGACCGGCTGTCGATGCTCGGGGCGACGCTCGTCCGGGGCGGCAAGAAGCATCGAGCGGAGACCGTTGCCGCGGCCCTCGAGCATGTGCCCGGGGACGCCACGCACATCGCGGTCCACGACGCCGCCCGGTGCGTGACGCCGGCGGACCTCATCGACCGGGTCTTCGCGGCGGCTGCGAATCACCCCGCGGTGATCCCGGGCATCGATGTGCCCGACACGCTGAAGCGCGTCGACCCGGCAGGCGTGGACGAGGGTGATGTCGATCCGCTCGCGGCGATCCTCGGTGCCTCCAGCGGCGGCGCGAAGCCCCGGGCCGTGGTCGAAACGATCGACCGGACCAATCTCGTCGGCGTGCAGACCCCGCAGGTGTTCGAGGCCGGCCTCCTGCGCCTGGCCTACCAGCAGGACGGATTCGAAACCGCGACCGACGACGCGGCACTGGTCGAACGGCTCGGCGAGCGGGTGCTCGTGGTGCAGGGCGACCCCGCCAATATGAAGCTCACGCGCCGGCAGGACCTCCGCGTCATCCGCGCCCTCGGAGGCTTCAAGCCCCCGAGCGACCGGCCGAGCCACAAGAAGTTCTGACGCACCAAAGGGCGTGAAGGCGTGAGCGAGCCGACCGCGACCATCGACGACTTCGCCCGGCTCGATATCCGCGTGGCCCGGGTCATCGAGGCGGCGCCGCTCGAGGGTGCCCGCAAACCGGCGTACCGCCTCACGCTCGATTGCGGGCCCGAACTCGGCACGCGGCAGAGCTCGGCGCAGATCACGGACGCCTACGCGCCGGGCGAACTCGTTGGCCGGCTCGTGCTCGCCATCGTCAACCTGCCGCCGAGGCGGATCGCCGGCTTCAAGAGCGAGGTGCTGACGCTCGGCGTCTACACCGCCGCCGGCCCGGTCGCGATCATCGCTCCCGACGCCCGCCCCGGCCTCGATCCCCAGCCCGGCGACCGCCTCGGCTGAGGCCGGCAGCGCATTCCTCGACCGGGCCGCCAGATTCGGCTCGACCCGCGAACGCCGGGTATCGCATACGAGATCCGGCGTCGTTGTGTGGCGCATCATTCCGGGCGACGCGCACAGCCCGGGCGACGCGCACTGCCGCCCCGGGCCCGCACCGATCGCCCCTCGCGCGGACTGAAACGCGCGCAGGCAACCACGCCCGGAGCAGGCCCGGTTCGCACAACATCGTCAACGCACGATCCATCTCCCCACGGATCAGGCCGCCGGAGACCCTTTCGGCGGCGTAACCCGTTTGTCGAGGTTCGGGAGCGTGCGGCTCAGAAGTACTTGCGGATCACGCCCTTCACGATGCCCTGCACCTGGCAGAACTTCACGCGGATCGGCTCGAAGTCGGGGTTCGCCGGTTGGAGGCGGATGTGGTCCTCTTCCTTATAGAAGGTCTTGAGGGTGGTGCTGCCGTCTTCGAGCAGAGCCACGATCCGGTCGCCGTTGCGGGCCACCTGGGCGCGCTCCAGCAGGATGTAATCCCCGTCGAGGATGCCCTCGTCCCGCATGCTCTCGCCCTCGACGCGCAGGGCGAAGGTGCTCTCGGCGTTGTCGCCGCCCATGAGATCCATGAGATCGATCTCTTCGGTGTCGGCGACCTTTTCGATCGGGTAGCCGGCCGCGATCTTGCCCACGAGCGGGAACTTGAGCGGGCGGCTCTCGTCGGGGACGGCGACGCCGTCAGCAATCGACAAAGAGCGAGCCTTGTTCGGCTCCCGCACGAGCGCGCCCTTCTTGATGAGCGCCTCGACATGCTCGAAGACCGTGACCTTGCTGACGCCGATCTCGTCGGCCAGCTCCTGCATGGTCGGGCTGTACCCGCGACGGACGCGGGAATCCCGGATCAGTTTCAGGATCCGCAGCTGCTTTGGGGTGAGATTCATCTATCGCTCCCATGTCGGTCGCCACGCTCCCCGGGGCACGCCCCCGGAGCCGCAGCGAGGTGGACAGAACACACACTGACGCTTGAATCGCCGCGAGCCGTACCCCCTGGCCCGCGAGCGCATCGGCGCACAACGACCACGCCGAAGCCCCATCCACCCCGGCTACCGCACCCATCCCGCTCGACCTCAGCCCCGGAACCCCGCCCCGCGGCCTCCCAACGCGCTCCCCTGACCACCGACCAAGGACAAGCCGGCTCACCCACGAGACCCGCCCGCCGCGCCCGCCCGCGAGCACCCGCTCGTAGGTCCCTTGGCCCAAGACCGCGAGCGGCATCGACGGGCGAACCGCGACCATGCTGGCGCCCTGGCCGCGTCGCGTGTCACACAAAGCTGTGTTTGTTGGCCCGTTCATGTCACTGATCTGTGGGACGGTCATCAGGACTCAGTTCGTCGGTCTGTCCGTCATGATCCTATCAAAAATCGTATCGCGATCAACCGGATTTCGGTGAAAGATCGGTTTCTGAAACCCATACACTTCACCGCTGGACACGCCCGCGGGTCGATCAAATCCCTCCTCTTGACCCCAAGAACCCCGTTTGCCGGGGTGTGGAGTGGTCAGAAACCTGTATGAAGATTTGTAGTGCAAGGGATTAACCTTTGGTCTGAAACGGGTGGCTTTCGGAGCCCGTTCGAGGGAGACCATAGCGGAAAGCCCGGGTTCCCCGCAACCGGTCACGCCGTTCGCCCCATGGCACCCCCCGTCCCCGCGCTCGGCTACCGACGCCCTCACGGACCGCTCGGAGCCAAACAGACCGCGCGAGTGTTTTCCCTCGCTTCCGCGCCCGCCGGTCCTCAATGCCGCCGACGCACGCGCGTGCCGTCGCGCACCACATGCCCGCCGAGCTCGAGGATCGTCAGCTGCGCGCGCACCACCGACGGCTCGAGGCCGCTGCGAGCCGACAGATCGTCGAGCGTCATCGCGCCGTCGAGTGCGGCGAGCACCGTGCCCGCGTTCCCTGTTGGAACAGGTGCTTGTGGCGGCGCGGGTGCTGAAGCGCGTGTTTCACGCGCGCGTGACTTAGTTTGCGCCGAGCCGTCGTCGGTCGTCGTGAAAATGCCTTCATCATCGGCGGGCTCTGCATAGCGCTCGGCGTGCTTGCCGTGGTGGGCGAACCAGGCGGGGTGCTCCAGGGCGCGCAGCACATCGCCGGGTTCGAGGATCATCGTCGCGCCGTCCCGGAGCAGTTCCAGAGATCCGCGGCAGGTGTCGCTGTCGACGCGGCCCGGGATGGCCATGACTTCGCGGCCGTGTTCCTCGGCCGCTTGGCGGGCCGTGATGAGCGCGCCCGACTTGCGCCCGGCCTCGACAACCAGCACGCCGAGACTCAGTCCCGAGATGATCCGGTTGCGTCGCGGAAACTGTTCTGCGGCCGGTGCGGTGCGGCAGGGCAACTCGCTGACGATCGCCCCGCCCGCCTCGGCGATGTCGTCGTAGAGGGCCGCGTGCTCGGGCGGGTAGGGCTGCAGGAGGCCCGATCCCAGGACAACGACGGTCGTCCCCCCGGCGCGGAGCGCCCCGCGGTGCGCCGCGGCGTCGATGCCGCGGGCGCCGCCGGAGGTGATCGTCAGTCCGGCGCGCGCGAGGGCACCGGCGAACTTCTCCGCTTGTTCGATGCCGTAGGCGGACGCGCGGCGGGAGCCGACCATCGCGACGGAGGGGCGGGCGGTCAGGGCGTCGGGGTTCCCGCGAACGAGCAGAACCGGCGGGGCGTCGGCGAGGGCGGCGAGCATCTCGGGGTAGCCGGGTGTGCCGCGGACGAGCGCCCGTGCGCCGATGCGGTCGAGGTCGGCGAGTTCTTCGTCAACGCGAGCGCCGACGCTCTTGAACGCGCGAACGGCGGACTCGGCGACCTTGGGCCCGATGCCGGGGATGCTGGTGAGCGCAGAGGGGGAGGCGGCGAGGACGGCCTCGGCCGAGCCGAAGCGCTCCAGCAGCGCCGCGATGCGGACGGGGCCGAGCCCCGGCGCGAGCCACAGCGACAGCGCCGCCCGGGTGGCCGCGTGGGGGTCGTCCATCAGTTCCCGTCTCCGGCGGTGTCCTGCGGGACGGGCTGGTAGGGGACGCCCTCTTCGTCCTGTTCGTAGTCGAGGACGCGGGCGTAGGCGGAGACATCTTCGGGGACGGAGACATCGGTGCGGACGAGCTGCTCGACGATGACCTGGGCGTAGACGAAGGCAGGGTTGGGCCGGCGAAGCGAGAGGAAGAGCCGTCGCTCGTCGGCCTTCTGGACGGAGCGGTCGAAGGTGACATCCCAGCCCGGGCTCGGGCTTTGGACCTCGAGGTGGTAGACGCCGTCGCGGGAGATCACCTCGATCGGGGGGCCTTCGTAGGGGCCGGCGGTGATCTCGGGCCCTGTGGACCCGCACCCGGGGAGGGCGAGGCCGGCGAAGGCGAGGCCGATCGCGGCGATGGCGGGGCGGCGGAGGGCGCGGGTTCCGGCCCGGTTGATCCGGGGGCGCGGGCGCGCGCCGATGATGCGGTGGTTCGCGGTCGGTGTCATACCCGTAGGCTACCCGAACACGACCGGGGCCTTCCAAGGAGTTTCCGTTCACATGTCCGAGCGTCGCCCATCCCGAGTTCGCCGTGTCCTGGGCTCGGGGCTCCGCTTCGCGGGGCGGAGCGGCGTGCGGCTTGTCGGGTGGGCCGCGAAGCGCGGGGCGGCCCGCGCGGTGCGGGCGCCGGCGAGCACGCTGGTGGTCGCGATGGTCGGCGTTGTGCTCGTCACGGCGACGGGGCTGGTCGCGTGCGACCTGCAGCAGAAGACGCGGCCGCGGCCCGAGCCCCTGGCGGGCGTTGAGCCCCTGGTGCGGGTGCGGGTGGTGGAGGAGCAGGCGGAGGTCCGGATCGATGGCGACCGCAAGGTCGAGGGCGCGCCGATCCTCGCTTTCGTGCATCTCGCGTCGGAGGACCTGCAGGACGCGGTGCGGCTGACGGCGCCGGTGCTGGTCGACGCGGTGGGGGCGTCGATTCGTGTGCGCGGGGCGAACGGGCAAACGCGTTCGTTCCCCGAGGGCGTGATGGTGCAGATCCGGACGACGGGGCACGGGCTCTCGATCGGCGGGAAGTCCTACGGGCCGGTGCTGCTGGCGCGGGCGCGGACGGACGCGTCGCCGATCGCGGTGGATATCGCGGCGGAGCTGCCGATGGAGTCGTACATCGCGGGCGTGTCGTCGGCGGAACTCGTGCGGGGTTGGGCGCTGCCGGCGTTCCGAGCCCAGGCGATCGCGGCGCGGAGCTACGCGGCGCACCAGCGTGAGCGGGCGCGGGACATGAACCGCTGGTACGACCTCGACTCGACGACGCGCGACCAGGCGTTCAACGGACTGACCGACGATCCGACGGCGATCGAGGGGGCGGAGAGCACGCGGGGGATCGTGCTGACCTGGCAGGGGCGGGTGCTCAGGGCGTACTACTCGAGCACCTGCGGCGGGCGCCCGGCGTCGGCGGCGGATGTGTGGACGACGGGGCCGGGGCTCGAGTTCAACAAGCCCCTGCCCCTGCAGGCCCGCGAGCGGTCGTGCGCGTGCGACGCGTCGCCCCTGTACCGCTGGGAGCGTGAGCGGCCCGGCGGCGAGACGGCCCAGCGGCTCGCGGCGTGGGGCACGCGGCAGGGGCATGCGGTGGGGCGGCTCAGCGGGCTGCGTGAGATCGAGGTCGCGGAGCGCAATGTGACGGACCGGCCCAGCCGCTACCGCGTGCGGGACGGGCGGGGCAGGACCTACAGCCTCGCCGCGGAGGAGCTGCGGGTGGCGCTGAACACCGGCGGGCCGGGCTTGCCCGACATCACCCGCCAGACGCGGACGCCGAGCGGGGACTTCGAGGCGCGGGTGAGCGGGGACCGGGTGTTCCTGGACGGTCGGGGCTTCGGGCACGGGGTGGGGCTGTGCCAGTTCGGGGCACAGGGGTTGGCCGAGCAGGGGCGGACCTACATCGAGATCTTGGGGCTGTATTACCCCGGGGCACGGATCCAGCGGTGGTGGTGAGCGGGTACCGCTCAGGCGATGATGTCGATGAGGCTGCCCGGGTTCGGGGCGATCCAGCTCTTCGCAGCGGCGGCGGTGTAGCCCTGGGGGATCGCGACGAGCACGGTCCGCTCGACGGGCGTGACCTTCACCGGGGGGACATCGCCGATGCGGGCGACGACGGGCCGGTGGGCGTCGGCGTCCCAGGCCCCGGGGCGGTGACCCTGCTCGCAGGGGGCGACGGGGGGCTGGGGCGCGGGCTGGCGCTCGAGGCGCAGCGGGGGCGGGCAGGGCCGGCAGTGGCCCCAGGCAAGCCCGTTCTCGCACGCGTCGATCCGCATGGGAGGGGAGAGGCGAGCGGCGTGCCACGGCGAAGCGTCCGAGAAAAACCGAGCTTGGGCGTCTGGAAGCGGGGGATTCGCGGACGGTCGGCCGGGGTGTGTTGCGTGGGGGCAACACGCGGCGTGGCGTAGACTCGACCGTCGATGCGCACGGACGAGCTCGATTTCGACCTGCCCCGCGAGCTGATCGCGACCCGACCGGCCGAGCCGCGGGACTCGGCGCGGCTTCTGGTCGTCCGCCGCGACGGGCACGAGCACCGGCGGGTGCGGGACCTGCCCGCGATCCTGCGGGCGACGGACACGATCGTGTTCAACGCGACGAAGGTGCTGCCGGCGCGGTTCGAGGGGGTGAACCTGGACACCGGGGGGCGGGTGCAGGGGCTGTGGCTTCGGGATGTGGGTACGGGGGACGAGCGCGCGTGGGAAGTCATGCTCAAGGCCCGTCGGCACCGGGCGGGGTGGCGGATCGGGCTGCGGGACGCGTCGGGGGCGGATACCGGGGTCGTGCTGATGATTCGGGAGCGGTCGGGCGAGGAAGAGGGGGGTTGGGTGGTGGGCGTCGAGGGGGGTGAGCCCGGCGAATCGACCGAGGCCCTGCTCGGGCGGGCGGGGATGACGCCCTTGCCCCCGTACATTCTGAGCCGGCGGAAGGAAGCGGGGGAGGAGGTCGCCGATGAGCTCGACCGGGCGGCGTACCAGACGGTCTTTGCTCATGGGAATGCTGGGGTAGCGCCCGGGGTGGGGGCTGCCGGATCGGTCGCGGCGCCGACGGCTGGGCTGCACTTCACGCCCGAGCTGCTGCGGACGCTCGCGGATGGGGGTGTGCGCGAGACGGAGGTGACGCTGCATGTTGGTGCGGGCACCTTCAAGAGCGTGGAGACCGAGACGGTCGAGGAGCACCCGATGCACGCGGAGTGGTGCATGATGGGGCCGGACGCCCTGCGGGAGGTGTTCGAGGAGCCGGGGCGGCGGGTCGTGGCCGTGGGCTCGACCGCGACGCGGACGATCGAGAGCTACGCGCAGGTACTGGAACGCGGGGAGCCGGCGCCGGAGTGGCTGGAGACGCGGCTCCTGATCAGCCCGGGCTACCGCTGGCGGCGGGTGGGGGCGGTATTGACGAATTTCCACCTGCCGCGGTCGACCCTCGTGGCGATGGTCGCGGCGGTGGTGCCGGGGGGGATCGAGCGTGTGCGGGCGCTCTACGCGGAGGCGGTGCGGGAGGAATACCGCTTCTTCAGCTACGGGGACGCGATGCTGATCTTGCCGGATGAGTGAGTGACGAAGAGCAGGGTGGGGGTAGACGACGGCCCGTGCCGATAGGGTGTGGGCGGGATCGGGCGTTCGCGGAAAGGGGCCGGCGGTGGAGTTGCACCGGCTGATCGAGGGACTTCGGGTGACGGTGGTCGCGGGCAGTCCCGCGGGTCGCCGCGTGCTTGATCTGACCGAGGACAGCCGGACGGCGATGCCGGGGTCGCTCTTCGTGGCGCGGCGGGGGCTGAAGGCGGACGGGCGGCGGTTCGTGCGGGAGGCGGTGGAGCTGGGGGCGGTCGCGGTCCTGACCGATGACGCGGAGGGGCTGGACGCAGGCGACGCGGTGGTGCTGGTCTCCGATGAGCTGCCCGAGACGATCGCGGGGCTGGCCGAGCGGTTCTACGGAGAGCCCGCGAGCAAGCTCTTCGCGATCGGCATCACGGGGACGAACGGCAAGACGACCGTCGCCCACCTGACGCACAGGCTGCTGAACGCGGCGGGCGTGCGCACGGGGCTGATCGGCACGGTCGAGATCGACGACGGGCGCGAGCGGGCCCCGGCGAGCATGACGACGCCCCCGGCGCTCGAGCTGAGCCGCACGCTCTCGATCATGGTCGAGTCGGGGTGCCGGGCGGTGGCGATGGAGGTCTCGAGCCACGCGCTCGACCAGCGGCGGGCGGACGGCGTGCGTTTCGGCGTGGGGGTGTTCACGAACCTGACGGGCGACCACCTTGACTATCACGGGACGATTGACCGGTACGCCCTGGCGAAGCGGCGGCTGTTCGAGCTCGTGCGGCGCGACGGCGGGCTGGCGGTGGTGAACGGGCACGACGGGCGGGCGGGGTTCATGGCGGAGGGGTGCGAGACGGCGTGGTGCTGGCGGGAATCACAGGGCAAGAACGCGGGGGGGGTGGGTGGGGTGGGGTGGGTGGTGCGCGTCGTGGAGCGGACCGGCTCGGGCATGCGGCTGGCGATCGCGGGGCCCGGGCTCGATGAGGAGCTGGTCGCGCCAGTCGAGCTGATCGGGCAGCACAACGCGATGAACACGCTGCAGGCGGTCATCGCGGCGCACCGGGCGATGGCAGCGATGGGGTTCGAGGCGAGCGAGACCCGGGCGAGGCTCGGGCGGGCGATGACGCTGCTGCACCCGCCGACGGGGAGGCTGGAGCCGGCGCACGGGCACGGCGACGACATCAGCGTGCTGATCGACTACGCGCACACGGACGATGCGCTGCGGCACTGCCTCCTGGCGGCCCGCGAGGCCGTGCCGGCGGGGCGGAAGCTGTGGGTCGTCTTCGGCGCGGGGGGCGAGCGGGACACGACGAAGCGCCCGCGGATGGGCGCCGTCGCGGCCGAACTCGCCGATGCGATCGTGGTGACGAGCGACAACCCGCGGTCGGAATCTCCCAGTGCGATCATCAGCGAGGTCGTCGCGGGCATCCCGAAGGGGCGGCAGGAGGCGATGAGCGTGCAGGCGGAGCGCGAGCGGGCGATCGAGCACGCGGTCGTCCGGGCGGGGGCGGGCGATGTCGTGGTGATCGCGGGCAAGGGGCACGAGACGGAGCAATTGCTCCCCGGGCCGGACGGGCGGGTCGTGCGCCGGCCCTTCGACGATCGGGCGCAGGCGCGGGCGGCGCTCGTCGCGCGCCGGGCCCGGCGGGCGCTGATCGACGCGGCGGACGCGGGCGCGGCGAGGGGGCGGTCGTGAGCGGGGGCGTTTGGAAGACGGGGCCGTTCGCGTCGTGGGACGCTTTCGCGCAGGCGGCGGGGGGGTCCTGGGCACCCGAGCCGGGGGCGGGCGTTGGCCAGCCGACGGGCGCGACGCTCGACACGCGGACGCTCGAGCCGGGGCAGGTCTTCTTCGCGTTCCGCGGGGAGCGGACCGACGGGCACGAGCATGCGCTCGCGGCGAGTGAGCGCGGGGCGTCGGTCGTCGTCGCGGAACGCCCGGTCGAGGTGGCGGGCGAGACGGGTGTGTTGGTCGTCGACGACACCCGCCGGGCGCTCTGGTCGCTCGCGCACGCCCAGCGCGCGGCTCTGCGCGAGCATGGAACGATGGTCATCGGCGTCACCGGGTCGAACGGCAAGACGACGACGGTCCGGCTGATCGAGGCCGCGCTCGCGGGCGGGGGGCCGGGGCGGCGGAGCATCAAAAGCTTCAACAACGATCTGGGCGTGCCGATCACGCTGCTGAGTGCGCGGGCCGGGGATCGGTGGCTGATCTGCGAGATCGGCACCAGCGGGCCGGGCGAGATCGAGCGGCTGACGCGGCTCGCGTCGCCCGAGATCGCGGCGATCACTTCCATCGGGCGGGCCCATCTCGAGAAGCTGGGCTCGGTCGCGGGCGTGGCGCAGGAGAAGTCGGCGATCCTGACGGCGGGCGAGCCGCCCGCAGGGGTGCGGATCGTGCCGAGCGGTGTCGCCGAGCTCGAGCCTTTGCTCGAAGGCTTGTCTGGGCTCGTGCGCATCGGCGCGAGCGAGGGCGACCGGATCCGCATCGTATCGACCGTGCCGGAGGGCGATGGGCAATGCGTGACGATCGACACGCCGATCGGCGAGCGGTCGTTCGCGATACCCCTCGCGGGCCGACACAACGCGGGCAACGCGGCGATCGCGTGGGCGGTGGGGCTGGCGATGGCGCTCGACGCGGGCTCGGTCGAAGCGGGCTTGTCCAAGGCTCGCGGCGAGTCGATGCGCCTTGAGAGGCTGACGATCCCGGTCGCCGGCGGCGCGATCCGCGTCATCAACGACGCCTACAACGCCAATCCCGAGTCGATGCTCGCGGCCCTCGCGATTCTGTCCATGGAGACGGGCCGGCGGGTGGCGATCCTGGGCGACATGCGGGAGATGGGCGACGCGTCGGCGGCCGCCCATACCGAGGTGGTCGCCGCGGCGCTGACATCCGCGGATGAGGTGATCGTGGTGGGGGAGGCGATGAGCCGCGTGGAAGCACCGGTTGGGGCGAGGTTTGACGACGCGGACGACCCCGCCATCATCGAGCGTCTGCGCCCGGGCGATACCGTGCTCGTGAAGGGCTCGCGGGGCGTGCGGCTGGAGCGCATCGTGCAACGGCTCGCCGAACTCAACGCACGCGAGGGGATCGCCTAGTGCTCTACCTGCTGCTCGACGCGCTTCGGAACTGGCTCGCGGAGAAGGGGCTGTACGGCTTTCCGATCAGCCTGCTCGACCAGGTCGAGTTCCGGGCGATGGCGTCGGCGTTCGTCGCGTTCGTGGGCGTCGTGGTGCTGGGCAAGCCGGTCATCCGCTGGCTGCGCCGGCAGAAGATCGGCGACGCCGGCTCGACTGACGCGGAGGCCCTGCGGAGTCACGCCGCGAGCAAGAGCCAGACGCCGACGATGGGCGGCATCCTGATCGTCGGGGCGATCCTCGCGTGCACGCTGCTGCTGGGGGACCTGCGAGCGCAGTACCTGCAGCTCGCGATCGTGGTCGTCGCGTGGCTCGGCATCCTCGGCGGGTTCGACGACTGGCTGAAGCTCACCGCGCAGCGCCGGGGAACGGGCCGGCAGGGCCTGCTCGCGTGGGAGAAGCTCGTCTTCCAGCTCGGCCTCGGGCTCATCGTCGGCGTGTTTGCCTATGACGCGGGCAACCTGACGAGCGGGCCCGATGTCGCGCATGTCGTGAACATCGTCGGCCAACGGACCTACGCCCCCGGCGGGGCGGGCGTCGAGGAAGGGCTCCTCTATCTGAGCCGACCGGTGTTCATCATCGTCGCCGTCCTCTTCGTCGCGGGCATGAGCAACGCGGTGAACATCACGGACGGCATGGACGGGCTCGCGAGCGGCATCTCGGCCTCGGTCGCGTTCGGGCTGATGCTGCTCGCCCTCGTCGCGGGCAGCGAGGGGCTGAGCCAGTACTTCCTGGTGCCGAGCGTGCTGTACGCCGACGAGCTCGCGATTCCCGCGGGCGCGATGGCGGGCGCGTGCCTGGGTTTCCTGTGGTGGAACTGCTCGCCCGCGCAGGTCTTCATGGGCGACACGGGCTCGCTCGCGCTCGGCGGACTGATCGCCTACATCGCGATCGTCACACGGCAGGAGCTCGTGGTCCTGATCATGTCGGGCGTGTTCCTCTTGGAGATCGGCAGCGTCGTCGCCCAGGTCGGCTACTTCAAGGCGACCAAGGGCCGGCGCATCCTCCGCTGCGCCCCGATCCACCACCACTACCACCTGGGCGGCTGGACCGAGAGCCAGGTCGTGCAGCGGGCGTGGATCGTCTCGGTCCTGCTCGGCATCGTCGCCCTGACGACGCTGAAAATCCGTTAGCCTCCCGCCGAAGAAGCGTGCTCGCCCCTTCCGTGTCTCGACCTGAAATAAGGAGCCCGTGATGCACGGCCCGTCCACCCGCCCGCGTGCCCTCGTGCCCCTTGCTCTCGCCCTGCTGCTCGCCGGCTGCGGCAATGTCGCGACCAATACCACCGAGTACCACTCCGACGGCACGCCCCCGCCCGGGCTCGAGCGCGGTGCGGGCATCCAGGTCTGGGGCCATGACGCGGGCATGATCCTCGCCAGCGGAGAGTTCGTCGCCGCCGACACGCACTGGGTCGTCGTCGATCAGACCGAACGGGGCAACCGCGTCTGGATCCCCATGGACAGCATCTCGCACATCACCGGCGCGAAGCCCGTCCCCGGCGCCGATGGCTCCCACCCGCAGCCGACGAACACCGACGGCTGAGCCTCACTCCGGCATGATCAGCACGGGCCGTGCCAACAGCAGCCGATCCTGGATCGGCCCGTGCGCCCCCGCGTCCAGCTCGATCACCAGCGTCCGCCCGCCCTCGCCCACGCCCGGCAAACCTTCGGCGACGCGCACCGTCGGCGACCCGCTGTCGAGCCGCTGCACGACCAGCGTCGACTCCCCCGAACGCCCGCGGACCGAAATCCGCAGCATCGCATCGGCCCAAGGCCCCGGCGGCGCCGTCTGCGCGCTCAGCGTCGGTCCCAGGCGGGCGTCGAACGCGATCGCCCCCGCGCCATCCGGCAGCGTCCACTCCACCGCCATCGGTCCGCTGAACACGATCGAGGGCGCCAGCCGCGCATCGCTCGCGGGCTCAACCCGCGGCGGGTCGGTCCGCCGACGAGCGTCGCCCGGCACAACCCGCGAAGGCTCGATCGACGCCAACG
Source organism: uncultured Phycisphaeraceae bacterium (assembly GCA_964615815.1). Classification (GTDB taxonomy): domain Bacteria; phylum Planctomycetota; class Phycisphaerae; order Phycisphaerales; family UBA1924; genus DAIQNV01. The sequence continues at coordinate 75,031 of CAZTQV010000008.1, read as the reverse complement.
CATGAATCGCCTCGCCCGGCAGCGTCAGCGAGCGGATCTCCGACGCGTCCACGCACAGGTGCGCGATCAGCCCCTCGGAGGAGCTCGACCCGGGACGCGAAGGCCCCGAAGCCGCGTCCTCGATCGGCCCGCTCCGCAGCAAATCCGCCACCAGCAGCACGCAGCGCGGCGCCGTCTCCGTCCCCGCCGCCGGCACACCCGCGATCACCTCGCCCGTCATCAGGCTCAGCAGCGGCCGCCCCGACCGTTCCGCGGGGTTCGCCAGCGTCACCGAGTCGACCAGGTCCAAGTCGAACGCTGCGATGGAGCCATCCGTCCGCTCGATCGCGATCTCGCCGCCCATATCGACGACGAACCCGCGCAGCTCGTCCCCGTTCGCCAGGCGCACAACATCCGCCGACGCGTCCGGCGTCACGCCGACAACCGACGCCCGCTCGACCGACGCGACGCGCTCGAGCGCCACTTCCAATTCACCAAGCCGCGACGAGCGGAACCGCAGCGTCTCGCCGCCCGCCCCACCCATCTCGTCCGGCTCCAGCCGGCCAAGCAGCCGCTGCCCATCGGTCAGCGTCAGCATCCAGGTCTCGCGATCGACGCTCACGCTCGGCGAGACCGCCGTGTCCTCGGCCGCACGCGTCGCGTCCATCGCCTCCTGCAGGCCCTCGGGCACGCGCCCCAGCTCCCGCGCCGCGGCCTCGATCTCCGCCACTTCCTGTTCGGTCAGCGTCGGCACCGGCATCGGCGACGCCTCGGGCCGGCGGTCCGCCGCGATGATCGCGAGCAAGTTCGACGCATCCAGCCGGATCGCCCGACCCGCCTCATCCGCCACGACCAGCGAAGACGCGTCGAGCCCCACCAGCCGCGCGGGCCGTTCTGCCAAGGACCGGTCCAGCAGCAGCACCGGCGCATCCGCGCTCGCGGGAAGGCCGGCGCACAGTCCGAGAACCGCCGCCACGACCGCGCCGGCACGCGCGGCAAACCGCTCCCCGGCATCGGGGCGTCGGATTCGGGTTGCCCGGCCATCGGACCGCATACTCGTCATACCCCCGCGGAGCCCCCGGTGTTCCCGCTCGACCGAAAGGTCGCAAATACCGGGCCTCGGTGCAAGCGTCGTCCGGCCCGACGCCTCACTTCGGCCTCATTTCTGGAAGATCGGCAGATACCGTTTCGGCATCTGGAGCACGATCAGCGCCATCGCCGTCCCGTACTCCGACCCGACCGTGGTGTCCTGCCACGATCCGTCCGCCTGCTGCTCGTTCAGGAGCTCCGTCCGCACCGCGGGCCACCAGGTTGCCCAGGCTTCCCCGCCTGCCAGGTACATCGCCTGCACCGCGTAGTACTGCCCGTAGAAATAGTGCGCCCGGCTCGGGCGGCTCGCCCCGGGCAGCGCTGTGCGCTCCAGGTATTCGACCCCCCGATCGATGCTCTCGTCGTCGTAGATGCCCGCGTAGAAGAGCGCCGCCACGCCCGCCGCCGATCGCGGCCACGCGCTCGACCCCGTGTCCGCCTGGTAGCGGAACCCGCCGTCGGGATTCTGGCACCGCTTCACATACTCGACGGCGCGATCGATCACGCCCGCGTCGACCTCCAGCCCCGCGTGCCGCGCGCTGCGGAGTGCCATCACCTGGCAGATCGTCACGCTCACATCCGCGTCATAGGGGACGGGGTTGTACCGCCAGCCGCCCTCTTCGTTCTGCGTGCGCTCGATCAGGCGGACCGCCTTCACCAGCGCCTCGTGCAACCGCGCCGAGCGCCGCGAGTCGGGCCCGCCCCGCGTCATGCCCTCGATCTCGCCCAGGAACAGCGTCGCGAAGCCGTGCCCGTACATCGGCCCGTGCGCCGCCTCGGCCGCGACGAGCCCGTTCTCCGCGGCGGCGTCGAGGACGAAGTCTGCCGCCCGCTCCACGACCTCGGCGTACTTCCCGCGCCCCGGCAGGTGCCCGTCGGCCATGAACGCCAAGGCGCACACGCTCGTGATCGCGACATTCTTCCCGAACCGCCCGCCCATGAACGAGCCGTCCGGCTGCTGCTGCGCCGCGAGCCACTCGAGCCCGCGGTCGACCGACGCGGTCAGCTCCGGCGTGATCTCGTTCTCGAGCGCGTTGTTCTGCGCCGAGGCTGGGGCCGGGGCGGAGGCCGGCGCCGGCGCATCCTGCGCGACCGCCGTGTGACCGACCGCGAGAGACAACATCATCGCGAGCGTGCGCCGCATCATTCCTCCTCCGCCGGCTGTGCAAGCCTGCGGTAGTACGCCTCGGTGAGCCTGCGGTACAGGCTGCTGAACGAATCGCTCAGCCCCTCCATCAGCGCATCCCGTGTCCGCTCGGGCAGCGCCCCCCACTCGGCCTGCTGCGCCAGGAAATCGGGGTTCATCTCGGTGCCCTCCAGCCCCGGCGCCATCGCCTCCGACTGGTTGTCCCCCGAGCCCGCCTGGTTCTGCTGGCTCGCGGCCTGGCTCTGCTGGGCCTGCTGCTGCTGCTGACTGCTCGAAGACGAACTCGAACTCGACGACGAGCTCGACTGGTTCTGCTCCGCCGCGTCGATCACCATGTCGAGCTTGCGCAGCACATCCTCCTGCAATCGTTGCGTCGCGAGGCCCGTGTCCCCCGCCGACGCCAGCCGCTCCGCCGCATCGCCCATCAGCTCGACGGCCTGGGCCAGCTCCTCGCTCGCCTCTTCGCCGCTGAGCCGGCGTTCCAAATCCTGCTGATCCGGGTCGCCCACTGCAGCCTGCTCACCGTCGGTGATGCCGAGCAATTCATCCAGCGACGGCAGCGGATCCGCGAGCGCGGGCACCGCGATTGCGCCCACCAACGCCATCGCCCACCGGGTTGTCCAAATCGCGTTCACGGCGTCGACCCCTCTTCACTATTCGGCGTTTCGGCCGGTCCGGGTTCGCCCCCGCCACCACCTTCAGGGAGTTCGCCCGGGCCCGCATCCGGGCCCCCGCCCTCTGCATCAGGCTGAGGCCGCGGCTCAGGAGCACCACCACCACCACCACTACCACCGGGCTGGTTCTGCTCCTGCAGTCGCTTCACGAGGTCCGCCCCTTGCTCGGCGATCCGCCGCTGCAGCGTCCCGAGTTCCGTGGGATCCGCGGGGGCCGCCTGCGCGTCGGCGTCGGCCGTCGAACGCGTCAGCTCCGCCGTCACCGCTTGCAGGTCGCGCAGCATGCGCAGTTCCGCGAGCAACTCAACGAGCGGGCCGTCCTGCTGATTGCCACCGCCGCCACCTCCACCGCCGCCCCCGCCCCCGTTCTGGAAATTGTCGTCGCGGTCATTCTGCGGGCGGTTCTCCGACAGGTGCTCGATCAGCGACCGCAGCAGCTTCACCGCCTGCTCCTGCCGTGCGACGGTCCCGGCGTCGGCGACGCCCCGCCCGAGCCGCTCGGCGGCGCCCGCGGTGACGCTGTCCAGCCGCTCATGGATCAGCGCGACCACCGGCGCTTCCGCGAGCTGCGGGTTGTTCGTCAGCACCTCGGCGAGCGCGCCCCGCACCGCCTCCTGCTCGCCCGACAGCCCGCGCACCGTCGCGCGGTCGCGCCGGTTCAGGTCTTGGCCCACGAAGGGCCGCGTCGCGTCGATCAGCGCGTTCTGAGCGTCCAGCGCCGCCCGGTACGCCGCCCGGATCTCCGCCAGCACACGGCGCTGCTCGCGTTGCTCGGCGTCCTCCTGCTCCTGCTGCGCGATCTCAAGGGCGTCCTTCAGCTTCGCGAGGCTCCGCCGCTCGGCGATCTCCGCCGTGTCCGCGTCGTTCGCCCGCAGGGCATCGATCGCCTCCACCTGCGCCTGCCCCGCCTCACCCAGCGGCTCGGCCAGCCGCTTCGCCTCGGGCGGCCCGCCCGCCGCCTCCGCGATCGCCGCGAGCGTGCGGGCGTTGATATCGATCATCGCCCGGTCCAATGGCCCCACGGGCTGGTTGACGCCCCGCGTCGTGATCAGGCGGTCGAGCTCCCGCTCCTGCGCCGCGATCAGCGCCTCCAGCTTCTCGACCAGCGTCGCCAGGATCCGTTGCAACGCCCGGTCGCGCAGCCGATCCGCCTGGTCGAGCCGCTCGAGCATCTCCTCGATCGCCTCGCGGGCCTCCTCTTGCTGCCGTCCCGCGTCCGCCGTGCGGTTCTGCTGCGCCGACTGCGCCGCCTCGCGGAGCTGCTGGCCCACCCGGCTCTGCCGCCCGGCGCTCGCCGCTTCTTCCAGCGCCTGCGACTGCCCCGGGTCCTGCCCCTCCAGCTCGTCCGCACGCTCGGCAAGCTCATCGATCGCCCGCTCGGCTCGCTCGGCGAGTTCCCGCTGCCGCTCCGCGATGCGCTCGAGCGCCGTCCGCTCTTCGGGCGTCAACTGTTCCGCCGACCGCCCCGCCGTCCCCTCGCCCGCCCGCTGCGTGTCCGACTCCAGCCGGCGCTGGTCCTCCAACAGCCGCTCCAAACTCCGCCGCACCACCCACGAATCCTCGCCCCGATCCAGCAGCTCGAGCAGCCGCCCGATCTCTTGCCGCACCTCGCGCTGCTCGTCCTCCGCCCGCTGGTTCTCCCCCGCGTTCGCCGCCTCCGCCGCCCGGGCCGACGCCCGCGCCGCCTCCGCAAGGTGCCCCTGCGCATCCCGGATCAGGTCTTCCAAAGCCTCATCACGCAGCGCGTTCCGCTCCTGCCGCTCCGCCAGCGCCTCCACCGCCCGGCGCTGCTCGCCCAGCCGATCCGTCAGCGTCGCCTGATCGCGCCCGAGCGATTCCGGCGGCGCCCCGTCTTCCGGCAGCGCCCGGGCCAGCTCCCCCTGCCGCTCATCCAAGCGAGCCGTAGCCCGCCGCACCTGCTCCAGCCGCGCCCGCAACTGCTCGACCAGCTCTCCCTCGTCGATGATGATCAGCCGCCGCACCGGCGACACCACCCGCCCCGCGTCCGGCGCCCGCGCATCCTCCGCCGTCGCCGTCAGCCACACCTCATCCCCCGGCGTCACGCCCAGCACGCTCAGATCAAGCTCCGCCCCGACCTCCGCCGACTCCCCAAGCTCATCGCCCTCGCGACGCGCCGCCAACTCCACCGGCTCGCCATCAACAACAGCCTCCGCCCCCGCGCTCTCCCCCGATCGCCGCGCCGCCGCCCGCTCCAGCGTCAGCGACCGCACGCCGATGTCGTCCGACGCCTCCGCCCGCACCGGGATCACCGCCGTCACCAGCACCGCCTCGTCCCGCGCCGGCTCCACCACCGCCGGCGACGGGTCCCGGTCCGGCACCACATCCAGCGTCAGCACCGCCTCTTCGCGCGGAGCAAACCCGTACCGATCCACCGGCCGCAGCGGCACCCGCGCCGAGTCCCCCGGCACAAGCTCGATCACGATCGACCGCTCGTCCGTCTCGACCCGCGCCCCCGCGTCCGCCCCGGCCAAGTCCTCCGCCGTCCGCCGCAGCGCCGCCTCGTTCAACGCGATCGGCGTCGAGTACTCCGCCCGAAGCCGCACCACGGATCCCGCCAAGACCGGCCCCACGATCGCCCGCTCGTCGTTCCCACGCCCCAAATCGATCGTCCCGGACGCCAGCGCCCCCGACCCCGCCGCGTACGCCGGCGGCTCGATCTCCGCGATCGCCCCCACAAGCCGCGGCGGATCGACGAGCAACACCGTCGCCCGCTCCGTCCGGTCGTCCTCGGTTGAGAGCGTGTAGGTCAGCGTCCGCTCCCCCTCCGCCCCCGAGAGCATCGAGCCAAAGACCGACGGATCGATCAGCCGCTCGTACACCTCCGCCTCGACGCCCCCGACCTCCAGCCGCCGCCGCTGCGGGGCCAGCACCGCCGTCCGCTCCGGCCCTTCGACGCGCCGCCCGCTCTCGGTCGTCACGCCCACGCGGTAGGTCAGTTCCACGCGCGTCTCGCCCGCCGCCCGGTTCGTCCGCGTCAACGCCCCGCGCACCGGCAGCGCCACATCCGCCGGATGCACCTCGCGCCCCGTCGCGTCCACGATCTCCGTCCGCTTGGGCCACTCCGCGCCCGCCCAGGGCGCCAGCGCCCGCGTCAGCCCCGTCTCGGCGCCCCGCGGGTTCATCGCCGCGAGCGTCCCCCCGAGCGCGACGACCGCCACGCACGCCCCAAACGCCCGCAGCGCCGGCCGCGTGTTCAAGAGCTCGTACCGACCCAGCGCCGTGAACGCCGCCGCCGCCCGCTCGATCGCCCGCCGCGCCATCGCCCGCGTCACCGGGTCCTCGGGCGGGTTGCGGTCCAGCTCCATCGCGCTCGCGAGCGTCCCCGCCAGCGCCGACTCCGCCGGCACCACCCGCTCCAGCCGCAGCGCCATCCGCGTCAGCCCGGGCTTGAACGACACCGCCGGCAGCACCCACCGCCGCACGAGCCACACCCCCGCCCCCGTCCCCGCGATCAGGATCACCCACCGAAGCCCCGCCGGCATCCGAAGCGCCGCGTCGACCAGGATCTCTGCCGTCAGCAGCGCCCCCAGGATCGCCACCGTCCACGAAAGACCTTCGACCAAAAGCAGCGTCCGAGCCCGCTCCCGCAGCGACCGCAGCACCCGACGCGCCGGGTCCATCGCCCGACCGGCCCGGCCACCGGGGCCCGTCTTCGCGTGCGGCAGCGGGGCGAGCGAGGTCATGCGGTCTCCGTGTTCCCTTCCGTCATCTTCACCCGATGCAGTATCGGCGACGATTCCCCATCCACCAAGCCCCCGGACGAATCCCCCTCGGACGCTAGGTCAGCCGCACCAGCCGCCTTCCGATCCACTCGATCCCCAGCAGTACCAGCATCAGCCCCAGCACAAACGGAGTATCCCACAAACTGGTGGTCTCCGGCGTCCCCGCCAGGATCAGCCGCCGGTTCGGCAATACATCGGGCAGCGTCCCGAGCTCATCCGCCCCCAGAACCGCCCCGCCCGTCGCCTCCGCGAGGGCCGCGAGCGACGCGTGGTCGGCCTGCGGCGTCCGCAGTTCGTCCTCCGGGCTCACGATCTCGACGGTGTCGCCCAGCTCGATCCCCGCGAGCGCCGGGTCGTTCGCCCGCACCAGGTACTCCCCCGGCGCCGCCGGCAGCCAGGTCGCCGCGTACCGCGCCGTCAGCCGCACGCCGTCCTCGGGCGTCCCCGCGTCGTCGGGCGAGAGCGTCAGCTCCGCGGGCGAGCCATCAGGCCCCCGCACCTCGACGCGCACCGTCTCCGGCGCCGTCTCGAGCAGCGTCCGGTCAAAGAGTTCGAGCTCGATCACCACCGGCTGCTGCGGCTCGGCCCGCTCCGGCGTCGCCGTCAAGAGCGCCGGCCGCCCCGCCCGCGCCAGCCGTTCGCGAGCGAGCAAGCGGATCAACGGCAGCCAGAACCGCTCGAACACCCGCTCACCCGTGCCGAAGCGATATCGCCAAGTTTCGTCCGAACCGACATACACCGTCCGCCCCGCCCCGTACTGCATCGTCACGACCGCCGGCGCACCCCGCTCACCCGCGAGCCGCCCCTGCGCATCGACCGCCGTCGCCAAGACTTCGACGCCGGGCTTGAGCATCCCCGGCTCCAGCCGCTGCGCGTACCGGAGCAGCGACCACCCGACCGCGGGGTCCGACCACGCGTCGGTGCCGAGCTCCAGAACGCCCAGCCGCTCCGCGCCGGGCGCGGGCACCAGCACCGCCGCGTCTTCCCACACCGGCGGCCGCGGCGAGCTCGCGTCCTGCGCCACCGGGATCAACGCCGAAAGGGGTGTCTCCGCGAACGACTGCGGCGTCGCGTTCGGCCCCGCGATCCACAGCAGCCCGCCCCCGCTCTCCGCGATGTGCCGCACGAGCGCCGCGAGCTGGTCCCGCCCGAACAGCTCCGCCCGCACATCGCCGATGATCACGACATCGAACGCGGCCCATTCTTCAGCCGTGATCGGCAGCCGGTCGATCTCCGTGTCGCCCTCCTGCTGGTAGCGCCGGTCCGGCGCGAGCAGCAGACTCGTCGAGTCGATCGATTCCTCCCGCAGCAACAGACTCTTCAGGTACCGATGCTCCCACCGCGGATACCCGTCAATGTACAACACCCGCAGCGGCCGATCGACCAGCGACAGGCTCACCTCCGCCGAGTTGTTCGCCTCAAGCAGGTCCCGCCCCTCCGGCTCGAAGACGACACGCCAGGTCACCGCGCCCTCTTCCGTCGCGGGCGCGTCCAGCGTCACCGAATCGCCCGTCTCCTCATCGACCGCGGCCCGCGCGATCTCCTCGCCCGTCGCCGTATCGATCAGCCGCACCGTTCCCCGCGGCGCATCGCCCTCGCCCTCACCCGCGCCGCTCCCCACCCCACTCAGCCGCACCCGCACCGGCACGGTGTCGCCCACGAACGCCGCCGTCGGCGCATCGATCTCGCCGATCGCGACATCGCCCACCGGGTCCGCGCTCCCGAGGGGCACCGCGAAGACCGGGATGCCCTCCGCCGTCAGCCGGCGCAGCGTCGCCCGCCCCGGCTCATCGCTCGACCGCCCGTCGCTGAAGACCACCACGCCCGCCACGGGCCGCGCCGCCGCACGCCGCAGCGCCTCATCGATCGCCCCGCCGAGCCGCGTCCGCCGCCCCTCGGCCTCGGAGAGCTCGGGCACGCCCGCGCCCTCTTCGCGCTCGAGCTCGTACACCCCCGCGTCGAAGCCCAGCCACACGACCCGCTTCGACTCGCCGAGCGTGCTCCACATGTCCGCCGACCCGGCCAGCGCCGCGCGGAGCTGCGCGTCCCGCGTCTCACGACCGTCCACGCCCTCGACATCCGGCACCGTCAGCGACGCCGAACGGTCGACCAAGACCAGCGTCCAGTCCCGCTCCACGCTCGTCCGGTCCCGCAACAGTTGCGGCCCCGCGATGATCGCGAGCAGCGCCACCAGCGTCAGCGTCCGCACGCCCGCCAGCCCAGTCCGTGCCCACGACGGCGAGGCCAGCTTCGTGTAGCTCAGCCCCGCCACGACCGCGAGCGCTGCGATCAGGAGCGCCCACGCCCAGGGCTCCATCGGCTGCGCCCAGCCGAACCGGCTGTCCGCATCGGCGAAGGTCGGCCCCGGCCCCTCCAGCCCGAACAGCGTGTCGAGCAAACTGTTCACGCCGCCACCCCCCGCCCGCTCGGCACGCCGGCGCGTGCGGCGCCGCTCGCCGGGGCCGCCTCCGCGTGACTCGCACGCCGGGCCAGCGCCATCTCCCCCAACGCCAGCACGATCGCCGCGAGCAGGATCATCCATGAGATCGGCTGCCCGTCCTCGCCGCCCGCGTTCAACGCCGTGGTCACGCGTTCCGCAAGATCGCTCGCGCCGACATCGGGCGCGCCGGCCTCAAACACCGCCGTCGCCGCCCCGATCGCGGCGAGCCTGGTTGTCAGTACTTCCGCGGCCGTCGGTTCCGTCCGGCCCGCGCCGGGGTCGGGGTTCACGATCGCGAGGGTCCGCATCGCCCCGTTGCCATCCAGCACCGCGAACGCCCCCGCCCGCCGCACGGGCTCGGTCGTCACGCCCGAGGCCTCGAGCCGCAGCCGCCGGTCGCTCGCGAGGTCGACGAGTTCCACCGCCCCCGAGGGCCCCGTCGCCCGCGCCCCGGCGGGCACCGCCGAGGACCCCCGCGCCTCGCCAACGCCCTGCCGCACCAGCTCTTGCACGAGGGGCACGAAGAGGGGCCTTGCCGGGAGGTCGGTCCAGTCGGGGTCGATCGCCGCGGTGAAGACGATCAGGAGGCCCGGCGAGCCGCCGGTGGTCATCACCTCCGCGTCGTCGCCCCCCATCTCCGAGCGCACGATCGCGACCAACGGGTCGCCGTTGCTGAGTGACAGAAGCGGGCGCAGCGTGCGCGGCGGGGCCCCGGCCTCTGTGCGCAGCACAAATGCACGGAAGGTGCGCACGGGGCTCGCGAGTGTGCGCACCTCCGCGCCCAAAAGGCTGAGTGGCCCCAGGTCATCCCCGGTCGGCGGCGCGATGGTCAGCGGAGCCTCAAACTCCACCGGCTCCGCCCCAAACTCGACCGCCAGGTCGAACGCCTCGACCGCCGCCCGGGTCCACACCGCCGCCCCCGGCGTCGGGCTCGGCGCGAGGACGGTCATGCCGCCGGCCCGGGTGAAGGCGGCGAGGTTGGCCCAGCCGCGGTCATCAACGCCCGCGGGCTCGAGGACGAAGACGGCGTCGAGCCCCGCGAGGCGGGCGGCGTCGAGGGCGGAGGGCTCAACCGGGACGGGCTCGATGGCGCTGGTGCGGCCGCCACCGGTCAGGCCCCCTGGGTCGAGGGCGGCGACGAGCCAGTCGGCGGGCTCGAAGTCGCCGATGCCGGTGCGGGCGCCGTAGCGGGCGCGGGCGACGACGCCGACGCGGAGGGTGCGGCGGACATCGACGACGCGGCGCATGACGCCGTCGCCCGGGATGGCGTCGAGCCCCGGGCCGACGCGGATCTCGGCGGTGAGGACCCCGATCCCGGGGCTCGGGTCGTTGATCGCGGGCAGGGGGGCGACGAGGGTGAGCTCGGTCTGGCCCGCGGCCCAGCGGAAGGGGGTCTCGGTCCTCGGGCTCCGCTGGTCGAGGCCCGGGCCGTCGCTGGTGATGGTGCCGGCGGGGCCGACGCGGTCGAGCCGCAGGGCCAGGACGCCCTCGCTCTCGCCGAGGGACTCCCCGAGCCTCCTCAGCTCGACGCGGACCTGCTGGGCGCTGGCGGCGGTGTCGCGGGCCCCGGCCTCGCCCGCGAGGACCACGGCGCGGAGCGGGCGGACGGAGGTGATCTGCTGGTTGTCGAGGGGCCCGGCCGCGGCGGGGCTGGCGACGACGCGGACGGTGGGGGGGAGCTGGGGCAGCTCGTCGTTCTCGTCGAAGGAGCCGCGGCGCCAGTCGGTGAGCAGGAGGACGACGCGGTCGGCGTCGTCCTCGGCCTCGTCGATCAGCTCGGCGACGCGGGCGAGCCCGCCCTCGAGGTCGGCGGCGGCGTCGGTGGGCTCGAGGGCGTCGACGAGGTCGCGGATCGCGCCGGGCTCGGTCGACGGTGGCATGACGACGGGGTCGGCCGGGCCGGCGAGGGTGATGAGCGCCGCGCGGTCGCCCCGGCCCGGGTCGAGGCTGGCGAGCGCGGCGCGGGCGGCGGACTTGTGGCGCTCGAGGGCGGTCGTGCCGTCGGGCGAGCGGGCGGCCGAGGCGAGCGAGTCGTCGATGAGGATGAAGAGCTCGCGTGGCTGCGCGCCGCCGAGGCCCGAGCCCCCGATGAGCGGGCGGGCGAGGCCCATCGCGATGAGCGCGACGAGCAGGCAGCGGGCGGCGAGCAGGAGCCACTGCTCGAACTGCAGGCGGCGGCGCTGCTGGCGGTAGGCCTCGAGGAGGAACCGCATCGCGGCCCACTGGACTGGCTTGCGCCGGCGGCGCATGAGGAAGTGGATCGCGATGGGGAGTGCGATGGCCCCGAGCCCGGCTCCGAGGATGAGGGGGTGGAGGAAGGTCATGGGCCGGGTGAGGGAGTGAGCGAGGGGATCGGGGATCGGGGATCGGACATCGGGGAGCGGGCCGCCGTGAGTTCATGGAAGCGATTCATCTCCTCGGCGTTGTAGAAGTACCAAGGGTTCGGATCGACCGATTGCGGGTGCGGCGGATCAGCGAAAGCGTGGGTGTACGAGGCGGCGGCGATGGCTCGCTCTCCCGCAAACCAGAACTGGAGGATCTCGTCATCGTCCCAGAAGAGCACGGTCTGCCACACGGTGCCTTCGTCGTCGGTGACGAAGACGCGGTCGCGTCGGCCCGGCGTGCGGGCGTCCATCGCGAAGGCGTACAGACCGTCGCGGGCAACGGCCCCGCTCTCGAACTCCGCTCGGAGGCGACCGACATCAAAGATCGCATTCTCAAGTGCCCGGTCCGAGCATTGGGTGACCCACATCCCGACGAACGGTCCGATCCCGACCATGACCCCCATGAGGATCATGGCCCGGTCCTTCTTCTTGAGTTCGCGTTGGAGCTGCGCTTCGTTCATCCGAACTTGCTCCGCTTCATCGCCGCCTGGCGTCTTGCGATGTACGCCGCGAGCGGTGGGCCGAGCCAGTTGTGGGTGGAGATGACCTCGTGGTCGAAGTTGAAGGCTCGGCAGGCCTTGCCGATGGCCTCGATGTGGGTGCGCATCACCTCGTTGTAGCTGGCGCGGATGGCCCGGGGGTCGACCTTGAGCTGCGGCTCGCCCTCGAGGCCCACGAAGGGCGCGGCGTCCTGGAAATCAAGGTCGCGCTCGGCCTGGTCGAGGATCTGGAAGGCGACGACATCGTGCCCGCGGTGGCGGTAGCGGGCGAGGCTGGCGCGGATCGTGTCGGCGTCCTCGAAGAAGTCGGAGAGGATCACGACCATGCAGCGGTTGTTGAGCTTGCCGATGACCTGGTCGGTCACGCGGCCGAAGTCGGTCGGGGTGTCGACCGGGTGACGGCTCAGGAGCTCGATGATCTTTCGCCAGGTGCCTCTACCGGAAGAGCGGTTGACCTCCGCGAGCAGCTCGCCCGCGAAGGTGCCCATGCCGCAGCGGTCGCCCTGGTGGATGGTGACATACGCGAGCGCGGCGGCGAGGGCGGTGGCGTGGTCGAACTTGGTCCAGTTGGACCGGCCCTGGGGACTGGTCTTCGCGCCCTCGCCCGAGGCGTTCTCGAAGGAACGCGTGCCGAAGTTCATGGAGCCCGAGGAATCGACGAGGACGACGAGGTCGAGGTTGGTCTCCTGCTGGTACTGCTTGACGAGCAGGTGGTCGGTCTTGGCGTAGACCTTCCAGTCGAGGTGGCGGATGTCGTCGCCGGCCGAGTACGGGCGATGCTGGGCGAACTCCACGGAGACGCCCGAGTAGGGCGAGCGGTGCTGGCCCGACATGACGCCCTCGACGATCATCTTCGCGCGGAGCTCGAAGGAGCCGAGCCGGCTGAGCGTCTGGGGGTGGAGGTAGAGCGAGGGATCTACCCGGCCCGCGTGGCTGGTGGCGCCGGTGGCGGCCTTGTGCTGGGGAATTGGGTCGGCCATCGGTTGTAGAGGGTAGCGGCACGGCGGGCGGTCGCGGGCGGCGTTTGGGTCGTTCCATCCCGCTGGGAACCCCCGGCGAGCGTGGTAGCCTGTGGGCATGGACACCCCCGACCGCGTCGCACTCTCGAATATCAAGCGCATCGGCATCCTGACGGGCGGCGGCGACTGCCCGGGCCTGAACGCCGTCATCCGCGCCGTGACCAAGGACGCCCTGAACCACGGCATCGAGGTCTACGGCATCGAGGACGGGTTCCTCGGGCTCATCGAGGACCGCGTGCGACCCCTCGACCGCGAGGATGTCGCGGGGATCCTCGTGCGCGGCGGCACGATCCTCGGCAGCTCGAACAAGGCGAACCCGACGGCCTTCGTCACGGGCGTTGATGACAACGGCAAGCCCATCGTCAGCGACATGACCGATGTGTGCATGGGCAACATCGAGAAGTACGGGCTCGAGGCCCTCGTGTGCCTGGGGGGCGATGGCACGATGTCGGCCGCGGCGCCCTTCGCCGCCAAGGGCATCAACTGCATCGGCGTGCCGAAGACGATCGACAACGACCTCTACGGCACCGACATCACCTTCGGCTTCATGACCGCGGTCGCGAACGCGACGGACGCGCTCGACAAGGTGCACTCGACCGCGGCGAGCCACCACCGGACGATCGTGGTGGAGGTGATGGGGCGGAACGCGGGGTGGCTGGCGCTGCACGCGGGCGTGGCGTCGGGAAGCGATGTGATCCTGATCCCGGAGATCCCTTTCGAGATCGACGAGGTGTGCCGGGCGGTGCGTACGCGGGCCGAGCGGGGCAAGCGGGCGACGATCATCTGCTGCAGCGAGGGGGCGAGGCCCAAGGGGGGCCAGCAGATCGTGGACCGCGTGGTGCCCAACAGCCCGGACCCGATCCGCCTCGGCGGGATCGCGAAGTGGGTCTCAAACGAGATCGAGGACAAGACCGGGATCGAGACGCGGTCGGTTGTCCTGGGCCATGTGCAGCGGGGCGGGGGGCCGGTCGCGGCGGACCGGGTGCTGGCGACGCGGTTTGGGCACGCCGCGGCGACGCTGCTGCGCCGGGGGAAGCGGAACCGGCTGGTGGTGATGCAGGGCGGAAATCTCGGCGATGTCGATATCCAGTCGGCCGCGAATAAGCAGCGGCTCATCGAGCCGGAGAACAACGATCTTCTGGACGCGGCGCGGAGCGTCTACACGAGCTTCGGCGACGGGAAGACGCGGCGGCTGTAGCGCTTAGAAGGGCGCGACCTCGTCGTCGTCGTAATCGTCGTCAAAGCCGGGGTTGAAGGACTCGTCGGGGCCGCCGCCATCGCGGTGGTCCTCGGCGGGGCCGGTCGCGGGGCGGGGGGCGAAGGCGCTGCGGCGGATCTCGACTTGAGGGGTGGGGGGGGTGGGGCGATCATCCGTGTCGAACGGCGCCGGCTCGTCAGCGGGCGCGGTCCTCGCCGGCTCGGGCGGCGCCCACGACGCGGAGCCGCCTCCTGAGTGCCCGTAGCCGCCCCCGCCACTGCCGGCGTTGTCGTGCCGCCAGTCGTGGTTCTTGAACCGGGTCGTCGAGTCGTCCCAGGTCAGGTGCACGGTCCCGGTCGGGCCGTTGCGCTGCTTGGCGATGATCAGCTCGGCCAGGTTCAGCTTCTCTTCGTTCTCCGGGTCGAACTCGGGGCTCTTCGGATCCCATGCCGGGTCTCCTCGGTGGTAATACGCCTCGCGGTGGAGAAGGCCCACCACATCGGCGTCCTGTTCGATCGATCCCGATTCACGCAGGTCGCTCATGCGCGGCCTGTTGTTCTCACGCTGCTCGGCGCCGCGGTTGAGCTGGGCGAGGCAGACGATGGGCACCTTGAGCTCGCGGGCGAGCGCCTTGATCTGGCGTGAGATCGTGCTGACCTCCACCTGCCGGCTCTCGCGGGCGGCGCCGGGGGCGGTCAGGAGCTGCAGGTAGTCGATGAAGAGGACCTTGAGCCCGTGCTGGTCGACCATACGGCGGGCTTTGGCGCGGAGCTGCAGAATGGTGAGGCCCGGGGTGTCGTCGATGTAGATGGGGGCCTCGTAGAGCTCGGCCGCGGCGTCGGAGAGTTTCTGCCAGTCGTTGTGCCCGATGTCGCCCGTGCGGAGCTTGTGGGCATCGATGCCCGAGCGAGCGCTGAGCAGGCGCTGCGCGAGCGCTTCCTTGCTCATCTCCAGGCTGAAGAACCCGACGGGCATCGGCTCGCCGCCCTCGCCGCGCGGGCTCCACGGCGTGCGCCCGCCGAAGGCGACCTGCTCGGCGAGGTTGAGACTGAAGGCGGTCTTGCCCATGCTGGGTCTCGCCGCCAGGATGAACATCTCGCCGGGCTGCAGGCCCGAGGTCAGGTCGTCCAGGTCGAAGAAGCCGGTCGGCACGCCCGAGGTGCCCTGGCCCTCGGCCTGCTGCTCGATGCGTATGAGCTCGTCGGCGAGGAGTTTGCTGAGTTTCTCGGGCCCCGAGCTGTCGGTCTCCTGCGCGATCTCGAAGATCGCCGCTTCGGCCTCGTCGACGATCAGGAGCCCGTCCTCGGGCCCGCCCTCTCCCGCGTGGAACGCGCGGTGGATGATGCCCGCCGACGCGTCGATGAGCTGCCGCAGCTTTGCCTTCGTCGCGATGATCCGCGCGTAGTGCGCCGCGTGCCGCGCGCTCGGCACGCTCTCCGCGAGCTCGACCAGGAACTCCGGCCCGCCGGCGGACTCGAGCAAACCCCGGTCGCGCAGGCTCTCGGCGATCAGCAGGGGGTCGCCCGCGCGGTGCGTGTCGTACACCTCGACGATCGCGCGGAAGATCGCGCCATGCGCCGTGCTGTAGAACTGCTCGGCCTTGCTGACGAGCGTCACCACCTCGCCCAGCACCGCCGGGTCGAGCAGCAGCGAACCGAGCAGCGAACGCTCGGCCTCCAGTGAGTGCGGCGGCAGACGGTCGAAGAGCTTCTCAAGCCCCGCCGACGCGGCCGCGCCCTGCAGACGATCACGATCCGCCCGCCGCGGGCGGGCCCCGTCGCCGTTCATGCCGATCCCACCGTCCAAAGCCGCGCTCCCAGCCCCGGCCGACCGGCCGGTTGCACCAGCCTAGCACCCGCCGGCGGCACCGCGGACGCGCGGGCGGGGGGCTTTCTCCTCGATCCGCGACCCGTCGCCGTTCGCGTTGCGTGCGTGGTGGTGCGGGCGAAGGGCCCGGCGCAGATCACACGCTATCCACGGCTTGTCCACGGCCTCGCTGCATCGGATTGCCCTTGGCCGCCGTAGCATCGGGCATGCCCGACGACTCCTCGCTGTCGATTCTGGACGCCTACGAGGGTGAACAGCTCCCGAGCCCGCTGCCCGACGATCCATTCGCCCTGTTCCGGGCATGGTTCGACGACGCCCGGGCCCGCATGGATCAGCCCAACCCCAACGCGATGACGCTCGCGACCGTCGATGCTGACGGACGGCCCAGCGGGCGGGTCGTGCTCTGCAAGGGCATCGAGGAAAGCCCGGGCTGCATCCTCTTCTACACCAACTACGAGAGCCGCAAGGGCGAGGCTCTCGCCGCGAACCCGTACGCCTCGCTCACCTTCCACTGGGACCACACCGACCGCCAGGTCCGCATCGAGGGCCCGGTGACGCGGACGACGCCCGAAGAGTCCGACGCCTACTTCCGCACGCGCCGGTGGGAGAGCCGCCTCGGCGCGTGGTCGAGCGACCAGAGCCGCCCGATCGAGAGCCGCGACGCCCTGCTCGAGAAGGTCACCGACAAGGTGATGGAGCTGGGCCTCGACCTCAGCAAGATCGTCGACGGCCAGGGCGAAGAACTCGACATCCCCCGCCCGCCGCACTGGGGCGGCTTCCGCGTCTGGGCCGAGCGTATGGAACTCTGGGTCGGCGGCACCGGCCGCGTGCACGACCGCGCGGCATGGACGCGCACGCTGACCAAGCAGGGCGAGGGGTACGAGGTGGGAGCGTGGGAGTCCACGCGGCTGCAGCCGTAGCAATCAGAGCCGCGATCGTGAGATCGCGGGTTCGTCGCTCATCGCACCGTCATCGGTGGAACCGGCCGAGATCTCACGATCTCGGCTCTGACTGGTACACCCGGTGCACGCTCAGCCCCTGCCCCTCGTACACCGCCCGCCGCCCATAGATCGCCGCCTCGTGCATCGCGCTCGAGATCACGAGCTCCGTCGCCCCGAGCGTGTGCACATCCGCGGGTGCGACGACCGGCCAGCCGAACAAGGTCGTCCCGTGCGAGCGTGGGTCGTCATCGGTGAAGCCGACGATCGTTGCGGGCGTATCCGCGAGCACGCCCGCGAGCTGGCGCGTGTGCTGCCCCACACCATGAATGGCCACGGCCCTGCCAGCCAGCGACCCCAGCACGCGCGCGAACTTCTCCGCCCCACCCGGCGGCACCGACCCCGACCCCTCGCCCCCCGCTGAGCGTGAACTGAACGCAACCGCCCGATCCGCGGGCCACACCCGCCCCGGCTCGGCCGCGCACGCGTCCACCAGCCGCGCCGTCGCATCGATCCGGTCCTCGAGATTGAACCGCTCCCGCACCCGCGCCTGCGCGGCGTTGCCGAGCCGATCGAGCCCGATCGCCAGCGCCCGCTCGACGCCATCGGCCAGCCCTTCGCCGATCTCCTCGTCGCTCATTGTTGGTTCATTGGGCGTGAGCACCCCGCTGACGCCGTCCTCGATCGCCTCGGCCGCACCCGAGGGCGTGCGCGTCACCACCGCCGCGCACCCGCGGGCCATCGCCTCGAGCAGCGAGATGCTCAGGCCCTCGGTGCGGCTCGCCATCACGAGGAGGTCGGCGCGGTCGAGGTGCGCCGTGACCTCGGCCGGGGGCACGGGCGGCAGGCGGCGGACGGCTTCAAGCCCCGCGCCGTCGATGTCGGCCTCCGCCGGGCCGTCGCCCAATAGGGTCAGTTCGTGCGCACAGCCGCGTTCCGTGAGCGCACGGCTCATGCACATGAGCGAACAAACGCGCTTCTGCTCGTGCTCGATCCGGCCCGTGTACAGCAGCCGCAGCGGACGCCCGCCGACCGGCTCCCGCCGCGGCAGATCGTCCGGCACGGCGACCGCGTTGGGCAGGTGCGTCACCTCGCGCGAGGGATGCCGCTCGCGCAGCCGCTGGACGACCCGCGTGCTGACGCCGGCGAGCCGCGCGAGCACGGGCTCGTAGCGGTCGATGACGGCGTCCTCGTACGCCGCGTCGATGTGCTGCAGGCCCAGCACGCGGACGGCATCGGGGTCGGTCATGGTCAGCGCGCAGCAGGCGGCGAAGCAGTCGCCGTGGCGTGCGGGGACGAGGACGACGGGCTCGCCACCCGTCCGCATGTCGCGGGCGGCGCGGGCGTAGGCGGGGATGAGGGCGGAGAGGTCGCCCTTGAGGTCGTCGATCGGCGGGGCGTCGATCGTGAAGACACGGCATGCCTCCGGCAGGTCGATCGCGAGGGCGTGGTGCCCGCGCAGGCCGCCGTGGACGAGGACGCCGACGGGCCGGTGGCGGGCGGCGAAGCCCTCGGCGGTCTGGGCGATCCAGGTCGTCACCCCGGTGACGGTCAGGCCTTGGGGGGCGATGAGCAGGCACGGGGCGGGCAAAGCGGCGTCTCCGGTGATGGAATGCGGGATTCGGGGTGACCGGCGGGGCGTCGGGTACGCTTGCATCGGAGATGGCCGGCGAACGAGATGAGGATACCGCGCGCGATCCGGACGGGGCCGACGGCCCGAGCTTCGACGATGCGCCGACGCTGGATGGGGATGAGGGCGGGGACGGGGGCGATGATGAGCATGAGCCCTCGATCGAGGACGCGCCGACCGCCGAGGTCGTCGCGCCCACGGGCGAGGACGCGGACGCCGACGCGGGCACGGGGCCGCCGGTGGAGCGCGTGCCAGCGCCCGAGCCAAAGAAGCCGGTCATCGTCACGGCGTCCAATCGCCAGATCGGGCCGTACTCCCTCGTCCGCAAGCTGGGCGAGGGCGGGTTCGGCGTGGTGTACCTCGCCGAGCAGACCAGGCCCGTGAAGCGCCGCGTCGCGCTCAAGCTCATCAAGCCGGGGATGGACACCGAGGCGGTCGTCGCCCGGTTCGAGGCCGAGCGGCAGGCGCTCGCGGTGATGGACCACCCGGGCGTCGCCAAGGTGCTCGACGGCGGCACGACCGACGACGGGCGGCCCTTCTTCGTGATGGAGTTCGTCGACGGCACGCCGATCTCGGCCTTCTGCGACACGCGGAAGCTAAGCCTGCGGGAGCGCGTCGAGCTCTTTGTCGGCGTGTGCGAGGCCGTGCAGCACGCCCACGCCAAGGGCATCGTGCACCGTGACCTCAAGCCCAGCAACATCCTCGTGGGCGAGGTCGACGGCAAGGCCCGGCCCAAGGTCATCGACTTCGGCATCGCCAAGGCGCTCGACCAGCGCCTCACCGAGAAGACCTTCTTCACCGAGCACGGGCAGATCATCGGCACGCCCGAGTACATGTCGCCCGAGCAGGCGGGCATCGTCGGCATCGATATCGATACGCGGACGGATGTGTACGCCCTGGGCGTCGTGCTGTATCAGCTCCTGACCGGGCAGCTGCCGTTCGACCCGAAGACGCTGCGTTCCGCGGGCTATGTCGAAATCCAGCGGATCATCCGCGAGGTCGATCCCCCGCGTCCCAGCTTCCGCCTCAGCACCATGGCCCTCGACGGCCCGGTCGGCGCACCGGGCGACACCACGCAGAGCCGCGTCGCGAGCGACCGCAAGACCGACCCCTCGCGCCTCCGCCGCACGCTGCGCGAGGACCTGGACTGGGTCGTGATGAAGTGCCTCGAAAAGGACCGGACGCGCCGCTACGACACACCCAGCCAGCTCGCCGAGGAACTGCGCCGGTATCTGAACAACGAGCCCGTCATGGCCGGCCCGCCGAGCGTGAGCTACAAGCTCGGCAAGTTCGTCCGCCGTCACCGCGCGGGCGTCGCGGGCGGGTCGGTCGTGGCCGCGTCGCTCGTCATCGCGGCGGTGGTGTCCACGGCCTTTGGACTCTCCGAAGCCGAGGCCCGCCAGCAGGAAGCCGCGGCGAGACAGGTCGCCGAGGCCGAGCGCGAGCGGGCCGAGCGCGAGACCGCGGTCGCGGAGGCGGTGAACGCCTTCCTGAACGACGACCTGCTTGGCGCGCCGAACCCGCTGGCCGACGGCCCCGATGTCCGCGTCATCGAGATCCTGAGCCGCGCGGGCGACCGCGTGCGCGAGCGCTTCGCCGATCAGCCCGAGGTGCGGGCCCGGGTGCTCGCGAGCCTAGGCGAGGCGTATGTGAACATCGGCGCCCCGACCGAGGCGATCGAACTGCTCGAGGAGGCGTGGGTCTCGTTCCAGGCCTTGGGCCAGCGATCCTCGCCCAAGTCGCTCTCTGCGGGGCGGGCGCTCACCGAGGCGCTGTGGCGACGCGACCGGTTCGACGAGGCGATGGCGGTCATCGACGCGGTGCTGGAGGCGTACCCCGAGGCCGACCGCGGCAGCGACGACTATCTCGCCGCCCGGCTCGAACGGGCCAACGCCGTGAAGTACGAGGGGCGGCTGGATGAGGCCGAGGTGCTCTACCGCGATCTCGCCGACGCCTACGCGTCGCTGAAGGGCGACGGCGCGGCCGACACCTGGTGGGTGCGGTACGACCTCGCGCTGATCGATGTCGAGCGGGGCAAGCAGGCGGGCCAGGCCGGCGACGAGGAGGCCCGCGTGCGGCTGATCACCTCGGGCCTCGAGCAGATGGAGCGGGCGTGGGAGGGCCTCCGCGACGCCGCGGGCGAGACCGACCCGCGGACCGTCACCGCCGCGAGCGAGGTCGCGGCGCAGCTCAACCGGCTCGACCTCTTCGAGCGGGCCGAGCCTTTCTATGTGCGCACGGTCGCCGCGATGCGGGAGCGGCTGGGCGACGAGCACTTCCGCACGCTGCAGGCGATCGCGAACTTCGGCCGGCTTCAGCAGAAGCAGGCCAAGCACGCCGAGGCGGTCAAACTGCTCGACGAGGCCCTCGCCGGCTACCGGGAGGAGCCCGGGCCGACGGCCCCCGACACGGTCGTCATCACGGGCTGGCTGGCCGATTCGCTCGAGGCCCTCGGGCGGGTCGATGACGCCCGGGCCCTGCTGGAGCGGTCCTACGCCGAGTGCGCCGCCGACCCGGGGGCGGACCGGTGGGCCCGGCGGCAGGCGGGCCTGCTCGCGGGCCTGGCGGAGCGGCTCGGGGACGCGGGCGAGGCGGCCCGGTGGCGTGGGTTGTCAGAATCACCTTGATTCGGTGGGGTCAGTCTGCTTCATTGGGAAGGATTCCGGTCAGGGCGGAATCCGTGCGGCCGCGCCGGACGGATCGTTGACCGTCGGGTCGGGTTCGAATACCCTCTCGTTGAGACTGAGTCTCAGTTGCCGTGCCCGCTCCGCTCCCTCCGACGAGCCAGACGAGGTCCCTTTATGTCGCCCCGCCTCCCGCACTCGTTCGCCCTCCTGCTCGCCCTCGCCGCGGGCGCGGCCGCTGCCCAAGGCCCGGTCGCGACCTTCTCGCCCACCGGCCCGCAGGGGCAGGCGGGCGGCGATCAGGTGTTCGAGCCGGTGACGGTGCTCATGCGGGCGCCGACGAAGGACACGCAGCTCTACGCGAACATCGGGGCGACGGGCAACACCCGCCCCTTCGTCTGGTGCAACACCTTCCCGGGCGAGGGCCGGCAGAGCACGCTGCTCACCATGTTCGACACCGCGGCGGCCGGGCTGCCGACGGGTGCGGACGCCGAGCGGGCGTGGATCCTGAGCGTTACCTACACGGCGTGCACTTGGCCCGGCTCGGGCCCGCAGGCGGGCTACGACGAGACGGTCGATCCATGGCAGACGCAGCTCTGGGGCGGCGGGGACATCAATGTCTTCAACTCCTTCGGCGGCACGACCGTGATCGGGAGCGTCTTCGTCCCGGCCGAGCCCCGGTTCATCGTGCAGGGGCCCGACGAGGCGGGCAACGCCCCGGCGGAGCTGTTCGCGGTGCGGTTCAACAACGGGCTGTCGGCGGCGACCTGGAACGAGAGCTCCAGCGGGACGCCGGCGTTCACGGGGTCGGGGTACAACGCCGAGCCGATCGACTTCGATGACAACGGGAACGCCCGCGCGGTCTTCAACAGCTTCGGCGAGACGGCGGTCGAGTTCGTGCTGGGCGACTTCGTGGGCGACGACGGGAACACCTACGACACCTTCTACCCGACCGGCGACTTCCTGCCGAACCCGCAGGACGGGTTCGACCCGAACCCGTTCGCGCTGGGGCAGAGCTTCTTCGTGCCGGACGGCACGCCCGGGCAGAGCCTCTTCGGGATGGGCCAGGACCCGCTGACGCAGGGCGAGCTGCTGCCCTTCGGGCATCGGCTGCGGTTCGAGGTGGACCTCACCCGCCCGGCCAACGCGGCGTACTTCCGCGGGGGGCTCGCTGAGGGATGGGTGAGCCTGATCCTGTCGCAGGCGGCGTTCGGGGACCTGGCAACCAAGGAATACAGCTACTGGATCACGAAGGAGGGCTCGGCCTCGCTGCCGGGGTCGCTCGACCTCGACGCGTCGACGCTGGAGATCACCTATCTCCTGCCGCCGGCGGGGGATGTGACCGGGGACGGGATCGCGAACCTGCGGGATCTGGTGTGGATCGCCCGCGAGCTGCAGAGCCCGGGGGCCCACCAGCGGGCGTTCCCGGGGCAGAATTCTCGGGCGACGCTGGACCAGAACGGGGACGGACTGCTTTCCTTCAACGACCTGGTCGCGGTGGCCCGAGAGGTGGCCGGGCGGTGATTGGCTACAGATTGGTCGGAAATACGGTGCGGTCGCCGCGACTTATAGACGATACTGAGGTACGA
Source organism: uncultured Phycisphaeraceae bacterium (assembly GCA_964615815.1). GTDB lineage: Bacteria > Planctomycetota > Phycisphaerae > Phycisphaerales > UBA1924 > DAIQNV01. The sequence continues at coordinate 52,250 of CAZTQV010000008.1, read as the reverse complement.
TTTCGCCCGATGATCCTCCGAGCCCTCCATCCCGACACGACCCGGTGCCCGGTGATCCGGGCGTGCGGTGCGGTGCGGCGGGCGGCGGGGTTCACGCTGATCGAGCTGCTGGTCGTCATCGCGATCATCGCGCTGCTCATCGGGATCCTGCTGCCGGCGCTGGGCAAAGCCCGGCAGACGGCGCGGGCGGCGCGGGAGCTCTCGGCGGCTCGGCAGCTGCTCCTCGGATACAGCCAGTACAGCATCGACAACGCGGGCAAGCTGCTGCCGGTCGAGGCGGGGGACGGCACGGTCGCCGGCGGGTGGCCCGCGCCGTGGGGCGAGGACATCTACAACGACCTGGGCAGCCAGCTCTGGGACGCGAAGCAGAAGCGCGTGCTCCCGCCCTTTGCGGGCTCGGCGGCGCTGAACGGGTACACCTGGCGGCTGGCGCCGTACTTCGACTACCAGATCGAGGGCGCGATCCTCATCAACGGGCAGGCCGCGGTGAAGCGCGACTTCTTCCAGGGCGCGCTCTTCGAGGCGACGAGCCCGGCCGAGCTGGAGCGGGCGTACACCTATGTGACCAATGTCGCCCCGACGCTCGGCATGAACGCCCTCATCGGCGGGACCCGCAGCGGCAACTTCCCGGTGCCCATCGGCAACCCGAAGGACTTCATCGGGATGGCCTACAAGCAGAGCTACGGGATCGACTCGATCGCCCGCGAGGGGCAGGTCACCAGCCCGAGCGACTTCATCGTCTTCGCCTCGGCGCGCAACGGCGTCTTCGACGGGCAGTACCACGAGGGGTACTGGAATGTCCGCCCGAACGCGCTCGGCACCCCGAGCGATGCGGCGTTCGACGAGGCCGAGGCGAGCAGCTTCGGCGGCGTTGACCTGCGGTGGAACGGCAAGGCGGTGGTGGGGGCGCTCGACGGGTCGGCCGACCTCGAGGGCGAGGCCGAGCTCGATGTCGCGACCGGCGACGCCCAGAAGGGCGAGGGCGAGGCGGCCAATTGGTTCCGCTGGCGCGGGCGCTGATCCGGTCCGCGTGACGATCCCAACTCAGTTCGCGACGATGTTCACCATGCGGCCCGGGACGGCGATGACCTTCTTCACGGTCTTGCCCTCGAGCTGAGCGGCGATCTTCGGATCGGCGAGCGCGATCGCCTCCATCGCCTTGGCATCGGCGCCCGCCGGCACCATCACCTTGCCGCGGAGCTTCCCGAGGATCTGCACCGGGATCTCGATCTCGTCATCGACGAGCATCTTCTCGTCCACCTCGGGCCATGCCTGGTGGTGGATCGTGCCGACCTCGCCGAAGCGGCCCAGCCGGTCCCACAGTTCTTCTGCCAGGTGCGGAGCAAACGGCGCGATCATCCGCGCCGCCCGGTCGATCTGGTCCGCCGTCAGCGACGCCGACCCATCGGGCGGCAACGCCGCGTTCACGAACTCGATCATCGCCGCGATCGCGGTGTTGAACGCGAGCCGATCGACATCGCCCCCGACCTTGTGGATCGTCCGGTGCAGCTTCTTCTCGAGGTCGGGGTCAGCCGTCGCGACGGTCTGGATCTCGCCCGAGCCCTCGTCGACGCACATCCGCCAGAACCGCTGCAGGAACCGCATCAGCCCCGAGGTGTCCCGCGTGTTCCAGGGCTTGCTTGCGTCGAGCGGCCCCATGTACATCTCGTACAGCCGGAAGGTGTCCGCCCCGAACTCCGCGATGACATCGTCGGGGTTCACGACATTCTTCAGGCTCTTGGACATCTTCGCGACGGTCTGCACAACCTTGTCGCCCGTCCCGATCTCGCGGTAGTCGGGCGCGTCGTCCGTGCCGTGCTTCTCGACCGCATCGACCGCCACCAGCGACTTGTCCTTGCGCTGGTACGCATGACTCAGGATCAACCCCTGGTGGAACAGCTTCCGGAAAGGCTCCGGGCTCTTCACATGCCCGAGGTCGAACAGCACCTGGTGCCAGAACCGGGCGTACAGCAGGTGCAGCACCGCGTGCTCGTTCCCGCCGATGTACAGGTCCACGCCCCGCTCGCCCAGCCACGCGTCGTCCGCCGCCGCGCCGATCGGCGCGGAGTCGTTGCTCGGATCGGCGTACCGCAGGTAGTACCAGCAGCTCCCCGCCCAGCCCGGCATCGTGTTCGTCTCGCGCGTGACGGTTGCCGCAGGATCGAGTCCCGCGACGCCCGCCTCGCCCGCGGTCGTCTTCAGCCAGTCCGTCGCCTTCGCGAGCAGCGGCGCCGGGTCGTCGCTCTCCACGGGCTCGTAGTCCGTCAGCGGCGGCAGCCGCACGGGCAGCGTGTCCTCACCCACCGCGTGGTGGAAGCCCTGCTCGTCGTACACGATCGGGAAGGGCTCGCCCCAGTACCGCTGCCGGCTGAAGAGCCAGTCCCGCAGCTTGAAGTTCACCGTCCCCTCGCCGAAGCCCCGCGACTCCAGCCAGCCGATGATCGCCCGCTTCGCCTCGGCGACGCCCAGCCCGTCGAGGCTCACCTCGCCGTTCGTGCTGTTGATCGCGGGCCCGTCGCCGGTGTACGCCTTGCCCTCCCATCCCTCGGGCGGCGCGACCGTGCGCACGATGTCGAGCCCGAACTTCTCCGCGAACTCGTAGTCCCGCTCGTCCTGAGCCGGCACCGCCATGATCGCCCCGGTGCCGTAGCCGATCAGCACATAGTCGGCTGTCCACACCGGGATGACCTTGCCCGTTGCGGGGTTCCGCGCGTACACGCCCGTGAAGACGCCGGTCTTCTCCTTGCTCTCCTGACGCTCCACATCGCTTCGGTTTCGCGCCCAGCGGACATACTCGCCCAGCTTCGCGACATCCGTCTCCGAGCGCGGCTCGTTCAGCGCCTCGTCGACCAACGGATGCTCAGGCGCCACGACCATGTAGGTCGCGCCGAACATCGTGTCGGGCCGCGTCGTGAAGACCCGCAGCCGCTCCGTCTCGTTCCCGTCCGTGTCGATCAGCGGGAAGTCGATGAGCGCCCCCTTGCTCCGCCCGATCCACTCCGCCTGCTGCGTCTTCGTGCTGCTGGGCCAGTCCAGCCCCTCCAGCCCGTTCAGCAGCCGGTCCGCGTACGCCGTGATGCGGAACAGCCACTGCTTCAGCGGTTTGCGGAACACCGGGTGCCCGCCGCGCTCGCTGCGCCCGTCGATCACTTCCTCGTTCGCGAGCGCCGTCCCGAGCTTCGGGCACCAGTTCACCGTCTGCTCGGCGACATACGCCAGCCGGTAGCTGTCGATGATCGACCGCCGCGTCTCCTGGTCCATGTCGGCCCAGGCCAGCTCCTCCCCGCCGCGGGCCGCGCCCTGGTACTCGGCGGCCCGCGGGTTCAGGATCGCGGGGCGCGTGCCCGACTCCAGCTCCGCGATCAGCTCAGCGATCGGCCTGGCTCGGTTCTGCGCCGTGTCGAACCAGCTGTTGTAGATCCGCAGGAAGATCCACTGCGTCCAGCGGTAGTACCCCTCGTCGATCGTCGCGATCTCCCGCGACCAGTCGTACCCGAAGCCGAACCGCTTGAGCTGCCGCTTGAAGTTCGCGATCGTCTCCCGCGTGAAGCCCGCCGGGTGCTCGCCCGTGTTGATCGCGTGCTGCTCGGCCGGCAGGCCGAAGGCGTCCCACCCCATCGGGTGCAGCACCCGGTGCCCCGTCATCGTCTTGTAGCGTCCGAGAATGTCCGTCGCCGTGTACCCCTCCGGGTGCCCCACATGCAGCCCCGCCCCCGAGGGGTACGGGAACATGTCCAGCACATAGAACTTGGGCCGCGACGCATCGAAGCCCGGCTCGCCCGGGTTCGGCGCGCGGTACACATCCCGCTCGTCCCACACCGTCTGCCACTTCGGCTCGATCTCGTTCGCCAAGGCGGCGGAATAGCGGTGGTCGGCGGTCGCGGTCGTGTTCTCGGCGGGGGGCGGGGTCATGGCGGGCAGAGTCTAGGGAGAGCCCGCCATCCTTCCAAATAAACGACGGGCGGGCCTTTCGGGGCCCGCCCGCGTGCATCACAGGTCACACCAGAGAGGGATCACCGGCCCGGCTCAGGGGCAGCCGGCCGTGAAGAAGCCGAGGAACGCGCTGATATCCGCGAAGCTCCACACGCCGAAGGGCGGGGCGAGGTCCGAGGGCGGGGTGTTCGCCGTGTAGGAGGCGATGAACGCGCTGATGTCCGCGAAGGTCAGGGCGCCGAAGGGGGCCGCCAGGTCCGCCGGGTTGCAGGGGCCCATGCCCGGCGTGCAGTCGTCGTCGTAGCAGAACGGGTTGTTCGGCCCATCGGCGGCGAAGGTCAGCTCCGGCACCGTCAGGTTCTCCTGGAAGTACTCGGGCCGCAGCGTGATCTGCCGCTGCTCGAGGGGGGCCACCGGCTCGGGGAAGATCCGCTTCTCGAGGCAGCCGGTCTCGCCGTCGTCGTTGTTCTTGATCAGGTAGATGTCGCCCGCGCCCTGGCCCGGGAAGGGGCTCGGGTTGAAGACGCGCCCGACCAGGGCGTACCCGCAGTCCTCGCGCTGCGGCTGGACCGACTCGGCCCCGGCGCGGAACTCGTCGCGACCGTACCGCCACGCCCAGAGGGGCGCGCCGCCCGCGTCGGTCAGCTGCGTGTGCGCCAGCGTCGTCGTGATGCCCGCGGCGTCACTCAGCTGCACGCGACCCGCCTGCACGAACGCCTTCACGCGGGGGTCCCACTCGATCGCCGCGTACGCCGTCTCGACCCGCACGCGGTTGCCGTCGGCGTCGGAGCTCTCGTAGTCGCGGCTCCAGATCGGCGTGCCGAAGGGGCCGGTGTTCACGAGGAAGGTGCCGGCGAAGGGCCCGTCATCGATGCCGAAGTCGGTCCGCCCCGCGAGGATGATCTCGCCCGAGGGCAGGACATCGAGCCCGTCACCCGTCTCGGTCACATTCGGCAGGTCCGGGTTGTCGCGGTCGAAGACCGAGTCGTAGCCGAAGACGAAGATCGGCGTGCCCGCGGGCGGGCCGCCGGCGGTGAAGTCCGGGACGGCCTTGAACAGCATCGCGTCCTGGCGGCCGGGGATGCCGGTCGTCGGGTCGTCGTTCAAGCGCCGATAAGTGCCCGAAACCACCACGCTGCGGTCGAACTCGGAGAACTCGACATCCGTGAACGACACCTCGAAGGGATCGTCCGGGCCGAAGGGCACATCGTACTGGGCGTACCAGCTCAGCCCGCCGCCCGGGCCCACGCGGAAGAGCACCGGGAGGCCCGCGTTGTTCCCCACGACAAAGATCGAGTCGTCGGGCGACTGATCGAGCGCCACGCCCGGCTGCGGCGTGTGGATCACATCGGTCTGGTAGGTGCCGCGGTACGCACGCGCCCACACCTGGTTGCCCAAGGGATCGAGCCGGAGCAGCACGATCTCGAAGCCCGGCGCGAAGCTGCGGCTCTCGCCCGCGACGATGTACCCGCCGTCGCTCGTCTGCTGCACCGAGTAGGCGATGTCCTCGCCGTCGCCGCCGAAGTGCCGCTCCCACTCGGTTGATCCGTCCGACTTGTACTTGACGATGTGATACTGGAACGACCGCCCGTTGATGAAGCGGTACCCCGCGCTCACCCAGCCGCCGTCCTTGGTGTTGTCGATCGAGTACGCGTGCTCGCGGTTCTGATCGCCGACCTCGCGCTGGAAGATGTCGGCGTTCACGCTCATTGCCAGACCGGCCACAACCACAGCACCCGCCGCAAAGCGGTTCTTCATGCTCAACATGTCTGTTACCTCACTTCGAGAGAAGGAAACTTGTACGAGCACCCGGAGGACCACGCCGGACGCGGCCCAACCCGGGAACCCGGGGAGCGGTTCTTGACCCGCTCAATATGTCAGCGGGACCACCACACCCCGCGTAACGGTCTTTCCAAAAAGCCACCCCAAAGTTTGCATCGGCTTACCACCCCGGACGCCATCTGCCGAGCCCGCAACGCAAGCAAGGGCTCCCGAAGCGCCGCGCCTCCCCACCTCCAGCCCTCGTCTCTCACTCAACCCCCTCCAACACCGTCCGCGCAGCCCGGTGCCCCGAACCGCCGCGCAGCGGCGCTTCGGGCCGATCTACCCAAACCGCCCGTCCCCACGCCCACCCCAATCGTCTCGCGTCGACCCCGCCGCCACTGCCCGCGCAGCACGAAGCCGCGCCCCGAACGCCCCCTCCTCTAAGGGCGCCAGACGCGTCGGCTTCGTATCCCGTTTCCGGGGTGTGCCCACTCTCCACCGCGACCTCGGACGGCAGGGGATCTCCCAACCCTCGCCGCCGCGGGCCCGGGGGCGACACCTCCCGTGTCGCGTCGCCCGATCGCAACCCGCGCCAAGAGGAACGGACGCCCGCCCCGCCGGTCACGCGTTCGCACGCAAAATTGTGCCAACCCGCGTCCAGCTCGCAAAACACGGCTGAACACGCCCCCAAAATCTGGTTCCAAACCAGGAATCAGTCAGGCAGTCAAGCGATTCAACACGCCCGCGGCTTCCTGTGCTACCTCAGTCCGGCAGCTTCGCCAGCTCCGCCCGAACCGCCGCGACCACCCTCGCCACGGTCTCCCGACCAAAGTCAAAGGGCAGCCCCGCCGCGGCGAAGAGCTCGGGCAACGGCCGACTCCCCCCCAAACTCAGAGCCCGCTTGTACGACCCCACGGCCGCCGCCTCCCCGTCCTCCAGGCTCCGAAGCCACAGCTGCAACGCCCCGAGCTGCGCGATCCCGTACTCGATGTAGTACAGCGGCACCTCGAACAGATGCAGCTGCGCCTGCCAGGTCCGCGCCCGCCACGCCGAGAGCTCCTCGGGCCAACTGACCCGGTGCCCCCGCACGCCGAACCGGTCCTCCAGCTCGCGCCACGCCGCCGTCCGCTCGTCCCGCGAGTGCCCCGGGTTGGCGTACACCCAGTGCTGGAACGCATCGATCGTCGCGATCCACGCCAGCATCGTCACCGACCCCTCCAGCTGCGCCCGCTGCGCACGAGCCAGGTCACCCGCATCGCTGAAGTACCCCCCCTCAACCCCCCAGTGCGGCATCGTCAGGAGCTCCATCGACATGCTCGCCACCTCGGCGAACTCGATCGGGCTCGACTGGTAGTGCAACAGCGGCTCGTCCTTGCACAGCATCGAGTGAAACGCGTGCCCCGCCTCGTGCACCATCGTCTCCACATCCCGCTGCAGCCCCGCCGCGTTCATGAAGATGAACGGCCGACCCGACTTGTGCAGCATCGACTGGTACCCACCCGGCGCCTTCCCCCGCCGGCTGTCAAGGTCCAAGCTCGCCCCGCCCCGAGCCCCCCGCGTGTTCGTCCCATCCCCAAGCGACGCGAACATCTCCGCCAGCTCAGGGTCCAGGGTCTTCATCACCGCCCGCGTCTTGTTCACCAAATCCGCCCCACCCGAGAACGGCCGCAGCGGCTCCCGACCCTGCGGATCGACCGACAGATCCCAAGGCCGCAGCTCCGAAAGCCCGAGCTCCGCCTTCCGCCGCTCGTCCAGCTCCCCGCCCAGCGGCATCACCTCCGCCGCCACCGCGTCATGAAACTCCCGGCACATCGCCGGCGTGTAGTCGAAGCGGTGCTTCGCCTCGAACGCGTACTCGACGAACCCCGCGAACCCCGCGTTCTGCGCCACCTTGTGCCGAAGCGCGATCTGCTGGTCATACAGCTCGTCCAGCTTCTCCGCGTCCTCCAGCCGCCGCTCCGCCACCGCCCGGTACGCCCGCTCGCGCAACGCGCGATCCGTCCGCTCGAAGTACGGCCCCATCTGCGGCAGCGTCTTGGTCTCGCCGTCGAACTCGACGGTCATCGCCCCCGTGATCGTCTGGTAGTCCCGCCCCAGCTTCCCAAGCTCGGTCTCCAGCGGCACATTCTCCTCGCGATACAGCTTCACATCCGCGATCGTGTCCCGCGCCAGCACCTCGTAGCGAACCCCCGTCAGCCCGAACCGCTCGCACAGCTCCGCCTGCTTCTGGTCCAGCGCAAACGCCAGCGGCTTCAGCTTCGGGATGAAGTGCTCGATGTGCGCCCGAAACGCGTCCGCCGCCTCCTTGTCCCCCGTGTCGCAGGTCATGTTGATGTACATGAGGCTCCCCGCCTCGTCCATCGACGCGTCCAGGTCCGACCGGTCGAGCAGCCACGCCTCCGCCCCCGCCGCGTCCGTCACCTCCCGATCACGCAGCGACACCAGGAGAGGCTCCACCGCCTCCCACTTCGAAGCGTCGATATCGGCGGGAACGAAGCCAGACGCGGTCGTCATCGTGCATCTCCTGGGAAGTCAGAACGAGAAACAACAAGCCCAAAAACAAAGGCGGGCGCCGGTCGTGCCGACGCCCGCCGGGGCTACCACACTAGGCCCGCGCGGTCACGGGCGGCTTCGGGCTCAGGGGCCCTCCAAGATCTCCCGGAGCATCTCCTCCTGCTCCTCCACGAAGTACTTGAAGTCCTCCTCGGTCATGTTGAAGTTGAGGAGCGCGAAGTTCGGGTTCCGCTTCACCATCCGCACCACGCTGTCCAGGTGCCGGCGAGCACGCCCCACGAGCGCCCCGCGGATGTCCTCGTTCGCGCCCTGCGCCGCGCCGACCGAGATGTTGTAGTTGGTCAGGTACTCGTTCAGCCGCTTCTCGTCCTCCGTCACATCGTCACGGAAGCGGATCATCTTCTCCTCCGCCCGGCTGATCGGGTAGATCCGCTCGGGCGTCCACCGCCCGATCCACTGGATCTCCGGCTCGCGCAGGAGCGTCGTCAGTTCGTCCAGCGTCGAGGCCGTCCCCTTGCTGAAGCCGAACTCGAGAGCGTTCTGCGAGTTGAAGGTCAGGATCTCGCCCGCCGGGTTCACCAAGTGCTCGCCCGCGTCCGAGCTGTTGAACCAGGTCACCTCGCCGGTCCGCTGGTCGATCGTCGCCCGCAGCGGATCCGAGATCTGCATCGACCGCATGATCCGAGAGTCGTACCCACCGCGAGCCGAGATCTGCTCCATCATGTAGAGCACCTCTTCCAGCCCGCGACCCGACACCGCCGTCAACGCCCCGCTCCACCCCGTGCACGCGCCGTAGTTCCCGCGCGGCATGAAGTAGATCTCCTCGATCGCGTGGCTCGTCATCGCCGCCGCAGAGATCGCGCTCTCGATCCAGGCCACCACGCGGAACCGCGGCTTGTACTCCTCCTGGATCACATCGCTCAGCCGCTGGATCTCGAGCAGCAGACCACCGCCCGAGTTGATCTTGAACACCACGATCCCCGTCCCGTCCGTCCCCAGCTCACGCTCGAGGTCCGGCAGGATGTCCCGCAGGGTCTTGGCCGTCATCTGGATGCCGACCGTGCCCTCCAGGCTGATCACGGCGCCCTTCGGCGCACCCGGGTTCACGGGCCGCGTCTTCGGCGTGCCCGCCGCCGGCGCGTCGTTGCTCACCGCGTCCCGACGGATCTCCTCGATGTCGCCCGCCGCGTAGAAGCGCTGCACCTCCACGCTGCCGACACCCACATCGATCCACACATTCCCCTCGAGTTCGCGGACGATCTCGCCCTCGACCTCGCTCCCGTCCTTCAAGACAAGCACATCCTGCGCCGGGGCGATCGTCGCGATCAGCATCGCGAGCGCCGCGCCGAGGACGGAGATGAACCTCGAAACTGTCATGGCCTGGTCCTTCCTGTTCTCGTTCACGCGACGCCGATCACGGCCCCACCTGGATGATCTGCACCCTGTTCTGCTCGATGAGCACATTCAGCTGCTCGTTCCCCGGAACGCCCACGCGACGCGGGTTCAGGCTGGGCCAGTCGGGCTGGCCGCCATCGAACCGCTTCATCGTCGCCTGCATGTCCTCCAGGATGCGGATCCGCCGGCCCAGCGCCTGCCGCGCCTCCCGCCCGTTCCCGCCAACCTGCACCTCGTTGTACTCCTGCCACATCTTCGGGAGCTCGCGCTCCGCGCGCTTCAGGCTCGTCCGCCAGTTCTCCATGATCTGGTCCGAGCGGTTGTCCAGCATCCGGTGATCGCGGTAGATCCCGAGGATGTTCAGCACATCGTCGAGCGTCGAAGCCGTGCCCGACGACACCCCGAGGTGCCGCGCCGTCTCCTCGCGGAGCGTCAGCACATCGTTGCTCGTACCGTCCACGCGCTGCCGAAGCGTGTCCGTGTTCTCCCGGATCGTCCCGTCCTCGGTCAGCAGGAACTCGCCCGGGTTCTCCGGCTCCCGCTCCAGCAGCTCCACCACACCGCCGTTGAACCGGTAGCTCAGCTTGTAGTCCATCCGAGCCATCGCCGTCACCAGCCGGTAGTCGTACCCGCCCTCGATCGCCAGGCCCTGCGCACGCGCCATCCGAAGCGAACGCTGCTTCTGACGCACCACCTCGTCGCCCACGCCCTCGAACATGTGGCCGAGGTTGCCGATACCGCCCATCCGCCCGTCCGGGCTGAACACGATCGTGTCACCGATGAACGGCATGAACGCCGCACCGCCCATCGCGTTCTTCACCCACACCACCACATGCGGCATGCGGCTCCAACGCTGCGGGAACTCCTTCGTGAACAGGTCCACGATCCCTTCCGCAACGCTGAACTCGTCGAAGTTGTACACATCGTCGCCCAGGTCGAACCCGAACGCATCCGCCCACCGCCGGTCCAGCTCGATGATCAGGTAGTCCGGCGGCGCCGGGTTCCCGCTCGCGTCCGTGTCCGCACGCCCCACCATCTCGAGCGCGTCGCGCACCGGCGCGACCGCGATGTCCGAGCCCAGGTTCCCCGTGAGCTTCATGTGGTACACGCTCGGCGCCCGGTCGCCGGACAACGCCACCGCGTCGTCCTTCTGCCCGCGACGGCTGCGAGGCTGCTGCGCCTCCTGGGGGGTGTCCCCCGCCTTCGCCGCGTCCCCGTCGCGGTCCGCACGCCGGATGCTCAGGATCTCCGTCTTCGAGAAGCTCGTCGGCGCCTCGATCCCCGCGTACACCACGGTGATCTTCACCGCCGTCGCCGTCTCCTCGGTGATGATCCCCTTCACGGTCCGCCCGTTCCGCAGGACCAGCTCGTCCAGCGGGCGGTCCTGAACGGCCGTCGCCGCCGAGGCCGGGGCCGGCGTCAACGCCAGCGTCCCCACACCCGTCATCGTCGCCAGCCCGAGGGCCAGCCCCGCGAGCAACTTGCCCACCCGCCCCACCCGCCGGCGGGCCCGTGTCATTCTCGTCTGCATGCCGGTGACTCCTGCGTCGTGTATCCGGTTCATCGATACCTCTGAGGGCCGGGTCCGCCGCGCGAACGAACCCCGCCACACCGATTAGACGCCCGAGCCCCCCCCGAGTTCCCCCGCGAGCGCCAGACCCTCCGATTTCGTCGAAACCCGCCCCTCCAGCTGAGCGTCGTACACCGCATCAAGGGCCCGTGCAAACCCCGGGCCCGGCGTCCAACCAAGCCCGATCAGGTCATTCCCATCGATCAGCGGCACCGGCGACAGCCCCACCCCATCCCCGGCGAGCCCATCCACCGCCCCCCGCACGACCCCCGCCCGCTCGGCCTCAATCACCCCCAGAATCGCCATCGCCCCAGAAAAACCCGGGCGCACCGCCACCCGCTTCCGCCCAGCGACCCCCAGTCCCTCCCATTCCCGGAGCAGTACCCCGAGCACCTCCAGCACCCCCCGCAGCCCCGCCGACTCGTCGTTGCTCAGGCACAACGCCCGCCGCCACGCCCGCACCAGGTCCCCCCGAGCCTTCCCGTCCGTCGCCACCCCCGCCCCGCGCCGATCCACCGCCCACGCCGCCAGCCCCACCGCCACCGCGTCACTCCCCAGGTCCTCCGCCAACCCCTCGACCACCCCCAGCCCCTCTCCCGCCGCCCCCACCCCCCCCGCCTCCCCAAGCGCCGGCCGATCCAGCCCCAGCTCCGCCAGCATCCGCACCGCCCGCCCACGGCTCCCCGCCCCCAGCATCCGCCGCAGCTCATCCCCGATCCGCTCCCGGCTCACACCCGACAGTTCCGCCGCGTGCGCCCGGATCGCCCCCGCCGTCCCCGCGTCCAATGCAAACCCCAGCCGGCACGCAAACCGCACCGCCCGCAGCGCTCGCAGATGGTCCTCCGCCAGCCGCGCCTCGGGGTCGCCCACCGCCCGCACCACCCCCGCCTCGAGATCCCGCCGCCCCCCGACGAAGTCGATCACCTCCCCTGTCCCCCCCGCCAGGGGATCCAGGAACAGCGCGTTGATCGTGAAGTCCCGCCGCTGCGCATCCGCCGCCGGCGTCGAGAACCGCACCGCGTCCGGCCGCCGCTTGTCCGAGTACCCCGCGTCCTCCCGGAAGGTCGCCACCTCCAGGGGCCCCTCCCCCGTCCTCACCAGGATCACGCCGAACGACTCGCCCACCGCCGCCGACCGCGGAAAGAGCCCCTTCACCCGCTCCGGCGTCGCGTCCGTCGCGATGTCATAGTCCTTCGGCGCCTGCCCCAGCAAGGCATCCCGCACGCACCCCCCCGCAAAGTACGCCGTAAACCCCGCCCCCCGAAGCCGCTCCACCGCGCGCACCGCCTCCGCCCGCATCGGCGAATCGATCACCACCGGCCCCGGCGTCCGCTCCGCTCCGTCCATGCCCCATTGTGCGCCGCAAACCCGCCCCGCGTCGCCAGCTCCCGACCCCATCCCTCACCGGTCGTCGTCAAATAGCCCCGGCGCCTTGCCCAGGTGCAGCCCCATCCCCGCCAGCACCCGCTCCATCACCATCGCCTGGTTGATCGACCACTCCGCGCTGGGCGTCGGTGCCCCCTCACCCCGACACGCCCGCCCGAAGCTCGCCGCCTGCAGCGTGTACATCCGGAGCGCCTCGGCCGAGTCCTTCGCCCCGGGCGTCCCCTCCACCTCCGGCTCGCACCCGTCGACGCACACCCTGACCCCGTTCGGGATGCTCATTTCGGGCACCTCAATCCGGCCCCCGTCCCCGTGCACCACCGCCCCGAATTTCCCCGCCCGCGTCATCGACGACGCGATCTCCACCTCAACCCCGGAAGCCGTCCGCCACTTCGCCCACGCCGACCCGTCCACCCCATCGCCCGGCAGCTTCCCGCCCGTCTCCGGGTCCACATACAGGTCCACCAGCTCGCACCCCGCCTCCAGCGTCGCGAAGTCCGGCTCCTCCCCCGTCACGCACCTGGCAAAGCTCATCGGGTAACACCCGAGGTCCATCATCGACCCGCCCGCCAGCGCCCGGCTGTACCGCACATTGCTCGTCGGCCCGTCCGAGATCGGGATCTCGAAGTACCCCTCGATCCGCCGCACCGGCCCGATCCGCTCCAGGAGCTCCGCCACACGCCCCATCCACGCCGTGTGCACGAACGCGAACGCCTCCACCAGCACCCGCCCCGTCCGCTCCGCCACGGCGTACACCGACCGCGCGTCCGCGGCCCGCCACGCCAGGGGCTTCTCGCACAAGACATGCTTGCCCGCCCGCATCAGATCGGCGGACGCACCCGGGTGCGCGTGATTCGGAAGCGTCAGGTACACCGCGTCCGCCGCGTCGTGCCCGGGCAACTCCTCGTAGCTGCACCACGCCCCGATCCCGTGCGCCTCGGCAAACCGCTGCGCCCGTTCGCGCGAGCGCGACGCCACCAGCGTCACCGCACACCCATCCGCCGCCGCGATCAGCGGACAGACCTTCGCAGCGATCTTCCCGGTTCCCATGATGGCAAAGCGCGTCGTGCTCACGCGCGATGCTAGGGTTTCCACAGGCATATTGCCTACCCGAAGTCCACTATCAACCAAACTTTTCTAATAACCCACCACCGGCTTCGCACGAGGCTCCACCCGGATGATCAGGTACGGACGCAAGCTCGCGTCCACTCCCCCGTTGAGGGCCGGAGAATTCTGCAACTGGTTCACGGGGATGTACAGCAAACCGTCCGGCCCGCCACCGATCGCGTCGGGCCACGACACCACCGCCGGATCACTGAACAGAAGCTCGTACTGACGATCTCGCCCGATCACCCCAATCCCCCCAGCTTCCAAGTCCGTGATGTAGATGTTGTCCTTCGTATCGATCGTGATCCCGTCGCACACCGGCTTTGTTGCATACCGCTCAACCCGCGCCGACAAAGCCGGGCTCGACAACGCCCGATCCCTCAAATCTGAGGCACGCACCCGGTACAGCGTCTTCCCGCTCATCGCGCCGAAGTACACCCACTCACCCTTCGCGTCGATCGCGATCGGGTTCACACCGATCCGCGCCGGCCGCTGCACCCCGTTCTCATCCGCACGCGTGATCACCCGGTCCCCGATCACCATCTCCACACCCGACTCGGGGAGCACAACAGGGTCCCCCTCCAGCACCCGACGGCTCAGCCCCGTCGTCAGGTCCACCACCACCAGCGCCGGGTCCCGCTCCCCGCCCGTGTCCGCGATGTAGATGAAGTCCTCGACCGGGTCGACCGCCAGGTCGTTCAGGAAGGTCGACTGCCCACCCGGCGGGTTCGGGATCGCGATCACACGGTGCAGGCTGTCCGTCTCCAGGTCCCACCCGATCAGCCGCGGCGTCGAGCCCAGCCGCAGCCCGTTGTCCAGCATCCACACGATCCCGTCCGCGCTCGTCCGGATCCCGAGGACCGCGTCCAGCCCGATCCCGTCCGCCCCCAGATCCTCCGCCCACTCCCCCGACGGGAAGGGCCGCAAAATCCCCGTCTTCGGGCTCACCTCCGCCACCCGCCACCGCGGCTCGTAGAACTGGTGCAGGCTCACCAGGACCCGCCCATCCGGCGTCACCGTGATGTTCCCCGGCGCCCGGTCCAGCTTCGCGTAGATGTCGTACCCGTTCTCCGCCCGCTCCTTCGCCCCGGGCGAAGCGCACGCCCCGAGTAGACCCCCCAGCAGCGACACGGTCAGAACGCGGGCAACTCTCTGCATCGTTCGCGGCATCATGCTCGTCCTCGCTTCTCGAGACCCGGACCAAACCCACACCCCCGACTGTACCCCCGCCCCTCCCCACAAGATGCAACCACGCCCCATCACCCGGTGCCACTATCCGCGAAGCGGGTAGTGCTCCTTCTCCCCCTCGGGGAGAAGGTGGCCCGAAGGGCCGGATGAGGGGCTACCCAGAGCGCAGCGCCTCCACCCTCTCCAACGCTCCTCGCGCGACCCTTCCCCGGGAACCTTGGCCTCAAACCACCGCAACGACTCCCATCCGCCTGATGCCTGATGCCTGATCCCCGATCCCCCCCCGTGCTCAACTGAACTCCAGCGCCCGCTGATACCGCCGAAGCGTCTTCGTCCGCGTCACCAGCGCCCGAGGCACACCCAACGGATGCTCCGCCGAGGGCTCCGACACGAGACACAGCCCCGACACATCGAACCGGCTGAACTTGTCCATCACCCGGTCCAGCGTCTCGTCGCTCCGAAGCGTCGGCAGGTCCGTCCGCAGGAGCTCCGCCACCAGCAACAGAGGAACCGCCTCGCGATCAATCAGCGCCGCGCGGATGTCCGCCCCCGTCACCATCCCCATGTACCCGCCCGTCGGGTCGATCACCACGAAGTCCGGCACATTGTTGTACGCGTGCATCGCGATCAGCTTGCTCAACGGGTCCGACGGGTACACCGGCTCGTCCGGGATCGCCGTCGGCTCCACATCCGACACGCGAAGCCGCCGAAGCAGCGTCAGGTCCCGCGCCGCCCCCACAAGCACGCCCTCGCGCCGCAGCTTGAAGGTGTAGATCGAGTCCCGCTCCACGATCTGGCTCACGATCGTCGCGACCACCGCCGCCAGCATGATCGGCAGCAGCACATACACATTCTGCGTCAGCTCGAAGAGGATCAGGATCGCGGTCAGCGGCGCGTGCGTCGTCCCAGCAACAACCGCCGCCATCCCCACGAGCGCGTACGCCGCGGGCGACCCGTTCGCCGGGATCAGCCCCACCGCCGACAACGCCACGCCCAGGATCGACCCCGCCACCGCGCCGAGGAACAGGCTCGGCGCAAACACCCCGCCCGACCCCCCGGAACCCAGCGTGAACGAGGTCGCCAGCGCCTTGAACACCAGCAGGATCGACAGGAGCCAAAGCTCCGTCGAGATCATCATGAACCCGCCGTGCCCCGCGTGCTCCATGTTCGGCAGCACCGTCGGATCCACCCCCGCGGTGTAGCTCATCGGGTCGAGCAGCGCCCGGATCGTCCCGTACCCGTTCCCGAAGAACGCCGGCGTGTGCCCCGGGTGGTCCCCCGCCCCGCGCTGGATGTACAGGAACGCGATCCCGAGCAGCCCGACCAGCAGCGCCCCGACCACCGGACGCACCGCCGGGTGCACCCGCACCTTCTCCTCGAAGAGGTCCTCCGACTTGTGCAGCATCGCGTTGAACGCCACCGACACCAGCCCGCACAGGATCCCGAGCAGGACATAGCTCGGCAGCTCCCGGATCGTGAACTCGTACCCCGCCAGCGTCTCCCCCGCCGCGAAAATCGCGACATTCTCCCCCGTCAACGCGTGCGTGAGCGCCGCGCTGAACACGCTCGCCACGATGATCGGCCCGAAGGTCCTCACCGAGAAATCACGCAGCAGGATCTCCATCACGAAGAACACGCCCGCGATCGGCGCGTTGAAGATGCTCGCGATCCCTGCCGCCGCCCCGCACCCCACCAGCGTCCGAAGCTGCTCCCGCGAGATCTTCAGCCGCGTCCCCAGGACCGACCCCGCCGTCGCCCCGATCTGCACGATCGGGCCCTCCGTACCCGCCGACCCCCCCGACCCCACCGTGCAGATGCTCGCGAAGATCTTCACGATCCCCGTCTTCAGCGGGATCTGCCCGTCCCGCTGGATGATCGCCTTCATCACCTGCGGAACGCCGTGCCCCTTCGCGTCGCTCGCGAACCGCCAGACGAGAATCCCCGAGATCAGCGCCCCCGCCATCGGGATCACCGGCAGCGTCCAGATGGGCAGCTCGTCCCGCGCCTCCCCCGCCAGCGCCTCCACCAGGTGCAAAAGCTCCGCGAACCCGATCGCACCCAGCGCCGTCACCGACCCGATCGCCGCACCCACGACGATCAGCCACCACTCCCGCTGGAACCCCAGCCGGTCGAACAGCGTCTTGAACCGAAGTGTCGCGTCGGGCCTGGCCACCGCTCCGCGTCGCGCTCCTGCTGAAGCGCGGGCCGCCCCGGCCCGCTCAGCGGACTCTACGGGCCAAACCACACCCGGCAAGCCGCTATCCGCGGGCCAGCCAAACTTTGTTCAGAATCGACGCCACCCCGCCAACCACTCACGGCCGCGTCGGCACATTCACGAACCGCCGCCGACGCTCGTTCGGCTCCGGAGCCTTCGCCGCCTCCGGGTCCGGCGCCACGACCAACGGCATCACCGGCGAGATCTCCTGGACCACCGCCGGCGCCACCGGAGCCGCCTGCGACACGATCCGGTCCTCGTCCGGGTGGTTCCCCAGCCACATGATCGACCCCGTGTTCAGGTCGTACACCGCACCCGTAACGATCAGCCGCCCATCCTCCACCGCCGAGGCGATCTGCGGGCTCGTCCGCATCAACCGCCCGATCTGGTTGAAGATGTTGTACTGCACAGCCGCCTCAACGAGGTCGCCCGGGTTGCTCCGCTGCGCCTGCTCCACCGCCGGCTGGATCTGCTGCAAGAGCTGGTTGATGCTCGGCGTGTCCGAGACATGCTTGCACGCCGCCGTCACCGCCCCGCACGAGGTATGCCCCAGCACCACCAAGACCGGCGTCCCCAGGTGCTCCACCCCGTACTCGATCGACCCCACCACATCCGCGCCCGTCACATTCCCAGCCACGCGCACCGTGAACACATCGCCCACGCCCCGGTCAAACAAACGCTCCACCGGCACCCGCGAGTCCGCGCACGCCAGCACCGTCGCGAAAGGATGCTGAGACTCCGCCGTCATCTCCACCCGCTCGTGCCCCGAGTTCCGGTGCTCGGGCCGCCCCTCCGCAAAGCGGATGTTCCCCGCCTTCAGAAGGTCCAAAGCGTCCGCCGGGCTGAACGCAGGAGCCCCCCCGTTCCCCGCGTTCAGCGAGGTACCCGCGAGCGAGAGAACGGCAAGAGCGGTCAGAGCAGTCGGCGTGCGCATCATGAAACTCCCGTGCGGGCCCCAAAACAACGGCCCGTGCCCACACCATCGGTTCCCACGGCCAATACATCCGCCCGCCCCCGCCGGAAGATGGCTCGACCGGTCCGCGCACAACAACGGCGCGGGTCGCTCCACCGATCGGGGGACCCGCGCCGTCGCGTTCTCAAGATTCTCGGACCGAAACCGAACCCGGGTCTCAGCCGCCCGAACGCAGCAGCTCCGCCTGACGCGGGTGCTCGCCCAGGAACTCGACCTGACCGCTCTCCAGGTCGTACACCGCTGCCACGATCTTCACATCGCCAGACCGAACGGCCGAACGCAGCGCCGAGCTGTTCGCCAGGAGGTCATACACCCCCCGCATCGCGTTCATCGGCACCGCCAGCTCCGTCAGCTCCTCCCCACGGGCCGAGGGGTACCTGTCCTTGGTCTCCTCGACCGCCGGCGTGATCGGCCCCGCCAGGCTCGCCAGGTTCCCCGACAGCTGCGCACCCTGCGCGACCGCGTTCACCGCGCCGCACTTCGTGTGCCCCATCACCACGACGAGGTTCGTGCCAAGGGCGCCCACGCCGAACTCAAGCGAGCCCGCCTCGTGCGCCCCCGCGATGTTCCCCGCCACGCGAACGACGAACACATCGCCCACGCCCTGGTCGAACACGCGCTCCACCGGCACCCGCGAGTCCGCGCAGCTCAGGACGCTCACGAACGGGTACTGCCCGCCCGTCCCTGTCTGCGACACGCGGTTCATCCCGCTCCGCGGGTGCACCGTCTCACCATTCACAAACCGGCGGTTCCCCGCCTCCAGACGGGCCATCGCCTCGTCCACCGAGACGGTCCCCTTCGCCGTCTCGCCGCCGCGCATCGCCATCGCGGCATCATCGACGCTGGTCGCGCTCTTCTGGCTCGACCCACAGCCGGCCAGCACCGCGGCGGTCAGGGCGACCCCGAACACCTGGAACGGTCGGTTCAGACGCATCGTCACGATCCTTTCGTGCCGGCAAACAAGGCCTGTCCCGGGCCCGTGACCCCCACGGGCATCACCGGGGCTGACGCCGGCGAGGCCCACCATAGGCACGCAGTGTCATGCACGAACGAACTGCGAAAATCACGACAAAAGGATCAGGATGAAACAGATTTCAACTGTCCGCTTTCGCCCAGCACCACCGCGCGGTCACACACCCGCACCCGCCGCCACGCGCCGCTCCACCTGCTCGCCCACCGGCACCTCCCGCGGATCATCCTCCAGCACCAGCTGATCGATCGCCGGCGCGTTCTTCAGCGGCTTGCCGTTCTGATCCGTCAGCGGCTGCCCGTCCATCGTCTCGATCGTCGGGATCGGGTGCGCCGCCGCGTGCAGCTCCAGCGCCTTCTCCAGTTCCGCCTTCTTCTTCTCTTCCAGCTCCGCCCACTTCCCGCGCCCCCGGCACTTCGGGAACCGGCTGCACCCAAGCCAAGGCCCGCGCACGCCCGTCCGCAGGTTCAGGGGTGCCTCGCAGATCGGGCAGGGCAGGTCCGTCTCCAGCGGCGGCTGGCTCGGCGCCGTCACGAACCCCTTCTTATCGAGGTTCAGGATCAGCCCCACATCCTGCCCCTCGCCCTCCTCCAGCGCCGTCGTCAGGAACGGCCCGAACCGCCCCGTCCGCCGCACCATCGGACGCCCCGTCTTCGGGCACTTCACATTCACATACTCGGCCTTCCGCGGCCGCCCCAGCCGGTCGCACGGGCACGCGTACTCGCAGTCCGGGTACCGCGAGCAACTTAGGAACCGCCCGTTCTTCCCGAAGCGGTACACCAGGGTCGACTGGCACTTCTCGCACCGGTACTCCTCCGGCGCCGGCATCACTTCCGCCTTCGCGTGCTGCAGCTCATCCTCCGCACGCGCCAGCGACTTCTTGAAGTCCCCGTAGAACCGCTGCAGCATGTCGATCCAGTCGAGGTGCTCCTCCTCGATCTTGTCGAGCTTGCTCTCCATCTCCCGCGTGTACCCGATGTCCATCAGGTCCGGGAAACCCTCGATCAGCTTGTCCGTGACGACCTCCCCAAGGTCCGTCGCGTGGAACCGCCGATCGATCTGCTCCACATAGTTCCGGTCCTGGATCACCTGGATGATCGACGCGTAAGTCGAGGGCCGCCCGATCCCCTCCGCTTCGAGCACCTTGATCAGCCCCGCTTCCGTGTACCGAGGAGGCGAAGCCGTGAACCGCTGCTGCGGGCTGAAGTGGAACGGGCTCATCGGCTGCGCTTCCTTCAGCTCCGGAAGCACCAGCTCGTCCCCGCCCGTCGGCACCCCCGTCACCCGGTAGAACCCGTCGAACACCAGCGTCCGACCCGTCGCCCGGAACGCCGCCGTCGTCCCGTCGCGCCCGCCCTCGATCGTGATCGCGGTCGAGTCCCACTGCGCCGGCGTCATCTGGCACGCCAGGAACCGCTCCCAGATCAGCCGGTACAGCTTCGCCTGGTCCCCCGTCAGCGCCTTCGCCACCCGGTCCGGGTGCCGCGCCGCGTCCGTCGGGCGGATCGCCTCGTGCGCCTCCTGGGCACCCTTGTTCGAGCTCTTATAGATGTTGGCGCTCTCCGGCAGGTACTTGTCGCCGAAGGTCTTCTTGATGTAGTCCCGGGCCATCCCGAGCGCCTCCCTCGACAGGTTCGTCGAGTCGGTACGCATGTAGGTGATCAGGCCCACTTGGCCCTCGCCCGGCACATTCACGCCCTCGTACAGCGCCTGCGCCGCACGCATCGTCCGCTGCGCCCCGAACCCAAGCCGGCTGCTCGCCGCCTGCTGAAGCGTCGAAGTGATGAAGGGAGGCGACGGGCGGCTCGTCGTCCGCTTCGTCTCGATCGACCGGATCGCGTAGGGAACGCTCGCGTCCGCGACGCCCTCGACCGTGCGGATCCACCGGTCCGGGCCCTTGCCCTTCTCGTTCTCCGTCACGCTCGTCCGGATGTCCGACAGCCCGATCGACTCCGCCACCGACACCGCCCGCGGCAACAGATCGTGCGCGTCCTTGTCCGCGAACGCTTCCTTCACCGCCGCCACATGCTCGCCAAGAGCGTGCGACAGAATGCTCGCCTGCTCCGCCGGCGGCAGCCCCTTCGTCGCCGCCGCCACGATCGGACCCGACGCGAGGCTCAGGTCAAACTTCTCGCCGTTGATCTCAACGAGCTCCGCCCGGAGCGCCCGCGCCTCCGCCAGCCACGCGTTCTGCGCCTTCACCGTCGGCCCGTTGCCCTTCTCATCCCTTGTAGTCAGCAACTCGCGGAACGACGGCCCCAGCTTCTCCGCCTCCTCACGCGACAGCGCGAAGTACCCCGTCACCGACCAGTTCTCGTCCGGCACGAACGCCCGGATCTCCCGCTCCCGCTCCACGACGAGCCGCACCGCCACCGACTGCACCCGCCCCGCCGACAACCCCCGCGCCACCTTCTTCCAGAGCAGCGGGCTCACCTGGTACCCCACGATCCGGTCCAGGATCCGCCGCGCCTGCTGCGCGTTCACACGGTCCACATCGATCGGGTGCGGGTTCCCGAACGCCCGGTCGATCTCCGCCTTCGTGATCGCCGCGAACACCACCCGCTTGGCGGCGCTGGCGTCGATCCCAAGCTCCTGCGCCAAGTGCCACGCGATCGCCTCGCCCTCGCGGTCAAGGTCGGTCGCGAACCACACTTCCCCGCCCGTGCTCGTCACATCCTTCGCGGCCCGCTTCAGATCGCGGATCACCTGCTCCTTGCCGCTCAGGATCTCGTAAGTGGGTTCAAACCGCTTCTCGAGATCCACCCCCGGCACCGGCGCCTTGACGCCCTTCGGGTTCTTGCTGGGCAGGTCCCGCACATGCCCGATGCTCGCCAGCACCACGAAATCGTCGCCCAGGTACCGGTTGATCGTCTTGGCCTTGCTCGGGCTCTCCACGATCACCAGGTTCTTCCCCTTGGCATCGCCCGCCGTGTAGCTCTGCTTCGACCGGCCGCCAGAGCGACCGCCGCCGGACGCCTTCTTGGTCGTCTTCTTGGCGGTCTTCTTGGAGGCGGATTTTTTGGCGGTCTTTTTGGCCATGCTGGGGTTTCTCTGGGGGTTGGCGGAGGCCCGGTCCGGGCCCGGCGCACCGGGCACGAAAACCGCTCGGGGCGTCCGAGTCAAGCCGGGTCCTCCGAATCGGAGGGCGACCAACCCCCGCTTGAGCCCCGTTATTCGATGCGTTCTCGGTCGAGTAGACCATCTAAAACGCAAACAAATGGTGTGAAGTTCGTATGGTTGACCCCAGAAACGCTTTCAAAAGTCCCCAGAACAGGCGGGAAATGCTTGACCTCCGCCCGAACCCTGCGAAACTTCTCTTGCAGCCCATCGGACGGCCGCCCGCCGAGTCCGGAGGCGAGAGAGCGCCGGCTTCCGTCCCCCCAGGACGGGGTCGAATTCATCGGGCCCCGGGTCTCGTGGGGGTCGGATGCGGAGAAAAAGGGGGGCCGTGGGCATCTCTGCCCCGCGGCGACCCTCTGTGCATCTGGAGAGAGCAGCCCCGGCCGGGCTCGGCCGCGGGAGATCGTGTCTGTTCCGGCGGCTCGTGGCGGGTCGCCGGGAAGACTCGGACGCAGGGGCGACGCCCTCGTCGTGCGCGGCGGGGGCGTTGTTCTTTGGGCGCACGAACGCCAGGTTTCGGGGTCGCCGGGCGTGCACACAGATGTCAGGGTCGTGCGCACGCGGCACGCACGCGCGCGCACGCCGCGGCCGGATTCAAGAGGTCCTCTGGGGTAAGCCAGACCGACCCCGGCGTCGCGCGCAGACGGCGCAACCAGGTCCTCTGGTTCTTCGCGAAGCGCCTGGTTTCGATCTTGATCTGCTCGACGGCGTCGTCGAGGGAGCAGTGACCGTGGAGGTGCGCGAGGAGCTGCTTGTAGCCCAGGCCCTCGCGGGCCTGGGGGCCGAGCTTGTGCTGCGCGTCGAGGGCGCGGACCTCTTCGAGGAAGCCATCGGCCATCATCTGTCGGACCCGGGCGTTGATGCGGGGGTTGATCTGGTCGGCGGGCCAGTCGAGGCCGACGAGGACGGCGTCGGTGCGGGCGGATTTCTCACGGTCCCACTGTTTTTGCAGCGCGGAGATGGGGGTTCCGGTCTGGCGGTAGACCTCGAGGGCGCGGACGGTGCGGCGGTCGTCGTTGGGGTGGATGCGCTCGGCGGCGGCGGGGTCGACGCGTTCGAGCTCGGCGCGGAGGTGGGGGAGGGGGGTGGCGCGGAGCTCGGCGCGGAGGGTCTCGTCGGGCTCCGGGCCCTCGAAGAGGCCTTCGAGCAGGGCTTTGACATAGAGGTGGGTGCCGCCGACGACGATGGGGACGCGGTTTCGCGCGCGGATGTCGGCGATGAGGCGTTCGGCCTGGCTGAGCCAGTCGTGGACGGTGAAGGGCTCGGTGGGCTCGACGGCGTCGATGAGGTGGTGGGGGACGCCCTGGCGTTCTTCGGGTGTGGGCTTGGCGGAGCCGATGTCGAGGCCTTTGTAGAGCTGGAAGGCGTCGGCGGAGATCACTTCACCCGCGTGCCCATCTCGGGCGAAGTCGTGGGCGAGGGCGACGGCGAGGGCGGTCTTGCCGCCGGCGGTGGGGCCGCAGATGAGGGGGAAGGGGCGCACGGGGGATTGTTGGGGGGAGGACGGCATCAGGGATCAGGGATCAGGGGGGGAGGCGGGCGGAAGAAGGCAGACGGCGAACGGGTGTGGGTGGTTGATTGGCCCGACGCGCCCTTCGGGCGGGTCGGGGCACCGGGGGGATGGGCGTTCGTGGAGAAGCCGCTTTGCGGCGTTTCCACGGCACCCGCGTGTGGTGATGTACGGGCACTACCCGCTTTGCGGATAGTGGCACCGGGGTTTGGGGTTGGACGCGGCTGGACGGTCGGCCCGAAGCGCCGCTTCGCGGCGGTTCGGGGCACCGGGGGGAGCGCCCCGGGGGCGGGGCGGCTCGCTCCTTGGGGGTGATGGGTGGGCGGGGACGGGGTGGGGTGGGGGTGGGGCGGGGGTGACCTACTGTTGGGGCTATGCCTATTCCGCGTATCGCCATTGTGGGTCGCCCGAATGTTGGGAAGTCGAGTCTCCTGAACCTCATTGCGGGGGAGCGGGTGGCGATTGTGGATCCGACGCCTGGGGTGACCCGGGATCGGCTGAGCGTGGTAGTCGACCTCGAGTCCTCGGACGGGCGGGCGAAGAAGCCTGTGGAGATCATCGATACGGGCGGGTTCGGGGTGTATGTGGCGGAGGGGAAGCGGTACGACGATGTGGGGGCGGACCTGGCGAGCCTGACCTCGGATATCGAGCTGCAGATCGCGGCGGCGGTGGGGTCGGCGGACATGATCCTGTTCGCTATCGATGTGCAGGCGGGGATCACTCCGCAGGACCTGGAGATCGCGAAGCTGCTGCGGGAGCAGAAGCTGGGGGACCGGAAGCGCGGGGATGCGCTCGTGCCGGTGCGGGTGATCGCGACGAAGGTGGACTCGCAGCACTGGGAGACGCACGCGTACGAGCTGGCGGGGCTTGGGTTTGACGAGCCCCTGATGGTGTCGAGCAAGACGAAGTACATGCGGCGGACGATGCTCGATGACCTGTACGAGATCACGCCGGAGCGGGAGGAGGGGGACGCGGAGCGGCTGGACCCCGGGCTTCGGGTGGCGATCGTGGGGAAGCGGAACGCGGGGAAGAGCACGCTGGTCAACCAGCTCGCGGGTCAGGAGCGGGTGATCGTCAGCGAGATCGCGGGGACGACGCGGGACGCGATCGATGTCCGGATCGAGCGGCGGGACGGGCGGGTGGTGACGGCGATCGATACGGCGGGGCTTCGGCGGAAGCGGAGTTTCCAGGATCAGATCGAGTGGTACGCGTTTGACCGGGCGCAGCGGGCGATCGCGCGTGCGGATGTCGTTGTTTTGATGGTGGATGCGCTGGAGAAGATCAGCCAGGTGGACGAGCAGCTCGGGGAGCTGGTGAAGCAGAGCTACAAGCCCGTGGTGATCGCGGTGAACAAGTGGGATGTGGCGGGGGGGGCGATCGGGGTGAAGGGGCGGCCCGTCACGACGGAGGACTACGAGATCTATGTGCGGAAGGAGCTGAAGGGGCTGGAGTTTGCGCCGATGGCGTTTGCGAGCGCGAAGGAGGGGATGAATGTGTCGGCGCTCCTGGACCTGTGCTTTGAGCTGCACGGGCAGGCGACGACGCGGGTGGGGACGGGGGAGATGAACCGGACGATCCAGAAGATCGTGGACAAGCTGGCGCCGAGCTCGCGGGCGGGGCAGCACGGGCGGGTGTACTACGCGGCGCAGGTGAAGACGGAGCCGCCGACGATCGTGCTGGTGGTGAACAAGACGGAGCTCTTTGGCGGGACCTATGAGCGGTACCTGATGAACCGGCTCCGGGAGGAGCTTCCCTACGACGAGGTGCCGATCCGGCTGATCCTGCGGAGCCGTAAGCGTGCGGAGCTGGCGGCGCTGAAGGCTGGGAAGACGACGCGGAGCGATGTGCGGGCCGGGAAGTTCTTGCCGGTGGACGCGGAGACCTTGCAGATCGGGGATGAGAGCTCGATCGTGGAGGATCTGTTCCGGGATCTGCCGGACGATGCGGCGGCGTACTTTGACGATCTTGGTGAGGATGAGGCGGGGGAGGAGTGAAGGGACGGCCTGGAGGGCCACCCCACCGGGGAGTGAAGGAGGCGGTGATGCGGGGTGTTGGCGTTGTTGTCGCGTGCGGGGCTGTGCTGCTTGGTGGGTGCAGCCAGCGGGAGTTGGATCCGGGGCATTCGGAGTTCACCGAGGATGTGCTGGATGTGACTCGGGTGGAGGCGGCGGGGTTTCTCGTTGGGGCTTGGCGTGGGGAGGCGCCTGGGGGTGGGGTGATCGAGGAGCACTGGATGTCGCCCGAGGGGGGGCGGATGGTGGGGATGTTCCGGTGGGAGAAGGGGAGCGGGGGGCTGCTGGTGCAGGAGCTCTTGAATGTGTGGGAGGACGGGGGGCGGGTGATGTACGACCTGCGTCACTTTGGGGGGGCGATGGAGGCTTGGGAGGATGGGAAGCCTCCTGTGCGGTTTGCGCTGGTGGAGGCGGGGGAGGGGCGGGTGAAGTTTGAGCGGGCGGATGGGGGGGATGGGGTGCGGGTGGTGGAGTATGTGTTGGATGGGCGCGTGCTGGTGGCGCGGCTGTGGGAAGGGGTGGGGGAGGGGGACGAGGCTCCGATGGAGCTTCGGATGGGGCGGGTGGAGTAGGTTCGTCACGCCCGCGCTGCGCGTGGGCGTGCCACCCGGGCTTCATGTGCCACCCGGCGCTTGATTACCTGAACGCGTTTCGCATGTCGCCGGTTTCGTTGAGGGCTCGGTGCATGTCGAAGCAGTGGGCGAGGTCGTGGCGGATGTGGCCGACGGGGGCGGTCTCCATGTACTTGTGGAGGTAGTCGCGGTAGTCGGGGTGGGCGCAGCGGTCGATGATGCGGCGGGCTCGTTCGATGGGGCCGAGGCCCCGGAGGTCGGCGAGGCCCTGCTCGGTGACGAGGACCTGGACGGAGTGTTCGTTGTGGTCGACATGGCTTGCCATGGGGACGACGGCGGAGATTTTGCCGCCCTTGGCGACGGAGGGTGACATGAGGATGGAGAGGTAGGCGTTTCGGACGAAGTCGCCGGAGCCGCCGATGCCGTTCATGAGCTGTGTGCCGCAGACATGGGTGGAGTTGGCGCAGCCGTAGATGTCCATCTCGAGGATGGTGTTGATGGCGATGACGCCGAGGCGGCGGACGACGCCCGGGTTGTTGGAGATTTCCTGTGGTCGGATGACGACGCGGGGGGCGAAGAAGTCCATGTCTTCGAACATGGATTTCATGACGGGGTCGGAGAGCGTGATGGCGGAGGTGGAGGCGCCGGTGAGCTTGCCGGAGCGCATGACATCGATCTGGGCGTCCTGGAGGACCTCGGTGTACATCTCGAAGTTGGGGATGTCGGGGTGGCGGCCGAGCTGGCCCATGACGGCGTTGGAGACATTGCCGACGCCGGCCTGGAGTGGGAGGAACTCGCCCGGGATCATGCCGTGCTTCATCTCGGCGAGGAGGAAGTCGGTGACATGCTGGGCGATGCGTTCGGAGACGGGGTCGGGGTCTGCGAACGCGGGGAGGCCGTCGGGCTCGTTGGTGCGGACGATGCCGGCGATGCGTTCGGGGTTGACGGTGGCGAAGGGTGTGCCGAACTTGGAGAGGGGGTCGTGGACGGGGATGGGGTGTCGGTGCGGTGGGCGGCGGAGGCGGGCGATGTCGTGCATTTCCCAGAGGCGGGTGGAGTGGGCGGCGTTGAGCTCGATGATGACCTTCTTGGCGTGGGCGAGGATGGAGGGGGTGACGCCGGCGGAGGTGGAGAGGTAGACGCGGCCGTCGGTGGTGACATCGATGGCTTCGACGACGGCGATGTCGATGTCTCCGAGGAAGCCGTAGTCGAGCATCTGGGGGAGGTGGGAGAGGTGTATGTCGAGGAAGCTGGTTTCCTGGGCGTTGATGCGTTTGCGGAGGGCTTTGCTGGACTGGTAGGGGGCGCGCCATTCGAGGGCGTCCGCTTGTGCGAGGGCTTCGTCGACATCGTTGTTGGTGCTGGCACCGGTGACGAGGCGGACGCGGAAGGGGCGGCCGGCTTCGTGCTCGGCCTTGGCGCGGTTGGCGAGGGCTCTTGCGGTGTCCTTGACGGAGCCGGCGGCGGTGAAGCCTGAGAAGCCGACGAAGTTGCCGTGGTTGATCATCGCGGCGGCTTCGGCGGCGGTGAGCTCTGGGAAGTTGGCGCGGGTCATGGGGTCGGTCTTTCTTCTCGTGTGGCTTGAGGTTCGTCGGGGGCGATGAGGGACAGCTCGCCTGAGGTGATGGTGTGCTCGGTGTTGTGTTCGTCTCGGATGCGGAGGCGGCCGCGGGCGTCGAGGCCGAGGATGGTGGCGGTGATGGAGGTGTTGGCGTTGGTGAGGGTGACGGGTGGGCCGTTCAGGTAGGCGAGGCGGTGCTCGACGGCGTGGGCGAGGCCCGGGGTGAAGCCTTCGGTGATGAGGGTGGGGAGGAGGCGGGCGACGGAGGTGGCGAAGGCGTCGATGATGGCGCTGGGGTCGATCGGGCGGGGGGAGACTTCGGAGAGGGAGGCGGCGGGGAAGCGGGGGGGAGACTGAAGGTCGGTGGTGATGGAGGCGGGGTCGACGGCGGCGTTGATGCCGACGCCGGCGAGGAGGGGGGCGGCGGGGGTGAGCTCGCGCTCGCAGAGGATGCCGGCGACCTTGCGGCCCTCGAGGAGGAGGTCGTTGGGCCACTTGATGGTGAGGTGGCGGGGGTCGTAGGCGGGGGCGGCGGCGCGCATGACGGCGTCGATGGCGTCGGCGGCGGCGAGGCCGATGATGAGGGGGGCGGCTTCGAGGGCGGCGGCGGGTGTGTTGGGGGCGACGGGCCAGGCGAGGGTCATCCAGGCGCCGCCGAGGGGGCTGGACCATTTGCGGCCTTGTCTGCCCCGGCCGGCGGTCTGGCGGTCGGCGGAGACGAGGATGGGTCTGCCCGGTGCTTCGGCGGCGAGGCGTCGGGCCTCGTCGTTGGTGGAGCCGCAGAGGTCGAGGTGGACGCGGCGGAGCTGCCTTTCGTGGGGCAGGATGGTGTCGCGTCCTGGGGGCATGGGTCAGACGCCTCCGAGTTTGGAGAGGAGTACGCCTGCGGCGACGGCGCTCCCGATGACGCCCGCGACATTGGGGCCCATGGCGTGCATGAGGAGGAAGTTCTGGGGATCTTCGTCCTGGCCCATCTTGTGGACGACGCGGGCGGCCATGGGGACGGCGGAGACGCCGGCGGCGCCGATCATGGGGTTGATCTGCTCCTTGGTGACGGCGTTCAGGAGCTTGCCGAAGAGGACGCCGGTGGCGGTGGCGACGGCGAAGGCGGTGATGCCGATGATGAAGATGTAGATGGTCTGGAGTGTGAGGAAGCTGGAGGCGGCGGTCTTGGCGCCGACGGTGACGCCGAGCAGGATGGTGACGATGTCGATGAAGGGGCCCTGGGCGGTCTTCATGAGGCGGGTGGTGACGAGGCTTTCGCGGAGGAGGTTGCCGAAGAAGAGCATGCCGAGGAGGGGGAGGCCGCCGGGTGCGATGAAGGCGGTGAGGAGGAAGCCGGCGATGGGGAAGACCATCTTGACCTTCTGGCTGACCTCCTTGGGGTTGGCCATGCGGATGCGGCGTTCTTCCTTGGTGGTGAGTAGCTTGATGATGGGGGGCTGGATGATGGGGACCATCGCCATGTAGGAGTAGGCGGCGAGGGCGACGGCGCCGAGGAGGTCGGGGGCGAGCTGGGCGCAGGTGAAGATGGCGGTGGGGCCGTCGGCACCGCCGATGATGCCGATGGAGGCGGCCTCGGGGAGGGTGAAGCCCAGGGCGACGGCGGCGAGGAGGGAGCCGAAGATGCCGAACTGTGCGGCGGCGCCGAGGAGAAGCGTTTTCGGGTTGCTGAGCATGGGGCCGAAGTCGGTGAGGGCACCGATGCCGAGGAAGATGAGGGGCGGGTAGAAGCCGGCGAGTCCGACGCCCGCGAAGAGCCACCAGAAGACGGAGGCGTTGTGGGGGTCTTGTTTTTCGAGGGACCAGAGTTCGGGGAAACGGTTCTGTTCCCACCACTCGTGCCATTGCAGCAGACGAGCTTCTTCCTCGTCATCTACTCCCGTGAGGCCACCGTTCCTGAGAGTTGCGAGGTCAACATCGTTCAGCGCCGGGTTCGGTGGCACGAAGATCGATCTTCCCTGACCGATGCTGTAGATGCCTCCCACGGTGGGGCGAACACGCGGTGAGAACACGGAGTGCGTGTTGACGAGGAAGCCCTTTCCTTCCTCGGCGAATAAGCGGCCCTCGGCCCGAGTCTGCGGAATGTAAACCTCGTTGAAGAGAGCCTCAGCAAACTTGGCTTGCTCTTCATCGAGCTCGAGGGCAAGGCGTGAAAGATTGGGTTTGGGTGTTGCCTCATCGCCATCATCGAAGCTGAAGAGTCCGTCGACCGCGTAGTACTCGATGTCTTCTTCGCTCACCGGCCCGTCGTACACGCCCAGCGGCAGTTTGCTGGAGTCGTAGGGGATGTTGCCGATGAGGATGCCGAAGCCGATGGGGACGAGGAGGAGGGGTTCGAAGCCCTTCTTGATGGCGAGGAAGATGAAGAGGAGGCCGACGGCGATCATGACGCCGTTGGTCCAGTGGAACTGGCCGAAGCCGGTGTCGCGGAGGTAGTTGATGATGGTTTCGAGCATGGGCGTCTTTCGGGGGCCCCGTCGTTTGGGGTGGGGGGCTGGTGCGCCGGGCGTGTTGAGGTGCTCGTGGGCGGTGGGGCGGGGGTGGGGGGTGTGGTCCGCGGCTTGGTTGGTTGGCCAGCCCCGCGCTTACGCTTGGGGCTCCAGATGTGCTTGGGGTGCTTGGTGCTTGGGTGCGTGCTTGGGGGTGGCGTGTCGGGCGGACCGCTCTGTTACGGTCGCGGCTCGTGGTGGGTTAGCCGAACTTGACGAGGGCCTGGCCTGCCTTGACGGAGTCGCCGGCGTTGACGAGGACCTGGGCGATGGCGGCGTCTCCCGGGGCGGTGACGGCGGACTCCATCTTCATGGCTTCGAGGACGAGGATGGTGTCGCCGGCCTTGACCTGGTCGCCGTTCTTGACGGCGACGCGGACGACATTGCCGGCGAGGGGGCTCGGGAGGTCGCCGGTGGCGGAGCTTGCCGCGTGTTGGGCGGGAGGCGGTGGTGGCGCGCTCGCGGGGCGGGGCCCGGGGGCTTGTGTCGGCGCGGCGGCGGCGGGTGCTGGGGCGCCGCCGCCGGCTTCGTCCAGGACTTCGACCTCGACCTCGTAGGCCCGGCCTTCGACGGTGATGCGCATACGCATGAGAACGAGCCTCCGTTAGCCCTTGGGGGTGTTGCGCCGGGCTGGGCGGTGGGTTGCCATGTGTGACTGACGGCCCCCTGCGGTCCATGGTGCGGCGTCGCCGCGGATGAGGGGGGTGATGCGGGTGACGCGGACGCCGTGGGTACCGAGTGCGGCGGTGGCGGCGGCGGTGATGACGGCGACGAGTTCTGGGGTGGGGCCGGGGTCGGTGATGGGGGAGGGTGGGGCGGGTGGTGCGGCGGTGGCGGGCGTGGCCGGTGCGGAGTCGTCGCCGGCGAGGGCCTTGACGAGCGCGACGACGCCCCAGAGTGTGACGAGTGCGATGAAGACGACGCCCATGCCGACGGCCATGAGGACGAGGCCGTCGGACATGTTGTGGCCCATGTCGTGGGCTGGGTCTGGAACGGCCTGTGCGAGGGTGGTGAGCATGGGGCTTTCCGCGGGGTTGGCTTAGAGCGGGATGAGGCCGTGCTTTTTGTCTGGGCGGAGCTCTCGCTTGGTGGCGAGGGCTTCGAGTGCATGGGCAATGTAGCGTCTGGTGTCGGCGGGCTCGATGACATCGTCGACGAGTCGGCGTCCGCCGGCGACATAGGGGCTTGAGAAGGTGTTGGTGTAGAGGTCGATGAGCTCTGAGCGTTTGGCGTTGGGGTCGTCGGCGTCCTTGATTTCTTTCTTGAAGATGACCTCGACGGCGCCCTCGGCGCCCATGACCGCGATCTCGGCGGTGGGCCAGGCGGCGGTGTAGTCGGCCCCGAGGCCCTTGCAGCACATGGCGACATAGGCGCCGCCGAAGGCCTTGCGGAGGATGATGGTGATCTTGGGGACGGTGGCGGCGGAGTAGGCGAAGAGCATCTTGGCGCCGTGGCGGATGATGCCGCCGTACTCCTGCTGGACGCCGGGCATGAAGCCGGGGACATCGACGAGGGTGACGAGGGGGATGTTGAAGGCGTTGCAGAAGCGGATGAAGCGTGCTGCCTTGTCGGAGGAGTCGATGTCGAGGACGCCGGCCTTGTGGGTGGGGTTGTTGGCGACGATGCCGACGGTGCGTCCGAGGACGCGTGCGAGGCCGATGCAGATGTTGGGCGCGTAGTGGGACTGGATCTCGAGGAAGTCGGCGTCGTCGACGAGGCGGGCGATGATCTCGTGGATGTCGTATCCCTGGCGGGGATTGGCGGGGATGATGTCGTTGAGCTTGGTGTCGGAACGGACGACGGGCTCGACGGGGAGGCGGGGTGGGTCCTCGGTGTTGTTGCTCGGGAGGAAGCCCAGGAGCTTGGTGCAGATGGCGGCGGCGTCGCGGTCGTTCTCGGCGATGAAGTGGACGACGCCGGAGTAGTGCATGTGGGCTTCGGGTCCGCCGAGCTGGTCGGCGGTGACTTCTTCGCCCGTGACCTTCTTGATGACCTGAGGGCCGGTGATGAACATCTGGGCGTGGCGGGTCTGGATGATGAAGTCGGTGAGGGCGGGTGAGTAGGCGGCGCCGCCGGCGCAGGGGCCGCAGATGAGGGAGATCTGGGGGACGACGCCGGAGAGGAGGGTGTTGTTGTAGAAGACCTTGGCGTAGCCGGAGAGGGAGTCGATGCCTTCCTGGATGCGGGCGCCGCCGGAGTCGTTGATGAAGACGAAGGGTGAGCCGGTTTTGAGGCTCATCTGCATCATGTCGACGATCTTGTCGCAGTGGACCTCGCCGGCGGCTCCGCCGGCGACGGTGAAGTCCTGGCTGGCGAGGTAAACGGGTCGGCCGCCGACGGAGGCGCCGCCGGTGACGACGCCGTCGGCTGGGAGTTCCTTGCCCTCCATGCCGAAGAGGGTGGCGCGGTGCTGGGCCCAGGCGTACATCTCCTGGAAGGAGCCTGGGTCGACGAGGGCGGTGATGCGTTCGCGGGCGGTGAGCTTGTTCTGCTCGTGCTGGCGGTCGAGGCGGGCCTGACCTCCGCCGAGCTCGATGGCCTTGCGGCGTTCGGCGAGGTCCTTGAGGCGTTCGGCCATGGGGATGGGGCCTTTGGGCTTGGCCTCGGCCTGGGGAGCGGCTTCGTTGGAGGTGTTGGGGGTGGTGTTTGTGTTGGGCATGGCGGGCCTTGCCTCTCGCTGGTGTGATCCCCGGGATCGGGCGGTTGTTTAGGGGCTTGACGCGGTGGTGTGGGCCCTTGGTGGCGATCTCGGGATGGATCTGTCCGTAATGCTAGCGGTGGGTCGTTGATAATCGAGTCGTGGATGAGAATTGATTGTTTGGTCTGTGTTTACACAGGGAAGTGTGGGCGCGACCCGTGGTGCGGCGTGCGTTGACCCTTGGGTGGAGGGTCCCTAGCGTTGCTGCCCTGCGCGGGGAGGTCCCTCGCACCCGCTGGAGTTGATGCATGCTTCCTCCTCAAAGACAGTCTTATGGTCGTACCCGCCGCCGTCGCTCGCACGATGGGCTGAAGGCCCTGACGGTGACGCTCGACCCCTTGAGCGGGATGCCGAAGCAGCACCATCGCGTGTGCAAGGAGTCGGGCTATGTGCGCGCGGGTCTTCGGATCAGCGTGCCGAAGCTCAAGATCGGCACCGACAACGCCTGAGCGGCTTCCCTGCGTGGGCTGTGGTCGGGGTGACCGCGGCCGGTCACCGGGGGTTGCGGGAGGTTCGCCCGAATGCGGATCGCCGTCGATGTGATGGGGGGCGATCATGCCCCGGGCGAGATTCTCAAGGGTTGCTTTGACGCGCTGGAGCTCATCGCGCCGGAGGATCAGCTGATCCTGATCGGCCCGGAGCCGGTGATCCGCGAGTACATCGCGGAGCACGGGATCGATGATCCTCGGCTGGTGATCGAGCACGCTCCTGACGTCATCGAGATGCACGACACGCCGGCGCGGGCGGTGCGGACGCTGACGGACTCGTCGATCGTGCGCATGGCGGTGATGGGGTCGGCGAAGGCGGAGAAGCAGGACCATGTCCCGGCGGATGTGGTGCTGAGCGCGGGGAACACCGGGGCGTGCGTGGCGGCGGGGATCATGCACATGAAGCGTCTGCCGGGGGTGCACCGCCCGGGGATCGCGGTGACGGTGCCGGCGTTGCACGGGCCGGTGGTGCTGTGCGACGCGGGGGCGAACCCGGAGCCTCGGGGGACGCACCTGTGGCAGTACGGGGTGATGGCCGAGGTGTACGCGAAGCATGTTCTCGGGATCGAGAAGCCCCGCGTGGCGCTGATGAACATCGGCTCGGAGGAGGGGAAGGGATCGGACCTCGTGAAGCAGGCGCGGGATCTGCTGCGGGCGACGCCGGACCTGAACTTCATCGGGTATGTCGAGGGGCGTGACTTCTTCGCGGGGCACGCGGATGTGATCATCACGGACGGGTTCGTGGGGAACACGGTCCTGAAGATGGCCGAGGGGCTGGCGAAGAGCCTGTTCCAGGCGATCGCGGCGGAGATCGTGGCGGTGGACCCGATGCTGGCGTTGCAGTTCGAGCCGGTGGTGGCGTCGATCTACAAGAAGAACGACTACCACGAGCATGGGGGCGCGCCGCTGCTGGGCGTGAACGGGGCGATGATGATCGCGCACGGGTCGAGCGAGGCGCGGAGCATCCGGGCGGCGATCCGGGCGAGCCGTGAGTTCGTGGCGCACCGGGTGAACGAGCACATCATCGAGCGGCTTGGGCAGGTCGAGGGTGTCGCGGCGGGGGTCGCGGGCTCGGCGGGCTGATCGGGATTGGTCTGGTTTTCCCGGGGTTGGCGGCTCGGTGCGGCGATCTGGTCTGTACAGCGGATGTGATGTTTGATGGGATGCGCGGGAACGCCCGCGGGGCCGGGGGGTGTTCTACACTTGCCCCCGCGACCCCGGTGTGGGGGTCTGGAGGCTGCTCATGAATCGTGCCCCCGTTGGTGTCCGCGTTGCCGGCACCGCGAGTTACCTGCCCGAGCGTGTGCTGGCGAACAGCGACCTCGAGAAGCTGATGGACACCTCGGATGAGTGGATCGTCCAACGGACGGGCGTGCACACGCGGTTCATCGCGGCGGACGACGAGAATGTCGTGACGATGGGCGCGGCGGCGCTTCGCCGGGCGCTCGATGCCTCGGGATTGAAGGCGAACGAGCTCGACCTCCTGGTCATGGCGACGGTGGGGGCGCCGATGGGCTGCCCGAGCGCCGCCTGCCAGATCCTCGCGCAGGTAGCCGAGACGCACGGCTCGACCAATGCGGGCGCGTTCGACCTGACGGCGGCGTGCAGCGGGTTCGTCTATGGGCTGAACATCGCGCACGACCTGGTGCGCGGGGGGGCGTACCGGACGGTCGCGGTGATCGGCGCCGAGCACCTGAGCGCGACGCAGGAGTACACGACGCGCGGACGCGGGACGGCGATCATCTTCGGCGACGGGGCGGGGGCGGCGGTCATCCGCGCGACGGACGACACGACGAAGGGCGTTCTGGCGCAGACGATGCACTCGAACGGGGAGCGGTGGCACGACCTCTTCATCCCGCGGCACGAGCGCGACTTCCCGGAGGGGGAGGAGCGGAGCCCGCTGCCCCTGGGCATCATGCGGATGAACGGGCGGGGCGTCTTCAAGTTCGCGGTGGGGACCTTCAGCGAGCTGATCCAGCAGACGCTCGACAAGGCGGGGTTGACGGCGGACGAGGTGGACCACTTCGTGTGCCACCAGAGCAATGTGCGGATCCTCGACGCGGCGCGGGAGCGGTTCGGCATCCCGCAGGAGAAGATGCCGGTGAACATCGATCGGCTGGGGAACACCTCGGCGGCGTCGGTGCCGTTGCTCTTCGATGAGATGATGAAGGCGGGGCGGGTGCAAGAGGGGCAGAAGGTGATGTTCGTCGCGTTCGGCGGCGGGCTGACCTGGACGAGTAGTTTGTGGCAGTTCTAGTTTGAGCGCTCCGTACCGCCCTCCGGGCGGACACTCGCTCTGGTACGCCCGCGCCGGATGGGATCCGGCGGGGCTTGTCGGGGGTTGGTTCAGTCGCGTGTGGTGAGCTTGCGGAAGGCTCGCTGGCGGAGCGCTGTGCCGACGGGGGTGCGCATCGCGAGGTTGAGGACGGCCCGTGTCGGCGGGAAGCGCCAGACGCTTCTCGCGAGGAGGTAGGCGCGTGAGCGGTCGGGCCAGTCGACGCCGTCAGCCGCGGCGATGCGTTCGGCGTCGGGCTCGATGGTGGGCTTCCAGCGTTTCTCGAAGCGGCGTTGGTTGGCGTTGATCGCGTCGAAGCGGCCCGGGGTGGAGCTGCCGTGGTGCTCGATGACGCTGTCGCCGGTGTACCAGACGCTGCGGCCCGCTTGGCGGACGCGGAGGCAGAGGTCGATGTCCTCGTGGCCGTTCTTGTAGTGCTCGTCGAAGCCGCCGAGGGTGCGGATGAGTTCGGCGTCGGCGAGCCAGCAGGCGGCGGAGACGGCCTGGAGCTCGCGCGTTGCGTGGGCGGCGGGGAGGGACTCGGGCAGGCCTTCGTAGAGGTGGCACGGGCGTTTGTCGGATTCGAAGACGACGCCGGCGTGGTTGATGGGGCAGCCGCCGGCGGAGGGGCGGTCGTGCGTGCGTGGGTACACCTGGAGGTTGCCGACGATGCCTGGGCGGCGGGTCGATTCGGCGAGGTCGAGCATGGGCTCGAGCCAGCCTGGGCGGGCGAGGGTGTCGGGGTTGAGGGCGATGTGCCAGCGGCCTTTGGCGATCGGCATGAGCGCGTTCATCTGGCGGGCGAACCAGGAGCGTTCGCGCGAGCGGATGAGCTTTGCGAAGCCGTGGAAGCGTACGACGCGGTCGGGCGTGGCGTCGGTGGAGTGGTCGTCGTAGACGAGGACCTCGGCGTGGAGGCCCTGGGGGAGGGTGGCGCGGAGGGATTCGAGGCAGGGGCCGATGACGCCGGCGGCGTTGTGCGTAGTGATCAGGATGCTGACGGCGGGGGTGGGCACGGGGTGTTGTACGCGCTCATGCGGCGCGGGGGAGACGGCCTGGAAGGCCATCCCACTGAAAGGCAGCCTTAGGCGGGCTTGAGTTCGTTGCGGGCGCCGTACTGGGAGGCGTAGTAGTCGCGGTAGGCGCCGGAGCGGACGCGGGCGGACCACTCGCGGTTGTCCTTGTACCAGCGGACGGTTTCCTCGAGGGCCTCGGGCCAAGCCGAGCGGGAGGGCTTCCAGCCGAGCTCGGTCTCGATCTTGGTCGCGTCGATGGCGTAGCGGCGGTCGTGGCCCAGGCGGTCCTCGACATAGCGGATGGCGGACTTGTCTCGGCCGCAGAGGTCGATGAGGGCGTGGGTGAGTTCGAGGTTGGAGCGTTCGTTGTTGCCGCCGACATTGTACGCCTCGCCGGGCTTGCCCTTGTCGAGGACGGCGAGCATGGCCTCGCAGTGGTCGAGGACATGGAGCCAGTCGCGGACATTCTTGCCGTCGCCGTAGAGGGGGACGGATTCGCCGTCGAGGAGGTTGTTGACGAAGAGTGGGATGACCTTCTCGGGGAACTGGTAGGGGCCGAAATTGTTGGAGCAGCGGGTGGTGACGATGTCCATGCCGTGGGTGTGGTGGTAGGCGCGGGCGATGAGGTCGCCGGCGGTCTTGCTGGCGGCGTAGGGGCTGTTGGGCTGGAGGGGGGTTTCCTCGGTGAACTTGAGGCTGGTGTCCTCGAGAGGGAGGGTGCCGTAGACCTCGTCGGTGGAGACATAGAGGAAGCGGATGGGCTTCTTGGTGTCGGCGATCACCTTGCGTGTGGCGTCGAGGAGGGTCTGGGTGCCGAGGGCGTTGGTGACCATGAAGGGCGTGGCGTCCATGATGGAGCGGTCGACATGGCTCTCGGCGGCGAGGTGCATGACGCTGTCGACGCGGGGGAGGAGCTTGGCGAGGAGGTCGCGGTCGTTGATGTCGCCCTTGACGAACTCGTAGCGATCGTGGCTCTCGATGTCGGCGAGGTTCTCGGGGTTGCCGGAGTAGGTGAGGGCGTCGAGGTTGATGATGGAGAGGTCGGGGCGGGTGTCGAGGATGAAGCGGACGAGGTTCGACCCGATGAAGCCGGAGCCGCCGGTGATGAGGACGGTCTTGGTGGCCATGTCTCGTTCTCCTGTCAGCTGGTCGGCTGGGTGTGGCTTCTCATCGCGAGGCAATCGGCGAGGGCGTCCTGCCAAGGCTTAATCTCGCCGATGAGCCGTTGGGCCGCGGCAAGGTCGAGGACGCTGTACGCGGGCCGCTTGGCGGGGCGGGGGAATTCGTCGGTGGTGCAGGGGTGGACGGTGCAGGTGTTGCCGGCCTGCGTTGCGATCTCGCGGGTGAAC
The DNA here is from genome assembly GCA_964615815.1 of uncultured Phycisphaeraceae bacterium. Lineage (GTDB taxonomy): Bacteria > Planctomycetota > Phycisphaerae > Phycisphaerales > UBA1924 > DAIQNV01. The sequence goes on along the minus strand of CAZTQV010000008.1, from coordinate 14,145 downwards.
TCGCACCAGGTGCACTCGCCGGCGTCGGAGAGGTGGTAGGGGCCGGTCGCGCCCGCGCGGAGCAGGGCGAGGGTGTTCTTGGCGAGCTCGGTGCAGCTGGTGGGGCGGCCGCGCTGGTCGTGGACGACCTTGAGCTCGTCGCGGCTCGCGGTGAGGTTGAGCATGGTGAGGACGAAGTTCTTGCCCCAGGGGGCGTAGAGCCAGCTGGTGCGGATGAGGAGGTATCGGCAGCCGGAGCGTTCGAGGGCGAGCTCGCCGACGGCCTTGGAGCGGCCGTAGGCGTTCAGGGGCTCGCGCGGGGCGTCGACGGGGTAGGGCTCGGTGGCGCTTCCGCTGAAGACATAGTCGGTGGAGTAGTGGGCGAGGGTGATGCCGCGTTTGGCGCAGGCGCCGGCGAGGTCGGCGACGACGCGGCCGTTGAGGATGGTCGCGGCGTCTTCCTGGGTTTCGGCGCCGTCGACATCGGTCCAGGCGGCGCAGTTGATGACATGGGTGGGGCGGACGCGGTCGAGGGCGGAGGCGATGGCGCTGGTATCAAGGAGGTCGAGGGTGTCGCGGTCGTGGCCCTCGTGAGCCATGCCCTGGGCTTCGAGCAGCTGCAGCCAGGCGGTGCCGAGCATGCCGGCCGAGCCGGTGACGAGCACCTTGGCGGGCCGAACGCCGGGCCAGTCGGTGGACAAGTCGCCAGACAGGTCGGCGGGCAGGTCGGCGGGGGTGCTCATCGGAACTGCACCTGCCACGGGAAGCCGGGCAGGGCGTCGTAGGCCCGGCGTTCCTCGTCGGGGTTGGCGGGGTCGTAGGCGTGGGTGACGAAGTAGAAGAGGCCCGCGGGCTCGTGGCCGACGGTGGCGGCACCGTGCCAGAGGGGCGGGGGGATGATGACGACGCCGGGGCGGTGCTCGCCGATGACGGTGGCCCAGGCAATGTCCTTGTCCGCGTCGTGGACGCCGACCTTGATGTGCCCGCGGAGGGCGATCCAGAAGTCGGTCTGCTTGCTGTGGCGGTGCCAGGCCTTGATGACGCCCGGGTACTGCACGGAGTAGTTGACCTGGCCCTCGGGGGTCATCACGCCCTGGAGCTGGTTCATCAGGCTGTAGCCGCGGTCGTCGGCGTAGAGGGGCTGGGCGAGGAAGCGGGGCTCGTTCGACGCCTTGGCGTCGGCGAAGGCCTCGGCGATGGAGCCGTTGAAGGCGGGGATGTTCTTGGGGGAGGCGGTCATCGGTGCTCCGTCGAGATGTGCAAAGGGGCCCGGGCGGAATCAGCCCACCGGGTGCTGGGGCGGGTTGCCGTTGGCGCCGTGCTCGGCGACATACCGCGTCGCGCGGTAGAGCGAGCCGAAGGTGCCGGCGTCGACCCACCAGCCGTCGAGCTCGTCGTAGGTCAGCTCGCCGCGGTTGAGGTACCAGTTGTTGACATCGGTGATCTCGAGCTCGCCGCGGCCCGAGGGCTTGAGGCTCTGGCAGATGTCGAAGACCTGGGCGTCGTACATGTAGATGCCGGTGACGGCCGAGTTGCTGGGCGGGTCCTTGGGCTTCTCGATGATCTCGGCGACCTTGCGGCTGGTGCCCTCGCCCTCGAAGCGGACGACGCCGAAGCGCTCTGGGTCGGGGACCTCCTTCAAGAGGATCTTGCCGCCCTTCTCCTGCTTCTCGAAGGCGTTGACGGCGTGGCCGATGCCCTTCTCGATGATGTTGTCGCCCAGGATGACGCAGATCTTGTCGCCGTCGGCGAAGTCCTCGGCGAGCTTCAGGGCGTCGGCGATGCCGCCCTCGCCCTCCTGGTAGGCGTACTCAAGGTGCCGAAGGCCGAGCTGTCGGCCGTTCTTCAGGAGCTTGAGGAAGTCCCCCGCGTGGTCGCCGCCGGTGACGACGATGACCTCGGTGATCCCCGCGTTCACGAGACACTCGATGGGGTAGTAGATCATGGGCCGGTCGTAGACCGGGAGCAGGTGCTTGTTGGTGACCAGAGTCAGGGGACGCAGACGCGTCCCGAGGCCGCCGGCAAGGATCACGCCCTTCATCTATACCCCCTTCAAGGGAGACCTCTGCCGTGGACCGTTCCGCCGGCGCACGCGTCGCGCGAGTCTACGCCCCGCCCCGCGGAGCGGCAATCGGCAACACGCCCGTGCCGCGTGACCGCGTCCCGCCGGATCAGGCGTCCGATTGGGCGGGCGTCTGCGGCCCGGGGTGGGCCTGCGCGGGGCGCGCGGCCTGTGCGGGCGCGGCGGCGGTGGCGGAGCCGGGTTCGAGGACATCGATCGCCACGGATCGCTGGCGGGGCAGGGTGACGCCGAAGACGGTCCGCTTCGCGACGGGGTCGGAGACGCGGAAGACGAGGGCGTTCTCGATGTAGTCCATCCAGCGGCCGTCGAACTGGTTGTACGCGATCGAGGGGCAGACGCCGTACTCGCCGGGCTTCACATCGACGCTGAACCGGATGCGGTGCCGCACGCGCCCGCCCGCGGCGACGGCGGGCGGGGCGACGCCCTCCTGGAAGGTGTTGATCCCGATGACATCGGCCCCGAGCCGGTCGCGGACATAGAAGCCCACGAGGTGCTCGGGCGTGTCCTGCTCGAACCTGCAGTCGAGGCAGAGCGTGATGCCCGACCCGAGCATGACGGTGTCGGTCCGGTGGCCATCATCATCAACGAGGTAGACATCGACGATGCGGGCCGCCCCGTCGCCGTAGCGGTACTTGCGGAACTCGGGCGGGCGCTCGCCCTCCTCGGGCGGGGTCGACTCGCCCGCGACGGGCACCGCCGGCGGCGGGGAGGGCTCGACCGCAGAGTTCGCTCGCGGGGCCTCGCGCAGGGACGCGGGCCGTTCGGCCTTCGTCTCGCGGAGGGGTACGGGATCCGGCTCGTCCGTGCCCGAGTCCTCGGCGATCGTTTGCGAGGTCACGGGCGCTGATCCGGCCGCATCGGCCTGAGCCGCCCTCCGCTCGATCTCGTCCAGCCGCCCCAGGTCGAAGTCGGCGGTCATGAACGCCAGGTACCAGTTCGCGACATGGGCCGCGTCGCCCTGCTGCACGACGCGGCCCTGGTCGAGCACGATCGCGTGATCGCACAGCCGGCGGACGGCCTCGATGTCGTGGCTGACGAACAGCAGGCTCACGCCGCGCTCGCGGAGCTTTCGGATCCGGGCGGTGCAGCGCTGCGCGAAGCGTCCGTCGCCCACGGCGAGGGCCTCGTCGATGATCAGGATCTCGGGGTCGACATGGATCGCGACGCTGAAGGCGAGCCGCACGAACATGCCGCTGGAGTAGGTCTTCACCGGGCGGTCGATGAAGGGCTCGATCTCGCTGAAGGCGACGATGTCGTCGTACTTGTCGCGGATCTCCTGCGGGCTGAGGCCCAGCACGGACGCGTAGAGGTGCACATTCTCGCGCCCGCTCAGCTCGGGGTCGAAGCCCGCGCCGAGCTCGAGGAGGGCTGCGATCCGCCCGTTGGTCTCGATGGTGCCGACGGTCGGGGCGAGCGTCTGGCAGACGAGCTGGAGCAGCGTGCTCTTGCCCGCGCCGTTACGCCCGAGGACGCCGATCGATGAGCCGCGGCGAAGTTCGAAGCTGACATTCCGCAGGGCCCAGAACTCTTCGTAGAACTGCTTCTGCCCGCGGGCCAGGAACTGCAGCAGCCGGTCGTGCGGGCGGCGGTAGAGGTGGTAGGCCTTGGAGACATCGCGTGCGGCCAGGACGACAGGGCTCGCGTCAGAGGACATCGCTGAACCCCTTCCGCGTCTTCTGGAACCAGACCCAGCCGCCCCACATCATGAGCGCCGAGGCGGCCCAGTACGCCCCGATCGTCCACCACGCCGGGGCGGAGGAGAGGAAGAGCATGCGGCGAGCTTCCTCGACCGGCACGGTCAGGGGGTTGAGGTAGAGGAACGGGCGGACGAACTCGGGCAGGTTCTCGACGGGGTAGAAGACCGGGCTCAGGAAGATGAGGGCCGTCGTCAGCAGCGGCACGAGCTGACCCAGGTCGCGCAGGAACACGCCGAGGGAGGCCATCAGCCACGCGATGCCGACGGTCATCATGATGAGGGGGATGAGCACGACCGGCAGCAGGAGCGCCGTGAGCGGCAGGCCGCCGTACACGATCGCCATGGCGACGAGGAGGATCAAAAGGCTCACGAGCCCGTGGAACAGCACGGCCCCGAGCTCGCCGACGACCAGCACATCGAGGGGGAAGACGACCTTCTTGACATAGTTGGCGTGGCCCGCGACGAGGACCGGGGCCTTGCCGAACATCTCGGCGAAGACGGTGAAGAGCGTCAGGCCCAGGAAGAGGCTGAGGGAGAAGTCGATGGGGTCGAACTCGCGCTCGCCCGTGGTGATGCGGCTCTTGAAGACCGTGCCGAAGACGAAGCCGTAGATCGCGAGGAGGGCCAGCGGCTTGAGGACGGTCCAGGCCAGCCCGCCCACGCTGGTGCGGTACTGCGTGGTGATGTTCCGCCGGATCAGCCGGCCCAGCAGGTGGCGGTGCCCCGCCAGCGAGCCGAACATGGCGGCGGGGGTCAGCTCACGCATCGTCGGAAACAGCGTCGACACGAGCCCGCGGCCCCTTCCCGGTCAGTTGCGTGCGCGGCCGGTGCCGACGCGTTCCGTGTCGTCCGTGCCGTGGGCCAGGTCGGCCTCGAGCTGCGCGATGCGCTCCCGGGCCTCCGCGAGCTGGTCCTTGACCTGATGGTAAGCCTGCGCCAGCTCGGTGTAGTGCCCGTGCTCGTGCGTCAGCTTGGATCGCAGGTCGATGCCGAACCGCGTGAGCGCCTGCCGCAGCGCGACGACGGTCTCGCCGCCGTGGGCCTCGGCGAGGGATCGCTCGGGGGGGAGGGAGGCGCGGACGCGGTCGAGCACCGCGGCGTCGTGCGAGGCGAAGAGGTACGAGCGGTAGTGCAGCCCGTCGGCGTAGACGGAGCCGACGACCTCGTTCAGCAGGCGGTTGACGGCCGACTTTTCCTCGCCGTCGCCGAAGATGGAGACGCAGATGAGGTCCCACGCGCTGAAGAGGGCCCAGTGCTCGAGCAGGCAGCAGGGAGCCTCGACCACGCCGAGGCCGATGCTCTCGAGCATCGCGCGGATGTCCGCCGTGACGGGCAGGCCCATCTCGGCGTGTTCCTCGAGGAAGTTCGAGCCTTGGCCGAAGAGGCGGGCGGAGAGGCGGTTCAGCTCGTCCTCGGCCGACCAGACCTCCTCGCAGCCGCTCGGGAAGCTGAAGATGACGAGTTCTCGCGAGACGCGGGCGCACTCGCGGACGAGTGTTTCGCGTTGGCCTGCCGGCACATGCTCCATGACCTCGAGGGCGCTGACCCAGTCGAACGAGCCGTCCTCGAAGGGCAGGGGCTGGCCCGGCGTCAGCGCGACGACCGCGTCGTCGCCGAACTGGTCGACATCGGCGCGGGTGATCGAGAGGCCTGTGGGGATGAAGCGTTCGATGAGCCGGCTGCCGCCGCTGCCGACATCGAGGACGGTCCGCGTGGGGCCACCGTTGAGCAGGCCGTGCGTCGACTCCCGCAGCACCTTGTAGCGCTGGTAGAGGTCGAACTGCATGGTGCTCAACGCGTCGGTCATCGCTTGCTCACCGTTCCGGCCGTTGCCCCGGTCGAATACCGGGGTATCGCCCCTGCGCCTTACGCCCCAGCGTCCGTGATCCTATGGCCGGCGAGGGCCGTGTCCTCCGCCGGGCGCGGTTCATCCTCCGAATCCGGGTCGTTCGTGTCGTGCTGGGTTGCTCCAGTCGCCGTGCCGCGTGCGGTTCGTCGCCCGCCGGATGCCACGCAACGCTCGAACAGCCCGACGACGCCCGGCACGATGTGGGCGAGGCTGGTGTCCCAGTCCGGCGGGGCGGCGATATCGGGGGCGTCGGACCGGCGGTCGAACTCCGCGTCGGCCCGCTCCACGGCCTCGGCGATCGCGGCGGCCACCGATTCGGGGTCCGGGTCGGCCGCGAGGATCCTCGGGCTGATCGACGCCATGCGCTCGGCGGTCTTGCAGCCGTAGCTGTTGGTAACCGTGACGCCACCGCAGGCGGCCATCTCGAGGGGCGGGTAGCTGGGGTGCGGGCTGAGCATCAGGCTGAGCAGCACATCGCTCTGCCGCATCGTGCGGGCGTAGCCCTCGAAGTTCATCCAGGGCAGGCACTCGAGCCGGTGGTGCTCGGTGAGCTCGATCGGATCGAAGTGCTCGCCCATGCCCGCGATCTCCCAGTCGGCCCCGTCGAAGACGCCGCGCTTGGCGGCGAGGCGTAGGCCGGCGAGGCCGACCTCGAAGAGGTTGCGGCGAGCGATCATGGGGCGGGCGTAGAAGAGCAGCCGGCGCTTGCGGTCGGGCTCTGGCGCCTCGGGGTGGAAGTGGGCTCGGTCGATGGCGGGGTCGATGACGAGGGCGCGCTCCGCGAGCTCGGGGTCGCCGAAGCGGCCGACGCGGTTGGTGACGAGGTGCTCGAAAAGGAGCGGATGGTTGACGACGGGCAGGAAGTCCATCGCGTAGGTCTGCTGCGCGAGGGCCCACTGGCTGGAGTGGTCGTGCAGCACGGTCTCGATGTCCTGCACGAGATAGATGAAGCGCTGCGTGCGCATCATGGGCAGGGCCCAGTGGATCATCTGGGCGGTCCACCACGCGGTCGCCATGAAGACATCGCGCTCGCCGACGCCGACGGTCGTGTGCCGGTCGTTCGCGTCGACGAGCTCGACATTCTCGAGCCGCTCGTCGATGCCCGAGAGGCGGCGCATGTGCTCGAAGAGGAGCTCGGGCTCGGGGTCGAGCGCGATGTCGGTCGAGAAGAACCGCACCGGTACGCCGCGAGCCGCGAGCCGGTAGCCGATGTTGAGCGCGGTGTTGGGCCCGCCCGAGAGCTTGTCGCGGCGCAGGCCGGGTAGCACGATGTTGAGCCGGGGCGACTCGGCGAGGTGCGGGATCGTGATCAGGTTCAGGGGCACCGCCGGGCTGAACCGCCCGAAGATCGCCCGGGCCCGGTCGTCCGAGACATCGTCGGCCCGCAGCCCCCGGACGGCGGCGGGCTTCGGGGTCGGCTTGGCCTCGACGGCGTCCCCGCGTTCGATCGCGGGCGGCGTCCAGTGGATGTCCGTGAGCGAGGGCGCGGGCTCGCCCTTCGCGGCGATCCGCCGACCCACGCCCTGGATCTTCCGTCCGAGCACCTGCAGGGCGTATCGGTCCGGGGTCGTGCCGGCGCGGTCGAGCTTGCGGCGGACGCGGGCGATGAGGCCGGGCTGGGGTTCGGCGGTGGGCTCGGCGAGGGCGGTGGGTCCGAAGGCCCAGCGGCCGCCGGCGGGGGTGTAGGCGTCGCGGGCGGCCTTAACCGTCTGCGGCAGCGGGACTTCGGTTGCGTAGCCGCGGGTGCGGACGCCCCGGGTGCCGGGGTTGAGGACGCTGGTCCAGCCGGCCTGTTCGAGGGCGAGGGCCATGGCGAGGCCGCCCTGGGCGGTGTCGTCGTCGAGTGTGATGCCGTCCTGCAGAGCGGCGAAGGCCTCGCGGCGGATGAGGCAGAGACCGTTGCAGACCGCGGTGACACCCCGGCGGATGGCGGTGACTGGGGGGCCCGGGGGGTCGTCGACGCGGCGGCCGGCACCGGTGAGCTTGGCCGAAGTGACGCGGCCCTCGGGGTTTGTGACCAGCCCGACGCCGGCGTGGAGGATGCGGCCCTGTGGATCGAGGATGGGTCCGCCGGCGACGCCGACCTGGGGGTCGAGCTCGAGGGTGCCGATCGCGCCCCAGAGCCAGAGGCCGTCCGCGATGCGGATGGAGAGGTCGACGATGGCCTTGCCCATCACCCCATCTGGGCATTCGGCGAGTGTGCGCGCGAGGTCGGCGTCGGTGGTGTACTCCACGGCTTCGCTGGGACCGGAATAGGTGGAAAGCGCGTCGTCTATGCGCGCGCTGCCGAGTTCCGTGCGCACGCTGGCCGCGACCAAAACGCGCACACTCGCCGTCGCCGGGCGGACCCATTCGAGCGTGTGCGCGAGTCGTTCGAAGTCCTCGGCTCGGCGGAGGACGAGGTCGACGGCGAGGGGCGGGTCTTGCTTGGGCAGGCGGCGGGCGTGGTAGTAGCCGAAGGCGGCGCCGGGGGCGGGGATGAGCTCGAAGAGGTTCTCGAGCCCGCGGCGGACGAGGGAGGCGCGGAGGACGCCGGTGTGGGAGTCGGTGAGGCGGTCCTTCCGTCCGGCGTCGCCCGAGGTGGAGCCGGCGTGGACGCGCCAGCCGTAGAGGACCTCGGGGACATGGACGGGCGTGAGGCCCAGGTCGAGGAGGCGCAGAGTGGTGTCCCAGTCGTGGCAGCCGTGGGCGCGGGCGTCTGTGTAGAGGCCCGCTTCGAGGGCCGCGGCCCGCGGGAAGCACATGAGGTGGCTTGCGGGGATGGTGTCGGCGGCGCCGGCGCGGGTGGTGCGACCCCGGAAGATGGGCTCGAGGGGCTCGCCCAAGGGGTCGATCTTCTGCTCGTCGGAGTAGAGGTAGCTGCGGTCGGCGGCGGGGCCGAGGTCGGCGATGGTGGCGAGGAAGTGCGCGAGGGCGTCGGTCGTGAAGACATCGTCGGCGTCGCAGGGGACGACCCAGGCGCCTTTGGCGCGTTCGAGGACGAAGCGGTTGCCGCCGACGATGCCGAGGTTGCGCTCGACGCGGACGACGCGGACGCGTGGGTCGCGGCTGGCGAGTTTGGTCAGGGCTTCGCGTGTGGCTCGGTCGTTGGAGCCGTTGTCGAGGACGAGCCACTCGAAGCTGGTGAACGACTGGGCGCGGGTGGTGTCGTTCGGGGTGCCGATGAGGGTCTGGGCGAGCTCTTCGATGAACCAGGGGTCGGTGTCGTAGACGGTGGTGGTGATGGTGAAGACGGGCTCGGCGAAGCGGGCGCGGGCGGCGGGTTCGTCGATGGCGGGGGCGGGCCTGGCATCGACGAGGTTCTTCGCGGCGGTGGGCCACGACGCTTGCTCGGGGAGGACCTCGAAGGCGACATGGTCGATCTCGGCGTTCTCCGGCGTGCGGGCGGAGGCGACATAGAAGCCGGGCTCGAGAGCGGTGGGGACGCGGGCGGCGAGGACGGTGGAGAGGGCGGTGGGTTCGAGGGTCAGTTCGAAGAGGCCCGGGTCGCGTGTGGGGCCGAGGCGGTTGTAGGTGGCGGCGGCGTGGACGACGGCGCGGACGGGGACGGGGGTTCTGCCGTGGTCGATGGCGAGGCAGAGTCGGGGGGTGGCGCCGATTCTTCCCCAGTCGAGCGGTGAGACGAAGCGTGTCGGCATTGTGGTGTCGTCCTCTTTCCGTTCACGCTCAGGGGATGTACCAGCCGGCCTGCTCGATGAAGCCGGCGATGGACTGGCGGGTGGGGCGGGTGGGGCGGGTGGTTTCTATGTGCTGGTCGAAGAAGGTGCTGGCTTGTTGGTCTTCGGCTTCGACCAATGGGGCGATGGCGCGGGCTCGGGTGAGCGTGCTCGTCGCGACGCGGCGGCCTTCGGCGAGGGCGCGGGCGCTCAGCGCGAGGCCCAGGCCCCGCATACGGAGGTCGTCGGGGACTTGATCGAGGGCTCGGACGAGGAGCGCGGTCTCGATGAGGAAGAGGTCCGTCGGCGCGGCGGCGACGCAGTGGGGCTTGAGTGAGATGGCCCAGGGGCCGGGGTCGGTGCCGGGGCGGCCCAGGTCGGGGGCGATGCGGCGGTTGTCGGCGTCGAGGATCGTGCCGCCGGCGATGAGGCGGTCGGCGTCGTCGTAGATCCTGCCTCCGACGAGGGCGAGCTCGGGGTGGAGCTCCATGAGCTTGATGGCGTCCCAGGCCCAGTCGTCGCGGTCGGGGTGGACGCGGTCGGAGAGGATGAGCGTGTGCGGCGTCTCGATGGAGCGGGCGACGGCGCGGAGGTCGGCGGCACGGGTGCGGTCGGGGTGGAGGGGGTGGACGCTGACGAGCGGGGCGTGGGGGATGTCGAGCTCTCGCGCGCCGTCGGTGAGGACGATGGCGGAGAGGCGGGTCGTGTCGTCGGGGACGCGGTGGATGTCGAGCTCGTCGGCGCCGCGGAAGATAGGGAAGGTGTCGATGCGGTAGCGGGCGGGGTCGGGCGTGCGGTCGATGGCGTTCTGGAGGACGGCGCGTGTGGAGCGGACGGAGCCGGGCTCGCGTTCGTCCTGGGGGTTGGCGCGGTTGGTGGAGCTGTGCTCGTGCTGGCGCCAGTGGTAGAGGACCTCGGGGATGTGGACGGGTTCGTGGCCGGCGGCGGCGATGCGGACGGTGGTGTCCCAGTCGTGGCAGAACTCGGCGTTGCGGTCGGCGTAGAGCTCGAGCTCGATGGCGGTGTCGCGGCGGATGGCGGCGAGGTGCCAGACGAAGCTGGAGGCGAGGTTGAGGACGGGGTCCCAGGAGGGGCGGAGGTAGGGGGAGCGCGGGGTGCCGCCGATGAGCATGTCCTCGTCGGAGTAGAGATAGACCGGCCGGTCGTTTCGGGCGATCTCGCTGGCGAGGATGCGGAGGGCGTCTGGCGTGAGGAGGTCGTCGGCGTCGACGGGGAGGACATAGTCGCCGGTGGCTTCGGCGAGGCAGACGCGGAAGGCGGGCATGATGCCCTCGTTGCGCTCGAGGCGGAGGACGCGGACGCGGGGGTCCATCGCCTGGAGGCGGGCGATGACGAGCTCGGTGTCGTGGGGGATGGGGCCCTGGGCGAGCAGCAGCCACTCGTGGAAGGGGAAGTCCTGCGTGAAGAGAGAGGCGGCGAGTTCGTCGAGGTAGCCGGCGTGGGTGCGCTCATAGGCGGCGGTCATGACGCTGAGCGTTGGTGGGGTGGGCGGGGCAGGGAACTTGGGAGCTCGCTCGGCGATGCGGGCCTCGAGCCAGCGGTGGTAGGGGGGCGGGGCGCCGGGGGTGATGGCCTGGGCGTGGCGTTGCGCGTCGCGGAGGGCGCGGGTGCGCTCGGGACCGAGAAGCCGCTTGACGAGCGTGCGGGCGAGTCGGGTCGTGCTGTCGAGCGGGCTCGGGGGCATCGGGTGCTGCGGTCAGGCGCCGACGGTTTCGTGGCGCGTGCGTCGGCCCACGACGACGCGGGCGGGTGAGCCGGCGTCGGCGGCGAGGCGGTCGAGGTGCTCGCGGCGGTGCTTGTCGTGGATGGGGACATACGCGGCGTGTGGATCGAGGCCGAGGCGGCGGGAGAGGTAGCGGTCCTCGGGGATCACATCGGCGTTCTCGCGAACGAAGTCCTTGACGAGCGGGTCGGTGATGTACTGCTCGAAGTCGTCCATGGCGTCGGCGCGCAGGAAGGGGGAGTAGATGACACGGCGGCCGTTGCGGCGGGCCTCGGCGCCGAGCCAGGGGCCCAGCATGACGACGGGGATGTCGGCGAGCTGGGGGAGCATCTCGGCGAGGAAGGCGGCGTCGATGAGGCAGTGCTGGCTGGAGACGGCGCTGACGGAGCGCTGCTTGAGCATGGTGGCGAAGTAGCCCGGGTCGTCGGCGTGGCGGCCTCTGTCGGGGCAGTCGCAGCCGCGGCCGAAGCCGAAGACGGCGCCCGCGGCGACGACATGCTGGGTGCGGTCGATGGTGCGTCCGCCGATCATGACCGTTTCGGGCCAGAGCTCGAAGTGGCCGATGGCTTCCCAGGCCCACTCGTCGTCGGAGGGGATCATGCGGTCCCAGGCGAGGTGGATGAGTCCGCCGCGGTCGGCCTCGGCGCGGGCGATGTCGGCGAGGGCGCTGGCGGTTTCGTAGACGGGGATCTCGGCGAAGTCGTGGTGGGTGAGGCCGGTGGGGGTGGCGATGTGGCGCGGGGGCGCGTCGGGCGTGCGGAGGGTGACGGTGGTGATGGGGCGGGGGTGCTCGCGCTTGCGGCGGATCCACCAGTCGGGGGCGTTGTGGAAGAGTGGGCTCGGGATGACCTCGAAGCGGCTGGCGCGGGGCTGGGCGGCGACGAACTTGCTGACGAGCTTGCGCTGGGAGTTGAAGACATAGGGCTTGCAGACCATGTTGCCCGAGGAGGTGGAGGCCTCGTGGACGCGCCAGGAGTAGACGACTTCGGGGACATGGACGGGGGTCTTGCCGTTGATGAGGAACCGGGTGAAGGTGTCCCAGTCGTGGCAGCCCTCGAAGTCGGCGTCGTCGTAGGCGCCGAACTTCAGGGCGAGCTCGCGGTCGATGGCGGTCTGGTGGGCGATGAAGCAGGAGTTGATGAAGAGGACGGGGTCCCAGTCGGACTTGAAGTAGGCCTCGAACCAGACTTCGCCCCTGAGCTTGTCCTCGTCGGTGTAGAGGAGGGGCGGGTAGTCGTGCTCGTGGATGTGCCAGGTGATGATGCGGACGGCGTCGGGGTAGAGGTAGTCGTCGGAGTCGAGGGGGAGGACATAGCGGCCGGTGGCGCGTTCGAGGACGGTGCGCATGCCGCCGATGATGCCGAGGTTGTCTTCGGCGCGGGTGAGCTTGACGCGTGGGTCCTTGGCGATGCGGTCGAGCTCGGCGAGGGTCTCGGGGCTGGTGGTGCCGTTGTCGAGGATGACCCATTCGAAGTCGGGGTGGCCGTGCTGGCCCTCAAGGAGGCTTTCGGCGAGGACGCGGAGGAAGTGGGGGTCGGTGTTCCAGACGGTGGTGATGAAGCTGAGCAGGCTCGGCTCGGGGCGGGCGTGGTAGAGGTGGGAGCGGAGGACGAGGCGCTCGGCCTGGAAGCGTTGGTACTCGCGGGCGCCGGGTTCGTGGGCCTTGAGCCAGGTCCAGGCACGGACGACGGACTTGGTCTTGAGCTTTTTGACCGCGGGGACGCGCTGGGCGAGGGTGCGGATGAACGGCACGATCATCGGTGCGGGCCTTCCCCTCGGGTCCCGACCGGCTCTTGGGGCGCGGGTGCGGGATGCTCTCGTGCGGCGGGGGCCGGTGCGGCGTGGACCACGGGGCGGTCCGGCGTGGTGAGCCGGAGGAGTTCCGCCGCAGCGCGATCGATGACCCCCTCGAGCGCGACCTCCCATGATAGCGGGAGGGCGACGCTGGGCTTGTCGTGGGCGGGGTTTGCGCTGTTTCGGCGCTCTTGGGCCGCCCGGATCAGGGCGTCGGCGACGGCCTCGGGGGTGGGTTCGACGGCGAGGAAGTGGGGGGAGAGGGCGTCGAGGCGGGTTTGGGTCTTGGTGCCGTAGGTGTTGGTGACGACGCGGGCACCGCAGGCGGCGGCCTCGAGGGGGGGGTAGCTGGGGTGGGGGCTGAGCATGAGGCTGAGGAGGACATCGCAGCGGCGCATGAGGGCGGCGTAGGCGTCGTAGCCGAGCCATGGGCTGGATTTGATCGAGACGCCCGGGGCGAGGGGGACCTCTGGGAGTTGCTCGCCGATGAAGAGGAGGTCCCATGGTTCGTCCGCGAACGCGCCGCGTTCTGCGGCGATCTGGAGGGCTTTGAGGCCGATCTCGAAGAGGTTGCGCTGGGCGGTGAGGGGGCGGGCGTAGAAGAGGAGGGTGCGTTTGCCCTTGGACTGGTTCAGGTCGTCGGGGGTCGGCGGGTGGAAGCGGGTGGCGTCGACGGCGGGCTCGAAGACGAGGGCGTCGTCCGCGAAGGTGGGCTCGGCGAAGCGGCCGGCCTTGACGGCCTTGAGGTGATCGGCGAGGAGGGAGGTGTTGACGATGGGGAGGTGGTCGAAGCCGTAGGAGTTGAGGGCGAGGGCGTGCTCGGTGCCCCAGGCGTGGAGGCCGGGCTCGAAGTCCTGGATGGTGTAGAGGAAGTGTTTGGCGCGGGTGTGGGCGAGGGCGGCCCGGGCCATGTGGGCGTTCCAGTAGGCGGAGACGATGAAGGCGTCGTTCTCCCCGATGTGGAAGGGGACGGCGCGGTCGTGGGCGTCGTCGATGGTGATGGTGGGTAGGCGGTCGCCCAGGCCCGAGAGGGCGCGGACATGCTCGATGATGGGGTTCCAGTCGGCGTCGGGGGAGTGGTCGGTCGAAACGAGCCGCATCGGGAGGTTTGCCCGGGCGGCGACGCGGGCGGCGATGTTGAGCAGGGTGTTGGGCCCGCCGGACATGGAGCCCATGCCGACGACGGGGAGGAGGAGGTTGAGGGTCGGACGGTCCGCGAGGTCGGGGTGGGCCCGGACATGGAGCGGGCGGGCGTGGGCCATGGGGTGCGGCACGCGGGGGGAGTAGGGGAGGGCCGTCTGTGCTGCCGCGGGGGTTTGGCCGTTGGCCTGACCCGGGGCGGGG
>CAZTQV010000007.1:0-161690 GCA_964615815.1 uncultured Phycisphaeraceae bacterium | reverse complement strand
GGGGGGGGGGGGGGGCGGTGGGGGGGGGGGCGGGGGGGGGGGGGGGGGGGGGGGCGGGGGTGGGGGGGAAGTCGGTGGAGGAGGTGTGTGATGCGGCGGCGGGGCGGTTGATGGGGGAGGCGGTGGGGTATGGGTGGGGGGGAGGGGGAGGGGGAAGTGGCGGAGTGGCGAAGTGGCGGAGTGGCAGAGTGGCAGAGTGTCGTGATGTGGGGTTGCGTGGAGGCACGAAGGCACGAAGGCACGAAGGCACGGAGGCAGGGAGGCACGGAGGGGGGGGAGGCGCTGCGCTGGTGTAGCCCCTCATCCGGCCCTTTGGGCCACCTTCTCCCCGATGGGGAGAAGGAGGGGGAGGCGCTTCGCTTGGTTGTTCTTTTGCCCCCTCCGCCCGCTTCGCGGGCACCTCCCCCGCCCCACCGCTGGCAGCGGGGGAGGGGAGGGCGCTGGCTGGCGAGCAGTCGGGGGCACCCGAGTTGAAGCATTTGGCGTGGGTGGTGGCACTTGAGGAAGAGCACTACCCGCTTCGCGGATAGTGGCACCGTTTGACGGGCGTTTGGAGGTGATGGATGGGGACGGATGAAGGTGGGCCGCGGCGTGTGACTGAGGAAGAGGTTGCTGGGCGGGTGCGGGCGTTGACTGTTTTTGTGACGGCGGAGGAGCGGGCGCTGGTGCTCAAGAAGTTGCGGCGGGTGCATCGGGATCGGCGGGTGGCGCTGCTTCGGGTGCTTGGGGTGAAGCGGTCGGACGCGGAGTGAAAGGGGTGTGGGATGGCTGATGGGCGTGGTGGGCGTGGTGGTGGGCCTCGGGATGAGGGGCGGGACGATGGTGTTCGTGATGTCTCTTGGGCGGAGCTTGGTGATGCGTGGGAGGTGATGGAGTCGGAAGAAACGATGGCGGATTGGGGGCGGCCGGGGACTCCTGCGGAGTTCCATGCGTGGATCGTGCGGTGGCTTGGGGTGACGGTGCCGACGCGGGCTTTGATCGAGGGGCACTCGGCGCCGTTTGACTATGTGTGTCACGCGTTCTTTGACGGGGGTGTTCCTTCGGGGTCGCCGGGCTTGCCTGTTGTGGATGCGCGGTCGCCGGACTGTGTGGTGTGGGCGAATCGTGGCGGGGGGAAGACTTTCCTGGCGGCGGTGGCGACGCTGCTGGATCTTGTTTTCAAGCCCGGGATCGAGGTGCGGGTGCTCGGGGGGTCGCTCGAGCAGGCGCAGCGGATGCATGAGCATCTGCGGACGCTGATCGAGGGGAGTGAGGTGCGCTCGATGGTGTCGGGTCGCATCACCGAGAAGCGGGTGCGGCTGACGAATGGGTCGCGGGCGGAGGTCCTGGCGCAGAGTCAGACGAGTGTGCGGGGGACGCGGGTGCAGAAGCTGCGGTGCGATGAGGTGGAGCTGTTTGATCCCGAGGTGTGGGAGGCGGCGCAGCTTGTGACGCGGAGCAAGAAGTGCGGGGATGTGTGGGTGCCGGGGACGATCGAGTGTTTGAGCACGATGCATCGGGCGCATGGGTTGATGTGGAGGTTGGTGAGGGGGGATGGGGGAGAGGCATCAGGGATCAGGCATCAGGCATCAGGGGGAATGGGAGACGGGGCAATGGGCAGTGGGCAATGGGCAATGGGTGGGGGAGGCGAGGAAGGGAAGGGGGCGGCAAACGGCAAGCGGCAAACGGCAAATGGGCGGTCTGTGTTTAAGTGGGGGGTTGTGGATGTTTTGGATGAGTGTGGGGATGAGCGTTCTTGTGATTCTTGTGTGTTGAAGGAGGAGTGTGGGGGGCGGGCGAAGGTGCGGGATGCTCAGGGGGAGGCTGCGGGGTTTGTGGAGGTTTCGGATGCGGTGCGGTTGAAGAGCCGGGTGAGTGAGGAGACCTGGAAGGCGGAGATGCTGTGTCTGCGGCCGACGCGGCGGGATCTTGTTTTGCCCGAGTTTGACCGGACGGTGCATGTGGTGCGGGGTGCGGTGCGGCCCGTTGGCGAGGCGTTGTGTGTGTGCGGGATGGACTTTGGGATTCGGTCGCCGACGGTGGTGCTGTGGGCGTGGGTGGATGCGTTGGGTGTGGTGACGGTGTTTGGCGAGCGGGTTGTCGCCGGGGAGGTGTTGAAGAAGCACATCGATGCGATCGTGGAGGGGCGGGGTGTTGGTGGGGTGACGCCGGCGTGGATCGGGATTGATCCTGCGGGCGGGCAGCGGAACGGGCAGACGGGGGTGAGCGATGCGCAGGCGCTGCGGCGGGCGGGCTTCGAGGTGAAGGATCGGAAGCTGGGGGTGCACGCGGGGCTGGAGCTTTTGCGGGCGCGGCTGCGGCCGGCGAGCGGGGGGGTGCGGCTGTTCGTGGATGCGAGGTGTGAGAAGTTGATCGAGAGCTTGGAGTCGTATCACTATCCGAGCGATCGGCCGGAGAGCGCGGAGCCGGTGAAGGATGGGAGTGATCACGCGGTGGATGCGCTCAGGTATCTGGTGCAGAACTTGGATTGTGGGTATCGGAGTGGGGTTGGGAATTATCTTTGAAGGCACGGAGGCACGGAGGCACGGAGGCACGGAGGCACGGAGGCACGGAGGCACGGAGGGAGGAAGCGCTGCGCTTGGTTGTTCTTTACCCCCTCCGCCCGCTTTGCGGGCACCTCCCCCGTCGGCGACGGGGGAGGAGATAGTCACCACCCGCTGCGCGGATGGTGGCACCGTTGGGGGTGGGGCTTGGGGTTAGGGGGTGAAGTGGATGCTGGCTACGGTGAAGTCGTCGGCGAGGGCGTCGGTTTCGGCGTGTTCGCGGACGGCTTTGGCCATGGCTTTGACATCGTCGCGGGCGTTGGTGGAGTTTGAGAGGGCCTTGATGGTGCGGTCGAGGCCGAACTGTTCGCCATCGGGGTTGGGTTGTTCGATGAGGCCGTCGGAGAAGAGGCAGAGGCGGTCGCCGGGGGTGAAGGGGAGGGTTTCGGTTTTGTAGTTGAAGTTCTTGTCGATGCCGACGAGGAGGCCGCCGTCGCAGTCGATGGCTTGGGGCTTTCCGCCGGCGGGGATTCTGAGCCAGTGGCCGTGGCCGGCGTCGACGAAGGCGAGGGTTTGTGCGACGGGGTCGAGGATTCCGAGCCAGAGTGAGATGAAGAGACCTTCGCCGATGCGTTCTGCGATGTAGGCGTTGGTTTCCTTGATGGCTTGGGCGGGGTCTTCGGTCATGCGGAGGGCCATGCGGAGGTGGGTCTGGGCGGTGGCCATGAGGATGGCGGCGCCGACGCCCTTGCCGGTGACATCGCCGAGGAAGACGGCGAGTTTGGCTTCGGGGTTGCCCGGGTCGTCTGTCCCCAGCTGGGCGACATCGAAGAGGTCGCCGGCGACGACGCGGCCGGGCTTGGTTTGCATGGCGTAGGAGTATCGGCCTCGGGTGGCGATGGCGGGGGGCATGATGAGGCGTTGGGCTTCTCGGGCTGCCTTGAGGTCTCCGGCGAGTTGTTCCTGGTGTTTTTCGAGGTCGACGCGTTTGAGGTTGGCGAGTGCGAGGCCGGCCATGCGGGAGATGGCCTGGCAGAAGGCGGCGGCGTCGTGCTGGACGGAGGCTTCGGCGTCGCGTGCGTCGAGGTAGATGTAGGCCTCGACGGAGGTTCCCAGCATGACGGGAGCGCAGAGGGCGGAGTGGATGCCGAGGCGGATGATGGATTCGCCGTAGTTGAGGCCTGAGTCTCCGGCCATGCGGACGATTTCGCCTTCGCTGGCGGCGTTGATGAGTGAGCGGGAGAAGCTGAAGCCTTCGGGCTCGAACTGGTTGGCTCGTTTGTGGCTGGTGGGTGCGTCGGGGGAGACGGACTGGGTGTCGCCGGTGGGTTCGGGGCCGTGGAAGGCGATGACTTCGACATCGCCTGTTGCGGAGACCTGGCGGATGAAGGCGGCGCGGGCGAAGCCGGTGCCTCTTGCGACGGCGTCGAGGACGCGTTCTGCGAGGGCGTCGAGGGAGCTTGCGGAGTTGATGCCGGCGGCGGCCTCGATGAGGAGGTCGAGGCGTTGCTGGGCGACGGAGCGGAGCTCGCGGACGGGGACGCGCTGGACGCGGTGTGCGGTGGAGGCGAGGTCGTTGGTGGTGGGTGTGGCGGTTCCGAGGCGGGCGGCGGAGCGGAGGCGGAAAGTCCAGGGGCCGATGCGGACGAGGTCTCCGTCGGAGAGGGGGGCGGGCTGCTCTGGGTCGAGCTTGATGCCGTTGAGGTAGGTGCCGTGGCGGGAGGCGAGGTCGGTGATGAACCAGGTTCCTCCTCGGCTGGCGACTCGGCAGTGCTTGCGGCTCACCGTTTTGTCGGTGAGCTGCATGTCGGAGCCGCCGGATCGTCCGAAGACGAGCGGCTTGGCGCTGGCGACCTCGATCGGGGCGATGGGTGGGCCCGAGATCGATTCGAAGCGGATTGGGGCGGGGTCGGAGGCCATCGCCTGTCTTCGGTCTCCCGGGGTTTTGGGGTTGTCCCTCGCGTGGGGGCACGCACTATATCGAGTCCGGGGGAGTGAATGGGTGGGATGATCGGCCCGGTTTGTGGGGGTCGTTTGGGGGGTTGAGTCGCGTACGCTGTGGGGCGGCCCTGCTGCCTTGTGCGCCCGAGGTCCCTTGCCGGGATGGTCCCGTGTCGATCCGGACGAAGCTTGTGATTCTTCTGCTCGGGTTCACGCTCGGGGCGATGGTGCTGAACGCGCTGATCGAGCTTCGGGGGACGGCGGCGTTCGGGCGGAGCGTGTCGGCGCAGACGCGGGCGGAGCTGGAGCAGCGCGGCGAGCGGGAGCTGACGGAGCTGGTCAACGGGTATCGGAAGATCCTGACGGCGGAGAAGCGGGCGGCGGAGCTGGTGCTGCTGACGGCGGCGGGTGAGGCGGAGCGGCTGCTCGCGCAGGCGGCGACGGATCGGCGGGGGGAGCCGCGGGTGGTGGGGGCGGAGGGGCCCGCGTTGTTCCTCGGGGATCTGGGGGCGCGGGCGGGTGAGCTTCGGGCGTACACGACGGAGGAGGGGTCGATCTTCTGGGGCGGGGGGGTGTACGACCAGCAGTTGTTTTTGGTGGCGGAGGGGTCGGAGCTTGGGCGGCGGGGGGCTGCGGGGGCGGGGGCGGCGAGTGGGTCGGCGCTGGGGCGGGCGGCGGAGGCGGAGCGGCTGGCTTCGGTGCTGATGCCGTTGGTGGAGGTGTACCGGCGGTTTGACCTGTCGCAGGGGGACAGCGACGGGACGGATGTGCTGCGGTATGTGGCGCTCGAGAACGGGCTGACGGCGACTTACCCGGCCTGGGACCGGTACCCGGTGGGGTTCGATCCTCGGCAGGCGCCTTGGTACGCGTCGGCGATGCGGCTCAGCACCTTGTCCGCGGAGCCTGCGGCGGACGAGGGGCCGGTCTTGTGGAATCGGCTGGCGGCGGACCCGGTGTCGGGGCGGGTGGTGCTGACGGGGTCGGTGCCGTTGCGTGGCCCGGCGGGGACGCCGGTGGGTGTGGCGGCGGTGGACATCCCGATCAACCGTTTGCTGGATGACCTGACGCCGCCTGGGAACTGGGGGACGAGCGCGGCGACGCTCTTGGTGGTGCCGGTGCCGCCGGAGATGACGGCGGAGGAGCGTGCTTCGTTTGCGGACAAGGTGCGGGTGCGGACGGGTGAGGTTTCGGAGGCGGACGAGCGGCTGGCATCGGCCGGCGGGGTGATGGTGATCGCGGACCGGCGGCAGGAGAAGGCGTTTGGTGGGGCGGACGCGACGGCGGGGGTGATGAGCCTGGCGCCAGAGATCCTGGAGGTCGAGCGGGTGTTCGCGGACGACCAGGAGACGCGGGACCTGGTGGCGGCGATGCTGACGAAGGATGTGGGGACGGCGCCCTTGGAGTTTCGTGGGCGGGAGACGATGTGGGCGTGGGGGAAGATCGACCGGGATACCTATCTCGCGGTGGCGGTGCCGTACTCGCGGCTGATCGCGGAGGCGGAGACGCTTCGGGCGGCGATTACGGCGGAGACGCGGGACCGGCTGAACACGACGATCGGTGTGACGGTGGGGCTCGCGGTGATCGCGACGCTGCTCGCGCTCGTCGCGGCGAGCCGGCTGATCCGGCCGATTCTCGAGCTGCGCGGTGCGGCGGAGCGGATCGCGGCGGGGGACTTCGAGGCGCGGGCGGATGTCAGGACGGGGGACGAGATCCAGCGTTTGGGCGAGACCTTTAACGCGATGGTGCCGCACCTGGCGGATCGGCTACGGCTGCAGGAATCGCTGCGGGTGGCGAGCCGGGTGCAGCAGCATTTGCTGCCGCAGGGGTCTCCGGTGGTGCCGGGGCTGGAGATCGCGGCTCGGTCGATGTATTGCGACGAGACGGGCGGGGATTACTTCGACTTCGTGCCTCGGAACGGGGTGGTGCCGGCGGGGACGATCATCGCGGTGGGCGATGTGGCGGGGCACGGGATCGACGCGGCGTTGTTGATGGCGTCTGCGCGGGCGATTCTGCGGTCGCGGGCGATGGTGGACGCGGACCTGTGTGCGCTGGCGGGTGCGATGAATCAGCAGTTGTTCGTGGACAGCCTGGAGGGGCGGTTCATGACGCTGTACCTGCTGGAGGTGGAGGAGGCGACGGGGGCGGTGCAGTGGGTGTCGGCGGGGCACGACCCAGCGCTGGTGTATGACCCGGGGGCGGACTCGTTCGAGGAGCTGGGTGGGCGGGATTTGCCGCTCGGGATCGAGCCTGGGTGGTCGTACTCGATGCACCGGCGGGGGGCGTTGTCTGCGGGGCAGGTGGTGGTGCTGGGGACGGACGGGATCTGGGAGACGCGGAACGCGGCGGGTGAGCTCTTTGGCAAGGAGCGGCTGAAGGCGATCGTGCGGGAGCACGCTGTGGGGCCGATCGCGGACTTGCAGTCGGCGGTGGAGGCGAGCCTGACGAGGCACCGGGGTGGGGGGGCTCAGCAGGATGACATCACGCTGGTGGTGTTGCGGGTGGTTGGGGGGGAAGGCACGGAGGCACTAAGGCACTAAGGCACGGAGTTAGAGACGGAGAGATGGAGAGACGGAGAGACGGAGTGGGGAGGTGTGGCTTTGGTTCGTGGTGGCAGATGGTCGGTGTTTCGATTGCTTGGTGTTGCCAGCGTGTGTGCGATGGTTTACGGGTGGGTCGCGTTCGCGTCGGGGGGCATTGTGCCGGCGTGGCGCGGATCGCGTGGCTGGGTGTTTGAGGACAACATCTACGCGTACGAGCTTCCGGCAGTCGCGCGGGGTTTGCTCGCCTGCAACTTTGTTGTCGGTGCGGCGGGTTTGCTTGGCGGTGTGATTTGGCTTGTTGTCGCGATGACACGGTTCTATAAGAAACCCGCTGGGACGGGGCACTTGGGCGGCGGGAGGAGCGTCACAACCGCGGTGTTTTTGTGCGTGTTTGCGAGCGGGTGCCTTGGGGTCGTGCTCGGCCTTTTGATGCATTGGCTTGCTGGCGAGCCGGTTGGATTGCGGCCGGTTTAGTGGGCTGTGGTGCGTGAAGTGCGGGTTTCACCCTGATCTTCGCTTTGCGAGGGTCAGGCGCCCTTGTGTTGGTGGTTGTTTTGTGTTGACCGGCCCGAAGCGCCGCTGTGCGGCGGTTCGGGGCACCGGCTTCTCTCGCTTGCGCTTCGGGCTCGTTCTGGAGGGCGTCGGGGCTGGCGGTTCGTGCGAAGATGTGGGTATGGCGGAGCTTCCGGAGAAGGTGTGTGCGTCGTGCGGGCGGCGGTTCGCGTGGCGGAAGAAGTGGGAGCGGGATTGGGAGTCGGTGAAGTACTGCTCGGACGCGTGTCGGCGGCGCGGGGTGCGGGGGGTGGATCTGGAGCTGGAGGCGGCGATTGCGCGGCTGCTGGGGGAGCGGGCGGCTTCTGCGACCATCTGTCCGAGTGAGGCGGCACGGGCGGTGGATGCGGAGGGGTGGCGGGAGCTGATGGAGCCGGCGCGGTGCGCGGCTCGGCGGATGGTGGCTCGGGGGGAGGCGGTGATTCTGCAGAAGGGGAAGGTGGTGGATGGGTCGACGGCTCGGGGGGTGATTCGGGTGGGGAGGGGGCGGTAGAAGAAGTGGCGGAGTGGCAGAGTGGCAGACTGGCGGAGTGATGAAGGGGAGGCGGGTTGCTGGTTGGGCGTTTGTGGTGGGACGGCCCGAAGCGCCGCTTTGCGGCGGTTCGGGGCACCGGTGCTATTCAAGGGTTGCTGGACATGCGGCACTGGCGGGCGAGCCGTCAGTCGCACTTGATTAAGGCACTACCCGCTGCGCGGATAGTGGCACCGGTTGGGTTGTGCGTTGTCAGAGAAGCGTGGGGAGGGCGTAGTTCACCAGGAGAATCGCGAGGGCGTAGAGGGCGATGATGCCGGCGATGATCTGGATGGTGAACGAGGCGACCTGCTTCCAGTAGACGGAGAGGTCGGGGATGCGGACGGCTTTGTAGGCGATGGCGATGAGGAGCGCGAGGGGGGGGAGGAGCCAGAACCAGGCGGCGTGGGCGTCGATGGGGTCGATGAAGGGCGTGTAGGCGAGGATCACTTGGTGGGCTCCTCGGTTGTCGGGCTGTCGTCGCGGCGTGCTGTGGCTCGGGCGGCGGCGAGGCGTTGGTCGTGGCCGGGCGCGCGGGTGGGGATGAGGGCGTCGAGGATGACGATGAGGTTCAGCATGCCGGCGCAGAGGCCGTAGAGGGTGCCGATCTCGTTGACCTTCGAGATGGAGCGTTTGTTGGGCGGGCCTTCGCCCTCGGCTGCGGGGCGGGCGATGGGGAGGGCTTGCTCGGTGCGGATGCCGGAGTTGCGGTCGACGACGGTGACGGTGGTGATCTCGCGTGTTTCGTCGGGGTAGGCGGAGCGGTATCGGAAGGGGAGTTCGTCGGCGTAGACGGAGAGGCCTGTGGGTGTGGGGCCGGCGCCGGGCTGGGGGAGTTCGTAGAGCTTGAAGTGGTTCTGGTGGATCCAGTTGGTGCCGAGGGCGATGGGGCCGACGAGGGCCTGGCCGACGAACCACCAGCGGTCCTCGCGGGCGTCGACGGTGTCGATGCCCCCGATGAAGAGCCCGCCGAAGAACATGCCGAGGATGCCGATGGCGGCATAGGCGGCTCGCTTTTTCTGGCCCAGATAGAGGTGTCCGAGGCCCGGGAGGAGGAGGGCGAGGACGCCCGCGGCGATGTCGATCCTGCCCTTGGAGGCGGTGGTGGCGGAGGCGGGGGGGTGTGGGGGCGTGTCGGGCATGGGGTGGGCCAGTTTAGCCGGGGGGGTGGAGGGCCGGTGAAGAACGATGAATGCGGGTAGGAGTTGGGAAAGAAGGCGTTGACACGGGCTTGGCGATGCGTACCCTGCGGCGCGACGGTGGCCTCGGGTGGGACCGGGGCGGGCCGGGCGTGATTGGAAGCCGAGGGACTTGCGATGATGGGTGTGCGTGAACTTCTCGAGGTGGCGGGGGCGTCGGGGTCGGGGTGCGGTCTGGCGGGTTGGTCCGGCCTGGGCGGGGAATCCGCCGGTTGGGGCGGGGAGACTGGCTGGGGAGGGGCTGGGGTGGCTGTCCTCGCGGCGTCGGACGACAAGGACGAGGATGAGGCGTACTTCGAGGGTGAGGACGAGGCGGACGACGACGAGGACGAGTTTGACGACTTCGACGAGTTCGAGGACGAGGACGAGGACGACTTCGAGGACGATTCGGACGACGATGATGATGACGACCTTTGAGGCCGATGGTCTCTCGTGACGCGCCCTGTGGGGCGTGCGCCCGGGTTTGGGGCGCGGACACGGGAGGCAGGCATGGGTCGGCAGCGGGACGAGTTTGACTTCGAGGCCCCGGATCAGGGTGTTGGGGACGGGGTGCCTGAGGATGGGGCGGTCGCCGACGAGGGGCGGGCTTGGGAGCCCGATCTCGAGGGGACGGTGGCGGACCGTCGGCTGGGGCTGGAGCGCGGGCGGGGGCCCGGGCGGCGGCGGTCGGATTTCCTGAAGGCGGCCGAAGAGGGGGAGATGACCACGGAGCAGTACCTGTTCCTGGCGGCGATCGACGCGTTCAAGAAGTCGAACGGGGTGAGCTTCCCGAAGTGGACGGATGTGTTGGAGGTCGTGCGGCTTCTTGGGTACCGGAAGGTGCAGGCGAGCGAGCTGAATCTTCGGAACGCGGACGACTGGCGGGAGCGGGCGGATGCGCCGTCGGATGTGCGGCCGGAGAACTTCGAGCGTCGGTTTCGGAAGGGTGGGGAGGCGGCTTAGGGGCGTGGGGGCGGGAAGAAGTCGCGCCGGGCCGGGTCGATCGCGGCCGCGGCGACGCGTCTCTTGGGGCAATCCGGCCAGCGTTCGAGAGCCCCGTGGGCGGCGTCGAAGTCCTTCGATGCCACGCGGATGATGGCGTCTTTCAGGGCTCGGTCGTGGCGCCAGTGACGGGTCGGGCGGTCGGCGAAGCTGAGCAGTTCGTCGAGGATCGGTCGCCAGAAGCCGCGGTCGGAGGACCACAGGAAGCCGAAGTAGGTGTCGAGCGCGTGGGCTCGGCTGCCGTCGTGCGGGATGGTCCTCGAGAGCTCGAGCAGCGGGGGAAGGTGGGCTTCGATGGCGTCTTCGCGGCCGCGGAGCCGCATCGTCTTCAGGGCCCAGGCCGCGGCACCGAACTGGACATAGGGATCGGGGGATTGTGCGGCGCGGTCGATCGCCTCGAGGCAGCGGGGGATGACGGCTTCGTCGGGTTCGTGCTGGGCCACGCCCGCGATGGCCTGGGTGGCGTACCACGGGTCGGCGATCTGGCGTGCGAGTTCGAGGGCGGCCGACCGATCGTGAGCGGCGCGTGCGGCGGCTTCGTCCCGCTGCTTCGCCATGATGCCGGGGGTGGGGGGATCCACGGGCGGCTCAGATGGTTCGCTGCCCGCGGGGGGCTCGGTTACTTGTTCGCGTAGTAGTCGATGTTGAGCTGGACATACTGGGACCACTCGCGAGGCAGGTCCTCGTCCTGGTAGATGGCCTGAACGGGGCACTCGTCTACGCAGAGGCCGCAGTCGATGCAGGTGTCGGGGTCGATGTAGAGCTGCTTGGCGGTGTCGAAGTCGGGGTCGTCCTTGGTGGGGTGGATGCAGTCGACGGGGCAGGCATCGACACAGGAGGTGTCCTTGGTGCCGATGCAGGGCTCAGCGATGATGTGGGGCATGGGGCGCCTCCGGTGCGTTTAACTGACCGCGGGGTCGTGATTTAGAAGCGTTCCAAGGACCCCGGGCTGGATCGTTGGCGCGCGGCGGGGAGGGGGCAATGGGCAATCGGCAATGGGGGAGGCCGAAACCGGGGCTATCGGCTGGGGCTATCGGTTCGGGCTAGCGGGTGTAGGTGGCGGCGCAGCCTGGGGACTCGGTGACGCGGGCGGTGGCGACGCGGGCGTTTGGGGCGAGGTGGGGGTCGAGGCGGTCGGCGAGGGCTTCTGCGATGTGGCGGGCGATGTGCTCGGCGGAGGGGTTGAGGGTGTCGAAGGGGCGGACGACGGAGAGGTCGGCGTTGTGGAAGGGCTGGCAGACCTCGACGAGGAGGTCGTGGGCGGTGTGGAAGTCGCAGAGGAGGCCGTCGGCGTCGAGGGTGTCGCCGGTGAGGGTGACGGTGACGCGGAAGTTGTGGCCGTGGAGGGGCTCGGCGACGCCTGCGATGGTGAGGGCGTGCGCGGCACAGAACTCGTGGTTGATTTCGAGGGTGTACATGGGGGGATAGGGTAGGGGGAATCGCCGAGAGACGGAGAGATCGAGAGACGAAGAGACGGAGTGACCGGAATGGGTGATGCGCCGCTGATTGTTGGGGTTTCGGGGCTTCGGGGGATTGTTGGGGAGAGCCTGACGCCCGAGGTGACGGTGCGGTTTGCGGGGGCGTTTGGGGGGTGGCTGAGGGAGCGGACGGGCGGCGAGAAGTGGCCCTATGTCCTCATTGCTCGGGATGGGCGGGCCGGCGGGGAGGCCATCTATTACGCGGCGATCAGCGCGCTGGTCGCGGCGGGGTGCCAAGTGTGTGAGCTCGGCGTGGCAACCACACCGACGGTCGGGGTGTTGTGCGACGCGAAGGAAGCAGACGCGGCGATCATCGTCACCGCTAGTCACAATCCGCAGCAGTGGAACGGGTTGAAGGTGTTGATTCGCCGGGCGAGCTGGGAAGGGCGGACCGACGGGCGGATGGATGTCATCGAGGCGACGCCGGATGCGTGCGCTCCAGACCTGACGACGGCTCGCGAGATCGTGTCGGCCTTCGAGGGCGGCGCGGTGGCGTGGGACGCGGCGGAAGACCTCGTGGAGACGACTTCGGACTCCGATGTAGTCGATCCGCATTGCCTGCGGGTGCTTGATGCGTGCAGCGCAGCGTTTGGTGTTGAATACTTCTGGGATGTCTTCAGCGATCGCCCGATGCGGGTTGTCACGGACGCGGTGAATTGCTCGGCTGGGAAGCTGAACCGGGTGATGTTCACGGATACGCCGATTCATGCGGTGCATTTGTATTCGGAGAGCTCGGGGTTGTTCCCGCACACTCCCGAGCCCACCGCGGAGAACCTGTCTGGCGAGGGTGGGCTGTGTGATGCGGTGCCTGGGCTGAAGGCGGATGTGGGGTTTGCGCAGGATCCGGATGCGGATCGCCTCGCGATCGTCGACGAGAAGGGTCGCTACATCGGCGAGGAGTACACGCTGGTGATCGCGGCCGAGGCGTTGCTCGAGGCACGAGCGCACGGAGGCACGGTGGCACGGAGTGAGAAGCCGGTGATCGTTGTGAATCTGTCCACTTCGCGGATGATCGACGATGTTGCCGCGAAGTGGGGGGCGGAGGTGGTGCGGACGCCTGTGGGGGAGGCGAATGTGGTTGAACGGATGAAGGCGTTGATGGCCGAGGGGCGGGAGGTGGTTCTTGGGGGCGAGGGGAACGGGGGGGTGATCTGGCCCGAGGTGTGTTTCGTGCGGGATTCGCTGTCGGCGATGGCGTTGACGCTGAGTCTGATGGCGCGGACGGGGCTGACGGTGTCGGGGTTGGTCGAGCGGATCGATTCGTACTCGGGCGGCGGGAAGGGGGGCAAGGGGTACTGCATCGTGAAGCGGAAGACGGGGATCGCGACGAAGGCGGACGCGAAGCCGGCGTGCGATGCGGTGGAGAAGGCGTATTCGTCGGAGCGAGTGGACACGCAGGACGGCGTGCGGGTGGATTTCTCGGGGGCGCGGGCGGGGTCGTGGGTGCATGTGCGTGCGAGCAACACGGAGCCGATCATG
This sequence comes from uncultured Phycisphaeraceae bacterium, assembly GCA_964615815.1. Taxonomy (GTDB): domain Bacteria; phylum Planctomycetota; class Phycisphaerae; order Phycisphaerales; family UBA1924; genus DAIQNV01. Next base: position 148,526 of record CAZTQV010000007.1, on the reverse strand, counting down.
CGGCTGATCTGTGAGGCGCCGACGGAGGGGTTGGCGGGGGAGATTCTGGAAGAGGTGGAGGAGGTGATTGCGGGTGGGGGGTGAGGGAAGTGGCGGAGTGGCGGAGTGGCAAAGTGGCGGAGTGGCAAAGTGGCGGAGTGGCGAAGTGGCGGAGTGAGATGGCACTACCCGCTTTGCGGATAGTGGCACCGAGTGGGAGCGTGGTGTGTCTTCTGTTTCGTTCCGTGCGACCGCACAGATCGTCATTGCGAGAACACCCGGCGATGTGCTCGGTGCGTTTATTGATCCGAAGCAGATGCGTCGGTTCTGGCTGCATCGCTCGGACAGCGGGCTTCGCGAGGGTGGGTCTTACCGATGGATGATTTCGCAGGCGCCGAGCTCATATGACCTTGATGTTCGCGTTGTGCTGCTTCGACGGGAGCGTGAGCTCATCGTTGAGTGGGGTGAGGGGATCGAGCATCGGAGGGTGCGGTGGTTGGCGGAGCCGCTGGATGCGGGGTCCACTTCGCTGGCGATGGAGGTTGCTGGAAGCCAGCCTAACAAAGCGGACGCGCATCGCGTCGCGCTTGAAGAAACGGCCGGCTTGAATCAGCTCGCGGTTCGTGCGAAGGCATGGCTTGAGCACGGCGTCGCGATGAACGACTGACAGGCTGAGCTAGCCCGCGCCGTGGAGGGCGTTGGCCATGGCGAGGTAGAGGGGGATGCCCAGCATGATGTTGAAGGGGAAGGTGACGCCCAGGGCCATGGGGAGGTAGAGGCTGGCGTTGGCTTCGGGGATGGCGAGTTGCATGGTCGCGGGGACGGCGATGTAGCTGGCGCTGGCGGCGAGGATCATGAGGAGGAAGGCGTCGCCGGCGGAGAGGCCCAGGGCGTAGGAGAGGCCCCAGCCGATGAGGGCGTTGATGAGCGGGATGCCGATGGAGACGGTGACGGCGAAGGCGCCGACTTCCTTCAGGCCGCCGAGGCGTTTGGCGGCGGTCATGCCGGCGTCGAGGAGGAAGAGGACGAGCATGCCGTAGAAGACATCCTCGGTGAAGGGGCGGAGCTTTTCGTAGCCGCGATCGCCGGCGAGGACGCCGACGAGGAGGGAGCCGAGGAGGAGGAAGACGGGCCCGGAGAGGACGGCCTCTCGGAGCAGGTGTGGGATGGACTGCTTGGTGTCGTCGGTGACGGGGTTGTCGGGGTCGGCGAGGGCGGCGGCCTGGGCGGCGTGTCGGTGGAGGAGGACGGCGACGACGACGGCGGGGGCCTCCATCAGGGCGAGGGCGGCGACGAGGTGGCCGCCGTAGGGGATGGCCTGGGATTCGAGGAAGTTGGCGGCGGTGATGAAGGTGACTGCGGAGACGGAGCCGAAGGCGGCGGCGCAGGCGGCGGCGTCGTGTGTGTTGAAGCGGAGTCGGAGGAGTGGGTTCACCCAGAGTGGGGTGAGGGCGCTGAGGGCGAGGGCGGCGCCGAGGGAGAGGAGGACCTCGGGGTCGAGGCCGGCTTCGTGGAGCTTGACGCCTCCCTTGTAGCCGATGGCCCAGAGGAGGTAGAGGCTGAAGAGGCGCGGGATGGGGTGTGGGATCTCGAGGTCGGAGCGGAGGAGGACGGCGAGCGTGCCCACGGCGAAGAAGAGGACGGGCGGGCTGAGCAGGTTGGCGAGTGCGAGTTCGAGGGCCATGGGGCGATGGGCAGGATAGCGGGGATGGGGCTGGGCATGGGAGTGGGCATGGGGGTGGGGGAGGCGGAATGGCGGGCGGGGATGGGGCTACGATGGCGACGCCATGGAACGCCACTTCGACTTCGAGATCGGTCATCGCGTCCGCATCGTGCAGCAGCTCCCGCGTTTGAGCGGGACGGGGACGATCGCGGTGGAGGGTGTGGTGACGGCGTTCGGTCAGTCGAAGACGGGGTCGTGGTTTGCGCACTCGAAGGACAAGAAGCTGTGGCTTGACCGGGTGGAGCTGCGGAAGGACGACGGCGAGATCGTGGTGTGCAACCTCGATCAGTACACGCATGTCGAGCCGGCGGGTGGGTACGCGGAGCCGGTGTGATTCGTGAGAGGCGGCACGACCCGCTTTGCGGGTCGTGGCACCGGGGGGTGCGGGAGCGGGCGGGGCGTGCGCACGGGTGGGGGCGGGGTTGTCGGGGTCTTGGGGACTTTCTGAGATTTTCTGAGTCTTGAGGCCGTGGGGGTTTACGGCTCGGGGTGTGGTTGCGCGCGTTCGCGGCGTGCGCGCGGAAGGGGTGGTTGTCGGGTCGTGTGAGAGCCTGGCCGAGTGGCGGGCGGGAACGCGGGGCCTTGCGACCGGTGGACGGGCGGCGTGGGGCATGGTGGCGAGGGGCGTCTGGGAATGGGGGAACGCGTGATGACCGATCGGCTCGAGGGGATTTCCGAGACTGGCGTGTCGGAGCGACTGCTGGGGGCGCTGATGGCCGAGCATCGGCGTGAGCGCCTGCCGCGGCTCGAGACTCTTTGGAGGTACTTCCGGAATCCGCTCGAGCCGGTCGGCGTCGGTGTTGGGCATCAGCCTGTGGCGGGGCATGCGGTGGAGTCGCCGCGTTGGCGGGCGGCGCAGGAGGAGGGGCTGCCGAACCGGATCACGGGTCGGCGTGGGGGTGTGCGGCGGGAGGTCGTGGTTGAGAACGACATCGCGTGGCGTGTGCAGACGATGATCGACTTTCTGCTCGGGAAGCCGCCTCGGATCGTGAGCACGGCGGAGGACGATGAGACCCGCGCGATGATCGAGCGGCTGCTGGATGCGGTGTGGGAGGCGTCGGGTGGGCTGAGCATGCTGCAGGACGCGGCGTTGCTCGGGCATGTGCACGGGTATGTGGACCTGCTGCTGCGGCTGGATGAGTCGGGCCTGATCGGCTCGGCGGCGAAGCTGCGGGCGCGTGCGGGTGCGGGGGATTTCGACGGGCTCGCGGGGATGGTGCGGATCGAGCCGGTGGAGCCGACGCGCGGCGTGCCGGTGGTGTCGGACGCGGATTACCGCGAGCTGGATGCGTTTGTGTTGGCGTTCGAGCGTGAGCTGAACGAGGTGGAGGAGAGCGGGGAGGGCGAGCGCGGGTCGCGGGTGGCGAAGTTGTTTGGGAGGAAGGGATCGAAGGAGACGGGCTGGAAGCCGATCCCACCGGACGCTGGCGAGGTCGGGAAGCGGAAGCGGGTGGAGGTGCTGGAGGTCTTCGGGCCCGGGGTGCGGCGGTTGTACGAGGGCGGGGAGGTGGTCGAGCGGGATCGGAGCGCGCTGCTGCCGGGCGTGGTGCCGGTGGTGCATGTGCAGAACCTGAGCCAGCCGTTTCGGTACGAGGGGCTGAGCGAGGTGGAGCCCTTGATCCCGCTGCAGGACGAGCTGAACACGCGGCTGAGCGATCGGGCGAACCGGGTGACGCTGCAGAGCTTCCGGATGTACCTGGCGAAGCGGCTGGACGGGATCGCGGAGCTGGGCGTGGGGCCGGGGCAGGTGTGGACGACGGACGACCCGGACGCGTCGATCACGGCGTTCGGCGGGGATGCGAGCTGCCCCTCGGAGACCGAGCACATCGGGGAGATCCGCGAGGCGCTCGACAAGGCGAGCGCGGTGCCGCCGCTGGCGGGTGGCGTGGTGCGGGCGCGGATCGGGAATTTGAGCAGCGCGAACGCGCTGCGGGTGACGCTCCTGAGTTTGCTGAGCAAGACGGCGCGGAAGCGGGTTGCGTACGGGCGGGGGATCACGGAGATCAGCCGGATGGTGCTGGAGGCGCTCGACGCGGCGGGGATCGTGCGGACGAAGCCCGAGGAACGGGGGCTTCGGATCGCGTGGCCCGAGCCGACGCCTCTCGATCCCGCGGACGAGGTGCGTGTGGCGCGGGAGAAGGCGGCGATCGGTGTGCCGGAGGAGCGGGTGCTGGCGGAGCTTGGGTATGGCTCGGCGGACGGCGGGGTGTCGTGAACGGATGCGATGAAAGGAACGCGGCATGAGCGAGACGAAGAGCGGCGGCGATGGCCGGGTGACGACGCCCGGCGGGGGTGAATCGGGATCGGGCGGCGGGCAGCCGGGCGGTGATGCGCCGGGCACGCAGCAGGCGGGGAGCGGCCCGGGACGCGGGCCGGTGCGGCTGGATGCGTTCGAGCGGGGCGAGGAGTCGGGGGGTGGTTCGCGGGAGGCGGAGCTGATGGCGCGGGTGGCCGAGCTGGAGTCGGCGCTTGAGTCGGCGCAGCTTGAGCTTGCCCGGCGGGACCGGCGGGCGGCGCTGGAGCGGGAGCTGACGGACCTGGGCGTGGTCGACCTCGAGATCGGGGTGACGCTGGCGGAGCGGATCCTCGAGGACGGCGACGAGCCGGATGCGGAGCGGGCGGCGGCGCGGCTGCGGGTGCGCAAGCCGTTCCTGTTCCCGGAGACGGCGGAGACGGGTCGGCGGGCGTCGAGCGCGATGGCGGGACGGGCGAGTGATGAGCGGCACGCGGATCTGGAGGAGATCGCGGAAGGGGCCCGGGCGACGGGTGATCGGCGGGAGTTGCTGCGGTACTTGCGGGCGCGGCGGGGGGTTTGAGGGAAGTGGCAGAGTGACGAAGTGGCAGAGTGGCAAAGTGATTGGCGCTTGGCGCCGGAAGGGGTGAGATATGGCGTTTACGGGGAAGGCGACTTATTCGGCGGGGTCGGGGTTGCCGGAGTTGGCGGAGGATGTGAGCGACATCATCGGGATCGTGAGCCCGCATGAGACGCCGCTGCTGGATCACCTGGGGGATGCGAAGCGGCCGGCGATGAGCACGGTGCACGAGTGGATCGAGGATGCGCTGGTGCCGAACACGGGCGTGATCAGCGATACCGGGATTTCCGGTGGGGATACCTCGATGGGGCTGGCCGACTCGTCGGCGTTCCGTGCGGGCGACCTGATCCGCTTTGGCACGACAGGCGAGGTGGCGATGGTGCTCGCGGTGGAGAGCGGGACGGACACGATCTCGGTGACGCGTGGGTACGGCGGGACGACGCAGACGACGCTGGTGAACGGGATGCCGATCACGATCATCGGCAACGCAGCGCTCGAGGGTGCCGAGGCGGGCGCGGCGCGGTTCACGGGTCGCACGCGGAAGAGCAACTATTGCCAGATCTTCTCGGCGGGCATCGAGGTGTCGGGCTCGCTGCAGGCGGCGCGGGCGTACGGCGTGGCGGACGAGGTCGACTACCAGAAGCAGGAGCGGATGCGCGAGCTGCTGCGGGACCTCGAGAACACCGTGATCAACGGCGTCGCACCCTCCGCGAACCCGCAGGGCTCGGCGACCGTTCGGCGCAGCATGAACGGGATCCTGCGGTCGATCTCGACCAATCTCTTCGAGCCGGGGACGGGGCCGATCCCGGATGGGGACGGCTCGGGCAGCGACGAGCTGAACGAGTCGGTGCTGAACGCGGCGCTGAAGGCGATCTGGGACCAGAGCTCGGGCACGATCGACACGATCGTGTGCGGCGGGGCGCAGAAGCGGCGGATCAACTCGTTCGCGACGGGCAGCCGTGCGTACCTGCCGGAGGACACGGTGTACCGCGACCTGGTGAGCGTGTACGAGAGCGACTTCGGCGTGTGCCGGGTGATCCTGAGCCGGTGGACGCCGCCGGGGACGATCCTGCTGCTGGATTCGAGCCGTGTGTCGGTGATGCCGCTGCAGGGGCGGAGCTTCCACTACCAGCCGCTGGCGTCGACGGGCGATGCGATCAGCGGGCAGGTGGTGGGGGAGTACACGCTGGAGTTTAAGAATGAGAATGCGCACGGCGTGATTTCGGGGCTGGCCGTGTGATGGGAGAGACGAAGAGATTGAGAGACGAAGAGACGGAGTGAAGAGTTGGGGGTGTGGGGTGGGCGATCGGGCTTGGGAACGGGCCCGGTCGCTGTTGGAAAGGGGGTGGGGGATGTTTGCGACGGATCGTGATCTGCTTGTGCTGGAGCCGGGGCTGTTTGGTGAGGTGAACTGGGTCGGGCAGCGGCTGGTGGTGGGGACGGGGGATGTCTCGGGCACGACGCTGACGCTGACCGCGGCGGACGCGGGGCTCGACGACGCGGGCGTCGGGGCGGGGTCTGTGGTGCTGATCGGGGGGAACGCGTACGAGGTCGTCGCGCGGCTCAGCGCGACGGAGCTGACGGTGAGCCGGCTGCGGGCGGACGAGGGGGACGCGGCGATCGCGCCGGCGGCGGTGACGGGGGCCCCGGTGAGCGTGTTCACCTTCGGGCCGCAGATCGGGGAGGTGCACCGGCGGGTGCTCCGGATGCTGGGGGTGGAGAGCGCGGCGGAGGTCGTGAACGGGGCGGCGCTGGCGATGCTCGAGGCGCTCGGGGCGCTGCACCTGGTGTACGCGGGTGCGAGCGCGCACGCGGGCCCCTCAAGCCCGGCGGGCCAGCGGGCGGAGTGGTACCGGCAGCGGTACGAGGCGGAGCGGCGGCGGGTGGTCGCGGAGGTGGATGTGGATGGGGATGGGGCGGCGGAGGTCGCGCGAAGGCCGGGGGTGGGGAGGTGGGTGAGGGTGTGAGGGGGAAGAGACGAAGTGGCAGAGTGGCGAAGTGGCAGAGTGGCAGAGTGGCAGAGTGGCAGAGTGTGTGAGCGATACGCTATCGGCATGAAGAACTCCGTGAAACGAGGAAGACGCACGATGTTTCGGCTTTCATGTAGCCTTGCTCTGGCAGCGTCCGCGGGCATCGGCCTCGCCGGGTGTTGCCATCTGAAAGATCACTCGTCGACCTACGGCACGCTGATCGAACAGCCGGCGATGCTTGCTCGGTCGGCGGAGTTTGCGATGGTCGAGCGTCAGATCGGGTGCGGAAGCGGCGTCGAGTACGCGGTTGTCGACCGGACGCGCGACTTTGATGTATCGGAACGAATCGTCGCTGAGGATGTCGACGCTTCGTTGTTGATCGGGCAGCGGGTGATCGGTGAAGGCCGGCCGACGATTACTCAGGTCCAGCGATACGCGATGCACCTGATCGTTGCGTATGAGCTGGCCGATGGTCGGCTGATCGAAGCGTCGATGGGGCCGGAGTTCTGGACAGAGGAGTTCTGGCTCGCGTATCACGGGGAAGACAAGGCGAGGTAAACAAATGGGGGTGGTGTGATGCTGGTGTTGAATCCGAAGCGGGTGGAGTTTGATGGGGATACCTGGGGGAATGTGGCGAGTGTGGAGGTGAATCGATTCGGGGAGAAGGTGGCGGTGGAGTACGGGGATTTGGGGCCGCATGCGGTGTTCTGCGATGTGCCGGAGCAGAAGGTGACGGTGAAGGTGGTGCAGGAGCTGTTGAGCGACGATGTCGATGAGCCGAAGCCGGGGCAGACGGGGGAGCTCAGGTTTCAGACGGCCGCGAACAGCAGCGGGGCGGGGCGGAAGGAGGCGTCGCTGACCGGGGTGGTGACGGGGGTGCAGTACAGCGTGAGCGTGCGCGGCGGGGCGACGCGGACGGTGTGGCTGACGGCGGTGAGCGGGGATGGGGTGGTGGATCCGGTGAGCGTGGTCAGTGTGTGAGGAGAGACGGAGAGACGAAGAGACATAGAGACGAAGTGGGGGCTTGAATGAGCAGCTATCGCGGGTTGAATCTCTTCGGGTCGGGGCCGCATCGGACGGTGGTGGCCCGGCGGGGGGTGGAGGTGGTGCCGGTGTCGGTGGCGTCGGGCGTCGCGACGGAGCCGGGGTCGATCGCGTACGGGGACCGCGAGGTGATCGTGGAGATCCGCGGGCGGCTGATCGCGGCGACGGAGCCGGCGCTGTGGAACTTGCGGCAGGCGATCGCGGACGAGGCGAAGTTCAGCGAGGGCGCGGGGACGCTGGTCGATACGCGCGGGCGGTCGTGGGCGGACATGTGGTTCATCATGTACGAGGAGGAGGGGGTGGTGAGCCGTGGGCGGGTGTGGAGCCTCGGGTACACGGCGGTGTTCCGGCGGGTGTTGGTGGGGGTGTGAGGAAGAAGAGACCGAGAGACGCAGAGACGGAGAGACGAAGTGGGGTGATGGATGGAAACGGAGCTCTTGGCGGCGGTGACGCAGTTTGGGGTGGCGGGGTTGATCGGGTGGATGTGGACGGCGGAGCGGCGGGCGGCTTCGGTGCGGGACCGGCAGATCGCCGAGGCGCAGGAGCGGCTGCTGCGTGAGCGGAAGGAGATGGAGATTCTCATCGGCGTGGTGAAAGAGAACACGCGGGCGCTCGCGGGGCTGGAGGAGAGCCAGCGGACGCTGGCCCAGGCGGTGGAGCGGCTGGGGATGCAGGTCATGGGGGCGGGGCGGCGGCTGCGGGGCGAGGGCCGCGGGGCGGGCCGTGAGGGGGAGGGCGGCGGGCGGGCGGCGTAAAGTGGTGGCGATGCGGCGAGGTGCTTCGATCATGAGACGGGTGATGGCCCGCAGCGGTGCCGGCGGCGTGGTCGGCTGCATGGTCGCACTGGGCATCGCGCTGGCGGGCTGCGGGGCCGAGGGGCCGGTGGTGGTGGATGGCGGGGGCGTCGGGATCGTGGGGGCGCGGACGCCGCTGGGGCCATTTGCGCCGGCGACGATGCGGGTCTTCCCGCTGACGAATGTCGAGGTGGGCGACGACGGGGTGGCGCGGATCGTGCTGCACCTCGAGCTGCGGGACCGCTGGGGCGACACGACCAAGGCGACCGGGGGGCTGCGCGTGCGGCTGTACCGGTCGGTCGAGGGCGTGAGCGGGCCGGCGGGGGAGCGGCAGGAGCTGGTGTGGGATGTGGACCTCAACGACCTGGGGCTGAACGCGGCGCTCTTCGACCCGGCGACCCGGACCTACCGCATCGTGCTGGGCGAGCTGCCGGGGTGGGCGGCGGAGCGGGCGCGGGGGAGCGGGGTGACGCTGGTCGCGGTGCTCATCACGCGGGACGCGGAGGGGGATGAGGTGTCGCTGCGGGATGTGTATCGGTTGGAGGGGTGATTGGGAAGAGACGGAGAGATTGAGAGACGGAGAGACGGAGAGACGCAGAGACGCAGAGACGGAGTGGCGGAGTGGGGGACACGGGGAGCGTGTTGGTATGACCGTTGCTGGTGCGCGTTTCGGTGTGCTGCTGGCGATCGTGGTTGCCCTGTGTGGTTGTGAGTAGGAGCCGGAGCCCTCGGATGTGCGGGCCGAGCTTGTAGCATGGGCCGATCGGCGGATCGAAGGGGAGGGAGCGGACGCGGACGGATTCGTCGTCACGCTCGCGGCGGGCGAGGTGCTGATGATCGCGGACGCGTACTCGTTGGACGACGGGTACCTTCGCAAGCTCGGGCTGCGGGCGGACGACCGGCAGCGGCTGGAGGGTGTTTCTTTGGGGGTGGAGCAGGCGCAGCTGGTGGTGCTGCGGGGCGAGGCGGCTTCTGCGGAGGTGCTGCTGCCGGTGCGGGTGCGCGGGGAGGGCGGCGTGTTGTTCGTGCGGGATGGGGATTCGCTGTGTGTGACTGAGGTGGACTCTGGCTATGGGCCGGTCATTGGACTGTGCGAGTGAGTAGCACTACCCGCTGCGCGGATAGTGGCACCTGAGGTCCCTCGCTGGCGCTTCGGGCTCGTTGAGGAGCTTCGAATGCGGCGCGTCCGTGGTGGCGGGCGGGCCGCGTGTGTCGTTTGATCAGTCTTGGATCAGGCCGAGTTGGCGGTACTTTTCGCGGTACTTCTCGGCGAGGGCTGTTTGCTTGTTGGTGAGGTCGATGTCGCGGCCGTCGATGAAGGCGTGGAGGACATGGGTGCGGACTTCGAGGGGGTCGGCGGTGGTGATGATGAGTGTGGCGGACTTGCCGGTTTCGAGTGAGCCGTAGTCGCCGGCGACGCCCATGATCTCGGCGGGGCTGAGGGTGATGGAGCGGAGGGCTTCGTCTTTGTCGAGGCCGAAGCGGGCGGCCATGCCGGCTTCGAAGGGGAGGTTTCGGACATTGCCGTCGCGGTCGGCGGTGCCGAGGGCGAACTTGACGCCGGCGTCGTGGAGTCGCTTGGGGAGCGTGTAGGCGTGGTCGTGGGGCTGGTCGGCGCGCTTGGGGAAGGTGTGGGTGCCGTCGAGGATGACGGGGATGTCGTGGCTGTTCAGGAGGTCGGCGGCGAGGGGGGCGTCGCGTCCGCCGACGAGGATCATGCGGTAGCCGCGTTCGGCGGTCCATGTGGCGGCGGCGACGATCTGGTCGTAGTCGCTGGCGTTGATGAGGAGGGGTGCTTCGCCGTTGACGACGGGGAGCATGGCCTCGAGACGGATGTCCACGGGGTGGTCGCCGTCGTTCTCGCGGGCGGCCTGGTAGGCCTCGGCGTCGTCCCAGAGGTCGTTGATCTGCTGGACGGATTCGTCGATGCGCTTCTGCTGCTCGGCGGCGGGGGTGGTGTTCCACCAGGCGTTGTTGGGCCGCATGTTGGGCCAGGACATGGCGATGCCGGCGGTCTTCATGGGCGTGCCGGCGTCGACCTGCATGTCCTCGTTGGTCCAGCCGTCGAGGCGGATGACGCTGACCTGGCCCGGGACGCGGCCGCCCGACGGGAAGACGCCGGCGAGGAGGACGCCGCCCGAGCGGGCGACGGGGATGAGCGTCGAGTCGGGGTTGACGGCGGTGATGGCCTTTACCTCGGGGGTGACGCCTCCGGCTTCGTTGTAGTCGCGCGTGGCGCGGACGGCGCTGACCTCGACGAGGCCGAGCTGGGTTTCGGGGGCGAAGAAGCCCGGGGCGATGTGCATGCCGCGAGCGTCGATGACGCGGGTGTTGGCCCGGGGGCGCGGGGCGCGGTCGGTGGAGCCGAGGAAGGTGATGCGGCCCTGCTCGAAGGCGAGGGCAGCGTTTTCAAGCGTGTCGCCGGCGGCGGTGTGGATGGTGGCGCCGGTGATGAGGATGGGCTGGGATTGTGGGGGGGCCTTGTGGGTGAGGTCCTGGGCGTAGGCGGGGGAGGCGGAGAGGAGGAGTAGGGCGGGCACGAAGGCACGGAGGCACGGAGGCACGGAGTTGAGGAGAGAGACGAAGAGACGGAGAGACGGAGAGATCGTTTGCGGTGTCGTGTTGGTCATGGGGTGGTTTCCGATTCGGACGCGAGGGTGTCGCGCTTGGTGGACGGGGGGGGTGGGGTGGGTGGGGTGGGGTCGGGCTTCAGCAGCGTGTGGGCGCAGATGAGCCCGATGGGCAGGCACAGGAGCGTGGCACCGGTGCCGAGGAGCAGGGCGAGCGCGGGTGTGATCCAGACGCCCAGGACGGTGTCGATGCGCGGGTCGTGGGTGCCGGCGGGGTCGTAGCGGACGGGGAGTGTGTCGCCAATAGACTCGTCCCAGCCGGTCTTTCCGAGGCCGGCTTCGAATCGCTGTTCTTCGCCGGTGTCGTCGGTGAAGGTGAGCGTCGGGTAATAGGTGGTGCTGCCGTCGTAGCGTTCCCCTCGGAAGTCGACGATGACGCCGTCGGTCTGCTCGGTGACCTCGAGGAAGTCGAGCGTCTTGAGCGTGGAGCGGACGCCGAAGAAGAGCACGGTGACTCCGAACGCTGCGCCGAGCAGCGTTCCGACGAGCCACAGTGCTGTCTGCTTCCGTTCCGACACGGGGAGCTCCGGCGTGGTTTCTCAGCGGTTGTTCATCTGGTAGTAGATGGCGTGGTTGATGATGCCGCAGCCGCAGTCGCCGGGACGCGGGGCGTCGGGGTGACGGCCCGAGCGGAGCTGCTGGAGCATGTAATCGGCGAGGATGGCGCGACGGGTGGGCGGGGTATCGACGCCCTCACTCTCCGGGTGGTCGGAGGGCTTGGGGGTGTCGTCTTCCTCGGTCTCGTCGCCCTTCTTGGGGTTGGCGAGGATCTTCTGGATGAGGCGCTGGCGCTCGGCGCGGATGCGCTCGCGGTGCTCGGCGTCCTTGTCGAGGCTGAAGTACTGGCGGCCGTCGATCCAGGTTTCCTCGCACATGGCGTAGACGGACATTGGGTCGTCGGACCAGACGACGAAGTCGGCGTCCTTGCCCTTCTCGAGCGAGCCGACGCGGTCGCCGATGCCGAGCTGGACGGCGGGGTTTATGGTGACGAACTTCAGGGCGTTCTGGGCGTCGATGGCGGGGTCGCCCGACTCGAAGCCGTGGGAGTACTTGGTGGCCTTGGCGGCCTCGAGGTTCATGCGGCGGACGAGTTCGTCGGAGTCGGAGTTGTAGCTGGTGAGGACGCCCGCTTCGGCCTGCAGGGGGCCGGCCTGGGGGATGGCGTCGACGACCTCGTACTTGTAGGCCCACCAGTCGGAAAAGAGGCTGGCGCCGATGGCGTGCTTCTGGACGGCCTCGGCGACCTTGTAGACCTCGAGCCCGTGCTGGAAGGTGCCGATAGTGAAGCCGAAGTCCTCGGCGACGCGGCAGAGCATGAGGATCTCGTCCTGCCGGTAGGAGTGGCAGTGGACCAGGCGTTCGCCCGCGAGGATCTCGGCGATCGTTTCGAGCTCGAGGTCGCGGCGGGGCTCAACAAGGCCCAGGAATCGTGCGAGTTCTTCGCTGGTCGTGGTGACGCGGCCGTTCTGCGGGGAGAGGCCGGCTTCGCGGAGCAGGCGGGTCACCCTGGCGTCATCCGAGGTGATCTCGACCTGGGTTTCTCCGTCCGCGTCGGCGGCGATTCTGATGCTGGTCTCTTTCAGGATCTGGCTGGCGTTGGTCCTGGCCGCGGCATACTCGCGTGCGGCGGTGAAGCGGTCGCGGATGACGGTCTCGACGCCCATGCGGGTCTGGGGGTAGCGGGTGGTGTAGTCCTCGCCCCAGTTGGCCTGCTTGACATTCTCGCCGAGGGCGAACTTGATGCCGGGCTTGGCGCCTTCCATGCGCATGTCGCGCGGGTGGCGGACGCCCCAGCGGACCTTGTGGGTCTGGCTCTGGCCGCCGATGGGGTTGGCCGAGCCGTGGAGGGAGTTGACGGTGGTGACGCCCATCGCGAGCTGGCGGTACCAGTTGATGGCGGCGGGGTCGAGGGAGTCGCCGATGCGGACCTCGGCGGTGACGGCCTGGCCGGCTTCGTTGACGCCGAAGCGGAAGAGCGAGGTGTGGGAGTGGGCGTCGATGAGGCCCGGGGTGATGTGCTTGCCGCCGGCGTCGATGACCGTCGCGCCGCGGGGGCGGGAGGGGGCGCCGCGGGCGGGGCCGGCGTACTGGATCTTGCCGCCGGAGACGATCATGGTGCCGTTCTCGACGACGCCTTCGGGGCCGGAGGTCCAGAGGGTGGCGTTGGTGTAGACAACGGTCTCCTGCTCCGGGAGTTCGGCGACGGCGTAGGGGCCGAAGGGGTAGCCCGGGAGGTCGGGGATCTCGGCCTTGTCGGTGTCGTCTTCCTTGTTCTCGTCCTCGTCTTCGTCGGCCTTCGCGGCGGTTTCGTCGCGGGTGGCGGTCCACTGGAAGGTATCGGTGGAGGGGTTGATGCCGGTGCCGGCGATGGTGCCGTCGGGGTTGAGGGCGCCGGACATGATGTAGACGCCGGTGCCGTCGTCATCATCATCGACAAGGAAGCTGATGCGGTTGCCGTTCAGCTCGACCTTGCGGGCGTCGTTGATGTTGGCGTCGTCGCCCTCGCCTTCCGTCAGCTTGATCTTGGCCTTGCCCTTGGCGGAGCCGGTGATGTCGACGCCCATGGTGAAGGCGGGGTTGTCCTTCGGGCCGACGACGAGGGTCCACTCGCCGTCGAAGTCGACGCCGTCGCGGTCGGACAGGCGGTAGTGGCGGCCGTTGACGAAGAGGTCGTAGCGCTTGGCGTCCTTGTCGAAGACGGGGGCGGAGGTAACGAGAATGTTGGCGGCCTTGCCCTCCTCGATGGTGCCGACGGTGCCGGCAACGCCCAGGATCTCGGCGGGGCGTGTGGTGAGCATGGCGAGAGCGTCGCGCTCGGAGAGGCCGGCGTCGATGGCCTGGCGGAGGTTGTCGTAGAACTTCTGGCCCTTGAGCATCTCGGAGCTGGTCAGCGCCGCGTTGATGCCCGCACCGACGATGCGGGCGGGGTTGGCTGGGGCCTGCTCCCACTCGAGCATGGCCTCGAGCTCGGTGTCCTCGGCCTTGCCGACCGTGGAGACATCGGGCTGCTTGGGGAAGCGGAGGGGCAGGACGACGGAGAAGGAGTTGGTCTGGGCCTCGCGCTTCAGCCCGTCGAGCCATTTGAACTCCATGCCGTTGCCGACGGTGACGAGCGGGCGGTCGAACTCGCTCGCGATATCGGCGGCGAGGAAGTGCTCGAGCGGGTCCTCGGCCCGGAACATGAGCGGGCGTGACTGGTCCTCGAGAGGGCTGATGGCGTTCGGGGCGGCGGGCTGGTTGCCGCGCTGCCAGTCGGCGTCGGAGAGCGTCTGGCGGATGAGGGCGATCGCGCCGGGGTGGCTGGTGGGGTAGCCCCGCCCGCCCCAGCCGACGGTTTCGAAGGCGAAGGTGTTGAAGGCCTCGTCGGCGTAGGCGCGGGGCTGGACAGCGGAGGCGTCGGAGGCAGGGTCGTCCGTCGAGACGACGGCGCCGAGGCCGCGGATGACGCCGCCCTTGGGCGCGATGGCGGCGGCGGCGAAGCCGAGCTCGCGCAGGCGTTCGCGGTCGGACTTCGTGAGCCCCTCGCCCGCGAGCGCACGGCGGTGGGGCAGGACCTTGTCGTTCCAGTGCCGGCCCTCGGCGTTGTCGGCGGGGGCGGGGGCGTCGACCTCAACCCAGGGGTCGATGAAGGCGGCGTAGATGTGCTCGCCGGTCAGGTCGTGGGCCCGGGCTCCCTGCGGGGGCGTGTAGATGCGGCGGCCGATGGGTCCGGCGTCGACGACCACGCCGTCGCGGATCTCCACGAAACCGGGGGCCCAGACGGTGTCGGGGCTGGCGTGGACGGTGGCGTTATAGAGGACATGGTGGGTGGGGGTGGCGCTGCGCGGGCCGTTGGGGCGGTCGGCGAGCGGGGAATCGCTGGTCGGCTGGGCGAGGGCGACGGCCCCGGCAAGGGCGACGACAGCGCCGGCGAATGCGGGTCTGGTTGTGATGTGCATCGGGGCAGCGTAGCGGAAGGCGGGTATGGTCCGCCCCGGCTGTGTTGCCCCGGGGAAGTCGCTGGGCAGGGGGCGGCTTGGGGCGGGCCGGGTCCCCTATGCTCCCCGCGCAATCACAGGAGGATTTCGTCATGACGGAGCGGTTGGTCGAGGGGAACGCGGTGATCGGGCAGTCGGGCGGACCGACGGCGGTGATCAACAGCTCGCTGGTGGGCGTGATCGAGGGGCTGCGGGCCGCGGGGGCGGGGCAGGCGGGGAACCCGATCAAGCGGGTTCTCGGGATGCGGCACGCGGTGCGCGGGCTGACCGAGGATCGGCTCGTCGACATGACGGACAAGGACCAGGACTTCCTCGACGCCCTGGCGATGACGCCGAGCGCGGGGCTGGGGTCGACGCGGGACAAGCCGGACGCGGCGTACTGCGAGCGGATCTTCCATTCGTGCGAGAAGCACGACATCAAGTACTTCTTCTACATCGGCGGCAACGACTCCTCGGACACCTGCCGCATCGTGAACGAGCTGGCGGACAAGGCGGGGTACGAGCTTCGGTGCTTCCATGTGCCGAAGACGGTGGACAACGACCTGATGGTGAACGACCACACGCCGGGGTATCCGTCGGCGGCGCGGTTCGTGGCGAAGGCGTTCATGGCGGACAGCCTCGATAACGCGAGCATCCCGGGCGTGAAGATCAATGTGGTGATGGGCCGGCACGCGGGCTTCCTGACCGCCGCCAGCGCCCTCGCCCGCCGGCACCCGGACGACGGCCCGCACCTTGTGTACCTGCCGGAGAACGCGTTCGACACCGAGCGGTTTGTGGAGCAGGTGGCGAGCGTGTACGACCGGCTGGGGCGGTGCCAGGTCGCCGTGAGCGAGGGCGTGCAGGACAAGGACGGGACGCCGATTACCAGCAAGCTCTTCCAGGGCGAGACGGACGCGCACGGCAATGTCCAGCTCTCCGGCACCGGCGCCCTCGGCGACGCCCTGAGCCAGCTCATCAAGGACAAAATGAAGACGGCGAGCGGCAAGGCCCCTCGCGTGCGGGCCGACACCTTCGGCTACCTGCAGCGCTGCTACCCCGACGCGAGCCCGATCGACCTCGACGAGGCCCGCCGCGCCGGCCGATACGCCGCGATGATCGCCGCCGGCGGCGACATGGACGGGTCGGTCGCGATTCTCCGCACGGGCAAGGGCTACGACGGCGACGCGTACAAGACCGAGCTCGACCGCATCGACCTGACCGAGGTCGCGGCGAAGACCCGCCACATGGACAAGGAGTTCATGAGCGGCGACAGCGATGTCAGTGAGGCGTTCATCAAGTACGCGACGCCCCTCGTCGGCGAGCTGCCGAACTTCCCGAGGCTCTGAGCATTATTTATGGCAGAAGGGCCGGCGTTTGCTGATCGGCTCGTGACGCTCGCCGACGGCGGGCGCGCGGTGCTGCGGGCGCTCACCGTGCGCGACGCGGAAGCGTTGCACGCGCACATCGTGCGGTGCGTCGGCACGACGGACCAGGTGCTGACGGCACCGGGCGACATCGCGTCCGTAGGCGTGCTGCGCGAGGACTTCGCGAGGGTCTTCGAGCCGGAGCGCGGCGGCCTCATGCTCGGCGTCGTGACGCCCGAGGACCCCTGGGCCGTCCGCGGCACCGCGAGCCTCTCGGTCCGCCGACGGCTGCGCACGGCCCATGTGGGCACCGTCGGCATGATGCTCGAGCCCGAGTGGCGCGGGCGCGGGCTCGGCAAGGTGCTCATGGAGGTCCTGCTCGCGTGGGCCCGCGAGCACCCCGCGATCCACCGCGTCGAGCTCGAGGTCCTCGCGACCAACGACCCGGGCATGCGGCTGTACCGCGCCTGCGGGTTCGAGGAGGAGGGCCGCAAACGCGGCGCCTTCCGTCAGGCGGACGGGCGGTTCATCGATGCCGTGCTGATGAGCGTGTGGGTGGGCTAGCGCCCGTCCATCAGCGCGACGCGGTACGGGCGCAGCTCCCACAGGAAGAGCCCGTGCTCGATGCCCGGATCGGCGAGCGCGAGCGCCCGCGCCTCGTGCCGGTCCGCCGCCCGTACCACGATCAGCCCGAGCGGCGCCTCGTCCTGTGTCCGCCCCGCGAAGACGAGGCGGCCCTCCGCTAGCAGCGACTTCGCGTAGTCGAAATGCTCGGCGATCAGCAGGTGCTCGTCGTCGGAGAGAGACGCGACCGTGCCCGGCGGGCGGAGACGCAGCGTGATGAGGAACTGCGGTCGCTCGTCGGGCACGGTCGGCCTGCCTTCACGGGTGAAATGGTTGCGCGGGGTTTACTTGCGGATGAACGAGATCTCCATGCACTTGCACTCGCTGCCCATCCCCTCGGGGCGGATGTAGGTCGTCATCACATGCTCATCGGGCGAGACGAGCTCGATCGTCGTGCGCTTGTGCATCGTGCCCGAGCCGCACGGGTCGCTCATGGTCGAGGTCATCGTCCAGTGGCCCTCGCGGTCCATCTGGCCCGACTCGGTCATCATCATCGTGGTCGCCGTGTCGATCCAGAAGCCCTCGTACCGCCCATCGGTGCGGTTGTAGCCCCAGTGCCCGCGGCCTGAGAAGAAGCCCTGGTCGTCCTCGTACACCTGCTCGAGGAATCGGCCGCCGAGGATCCACTGGTTCTT
Organism: uncultured Phycisphaeraceae bacterium; assembly: GCA_964615815.1. Classification (GTDB taxonomy): domain Bacteria; phylum Planctomycetota; class Phycisphaerae; order Phycisphaerales; family UBA1924; genus DAIQNV01. The sequence goes on along the minus strand of CAZTQV010000007.1, from coordinate 130,994 downwards.
CATCACGCCGGTCGAGACCATCGGCTCGCCCGCGGGGTCCATCCACATCTTCACCGTCGCCCGGAACTCGCCCGCGAAGGGCTCGAGCTTCGTGTGCTCCACCACGGGCTTCGAGGCCTCGGCCATCGCCTGCATGGGGTCGGTCGCCGCGCCCGGCGCGGTCGCATCGGTCGTCATCGTGATCTCCCTTTGATGGTGTCGCCGATCACCCGCGGTTCTTGCGGTACTCGATGATGCCGGTGCGGACCATCTCGCCGTTCATGGGGTTGGGCTCCCAGAACTCGAGGTCGTAGCCGTTCTCGCGCATCGTGTAGATGTTCTTGAGCTTGCTCTCGCCGAAGGGCGAGGTCGTCGTGCCCGTGAGCACCATCGACCCGTCCTGCATCGTGCCCGTCTGCACGGTCTGCGCGGTCGACATCGTGTCCATCCACACCGACTGGTACTCGCCCGTCTGGCGGTTGAACCCGATGACGCCCATCCCCTGCAGCGGCATCGACTCGCCCGCGAAGCCGAAGGTCATGTCGATCTCGCACACGAGGAACCGCCCGCCGAGCGTCATCTCGGCCGTGCAGGTGCCCTTGGAGACCTCGGGCTCGCCCGCGGGGTCCATCCAGAACTTCGCGGTCATCTCGTACTCGCCCGCCATGTCCCGCAGGATCTGGTGCTGTGCCGTCGGCTGCGAGGCCTGCTTCATCATCTCCATGATCGCCGAGGGGTCGGCGCTCATCATGTCCTGGTCCGCCCCGCCGGGGGCCCGGGCACCGTCGGGCTCGGCGTGCTTGTGCTCGCGCTCGTCGGGGTGGGCATCGACGGAGGTGAATGCGAGCCCGATGCCCGCAGCGGCGGCGAGGGACAGAACGGCGGCGGTCTTGGTGCGCATGGCGTGCTCCTGTGGTGGGTCGCCCTCCTAGAAGGGGCGATCACCTCAGTTGATGAGGGAGAACCCTATAACGCAAGCGCAAAGTCGCAAATCTAAAAGGATTTTGTACGGTTCACAGCGAAATTGGGCGAAATGACGCACGGCCCCGCTCACCCCTCCGCGATCGGCACCGTCTCCACGATCTCCAGCCCGAACGCCTCCAGCGCCGGCAACGCCTTCGGGTGGTTCGTCAGCAGCCGCAGCTTCCGAAGCCCGAGCTGCCTCAGGATCTGCCCGCCGATCCCGTACCGCCGCAGCGCCGGCGGCATCGCGTTCGTCCGCTGCAGGTCCGGCGTATCCGCCCCCGCGGGCACATCGGGCCGGCGGATGCGGCTGAGCCGCTGGGACAGGTCCGCCCCGGGCGTCCCCTCAGGCCGCAGGTACACGATCGCCCCGCGCCCCGCCTCCTGGATCGCCCGCATCGAGTGCCGCAGCAGGTGCCCGGTCGAGGTCGCCTCCCCCGGCGCCGAGTCGAGGTCGAAGAAGATGTCGCCCAGGAGGTCCCGCCGATGCATGCGCACGAGCGTGGGCTCCATCGATTCCACCACCCGCCCGCTCGCATCGAGCGCCCCGACGCCCCCGACCGTCAGCGCCAGGTGCGGAAGGGGATCCACCACCGACTCGAACGCGACAAGGTTGAACTCCCCCTCGGGCGTGCGCACGGTCGTCCCCGCGTGCGGCTCGGCGCGGTGCACCAGGCTCTGCTCCGCCAGGCGGTGCTCGATGATCTGCGCGACCGAGCACATCTTGAGATCGTGCTCTTTCGCGAGCTTCGCAAGATCCGGCACGCGGGCCATCTCCCCGTCGTCCCGCATGATCTCGATGATCAGGGCCGAGGGGTGCAGCCCCGCGAGCCGGCACAGGTCAACCGACCCCTCCGTCTGCCCCGTCCGCACCAACACCCCGCCGTCGCGCGACCGCAGCGGGTTGATGTGCCCGGGCCGCACGAAGTCATCGGGGCCATATTGATCGTCGATCATCATCCGGATCGTCTTCGCCCGCTCGGCCGCGCTGACGCCCGTGGTGAAGCCGTGCCTCGGGTGCCCGTCGACCGACACGGTAAACGGCGTCCCCCGCGCCGAGGTGTTGACGGCCGACTGCGGGTGCAGGTCCAGCCGCTCACAGTCCGCTTCCGTCAGCGAGACGCACAGGTACCCCCGCGCCACCGACAGCATGAAGGTGATCGCCTCGGGCGTGACAAACTGCGCCGGCAGCACGAGGTCCCCCTCGTTCTCCCGGTCCTCGTCATCGGTCAGGATCACCATCTTCCCGGCCCGCAGGTCGGCAAGGACGGCGTCGATCGAACTGAACGGCGGGGCCGGGTCGGTCATGCGGGCATCGTTGGCGCGTCGATGGCCGCACACGAAACCGCCCCGGGGGCCGGCGGGCCTCCGGGGCGGTGATCAAGGCGGACGCCCGCGTCGGTCACCGGCTGGGCTACGGGCACCCTGCGGTGAACGCCGCGAGGAACGCGCTCACATCGGCGAGCGTGAATGACCCCGTCGGGGCCGCGAGGTCGGCCGCCGGGTCGCGGCCCTCGAACGCCGCGATGAACGCCGAGAGGTCGGCGAAGGTCAAGGAGCCGAAGGGGCCGGCCAAGTCCGCGGCCGAGCAGGCACCGGGGACGACGACGACCCCGAGTTCCGGCACGAATACCCCGCCGCGAGCGAGCAGGTTGTCCCCCCCGATGAGTGCTCCCGCCCCCATGCCGACGAGCGAGCCGTCGAGGTCGGTGTAGATGCTGTCGACCTGACCGGGGTCGCTCGAGTGCAGCACCGCCCGCGTGTTGACGAGGGTGATGCCTTCGAGCGTCGTCCCCGCCGAGGAACCGAGGGGGTCCTGCCACATGTACACCGCCGCCGGCTCCACATTCATGAAAGTCACCCCGCGCAGGTTCGCGTGGTTGCCGTACCCCGCGGACTGCAGGTGCAGGCCCCCGCCCGGGTAGCGCCGGTTGCCCATGTTCTGTGGCTCGCGCCCGAGCGTGTTGTCCGACCGTTGGTTGAACACCACATCCTCGATGTTCGACCGCAGCGCGATCAGCCCGCCCGACGAATCCGTCAACACCGCATCCCGCAGCGTGTGCCGATCATCCTCGATCCACACGCCGAGCACCGAGTTGCGGTAAGTGCGGAAGCCCTCGAACACCGCGTCGAACTTCGCCGTGTAGTCGCCGACCATCAGGCCGTGGCCGCGCGTCTTGGGCCCGTAGGTCGGGATGCCCGCGCCGGCAACGCCCTCGCGGTAGTTCGAGTGCGCCAGGTTGTTCGTGAACACGAGCGTCTCCGTCGCCCCGTGCTCCCGCTCGATGAGCCGCTTCATGTCGTAGCTCATGACCTGCGAATCGATGAAGAACCCGATGCCCTCCACGGTTCCCGCCGCGTGGTTGCCGACGAGCGGGTTGAACGGGTTCCGTCCCCAGAACCCGGATGGCCGATGCTCGGCTTGGTCCGACTCGGTGTGGTCCGTCCGCGGGAAGGCGAACCGGTCGTTCGGCTGCCGCTTCACCAGCATCGCAAGGTTCCGCCGGAAGGTGTTGTTCTTTTCCAGCCCGTCCTCGCTCGTCACGAACGCGTGGCTCCACACATCGAACACGACCGTGTCCTCGATCACGAGGTCATTCACCCCGTGCACCACCACGCCCCGCTGCCCCGAGCTATGGATCGAGCACCCGCGCAGCCAGTCCCCCGCTCGGCTCGGCGCCTCGATCTGCCAGCCCTGCGAGCCGATCTGCACCTCAAGCCTCGGGTCGCGGTGCCAGTGCATCGGGTACCGCGCCGGCCGACCGAGCTGCCCACCGCCCACGAACTCGACGCCAGACAGGTTCACCGCCCCCGCGTCGGGCATCACCATGGTGTGAAAGCCCAAGTCGTCCGCCGGGTCATCGGCGGCGCTCCGGATCACGATGTTGCGGCTGAGGAGCCCCACCTCCGCCCGCATATCGATCTCCTTGCCGGCGTAGGTGAACACACGCCCGAGCCGCGGGTGTGTCAGCGCCGGCGTAAACTCCACCGACGCCCCGTCGACCGACACCACCGTCACCCGCTCCGCGTGCCGGGCGTCCTCGCCCGAAGGAGCGACGGCTAGCACATCGCCGGGAGCCCACCCCGTCGGCACCAGCGTCGAGAGTGTCGTCGCCCCCGCGCCGAGGTCGCCACTGATCTGCGTCCAACTCGTCTTCTGCCTGCTCGCACCGTGCAACTGCAGCGACGCCCCGTCCCGCACGCCCAGAACGCGGTAGCCCATCATCGGCTGCACAGCCGGATCACCGATCAACTCGGTGAGCGTGATCGTCAGGTCATGCACGAACGGAGCATCGAACGATCCCGCCCGCAGCGCCGCCCCATCCCCGGTCACGATGATCCGCGACGCCACCAGTTCGATCGGCTCGTCATCCTCGAAGACGAGCTCCCCTCGAACGACAAGCTCGCCGACCTCCGCGCGTCCCACATCGAACAGCACGCTCGAACCCGCGGGCACCGTCACATCCGCGCCCGCAGGCACGCCCGCCGCGAAGGAACTCCACGGAACCGACTGACCAAACACGAGGGCCGGCGCGGCGACAGCCACGACACCCCCGGCCAACGCCGAAAGCACGAGCATGGATCTTCCCTTCCTGTGGCCGCCCCGAATCATGTCGGGAACGGGTCCGTACGCGAAGCGGACGGATAGAGCATAACAGCCCAAAGATAAGTCCCGGGCCTCCCCACTCTTTCACCGTCCCCGTCCCCCGTTCGCGCCGACCTCAATCCTCGTGCAGAACCTCCAGCGGGTCCCGGTCCACCGCGCTGATCTTCACCGTCGCCCCCGAAAGCCGACGCTCCAAATGCCCCGCCAGCCGCGGCAGGTACCCCCGCTCCGTGTTCGTGTGCCCCGCCAGCACCACCGCCACGCCCATGTGCAGCGCCGCCAGGATCTCGTGGTGCTTCATCTCGCCCGTCACGAACACCTGCGCACCCTCCCGGTGCGCCAGCCGTAGCATCTCCGCACCCGCCCCCGGCACCACCGCCACCTTCTCGATCGGGTGGTCCGCTGCCGGCAGCGCCACCTTGATCCGCGACCGACCCAAAAACCCCCGCAGACGCTCGGCGATCTCCGACACCGTCGCCGGCTGATCCAGCACCAGACGACGACCCACACCCAGCGTCCGCCGCGGCAACGGCACGAGCTGGTACACATCGATCGCCGGCTCTTCGTACGGGTGGAACTGCCGCAGCGTCTCGATCGCCAGGGGCAGCGCCGCCCGCGAGCACACCATCTCCATCCGCAGCTCGTCCACGCTCTCCAGGCTCCCCGGCTGGCCGATCGCCGGGTGCGTCCCCTCGCCCGGCAGGAAGGTCCCCCGCCCCGGCACGCTGAACGAGCACACGGAGTACCCGCCGATCAGCCCCGCCCCCGCCGTCGCGAGCGCCCCGCGCACATGGTCCGCCGCCTCGGTCGGCACGAAGGTGACCAGCTTCACCTCCTGGTTCGGATCGCTGTCCTGGTGCGGGCTCAGCGCCCGGCTATCGCCCTTGATGTTCGCGAGCTCACCGGCTTTGGGCTCGCCCTTCGACGCGTCCGCAAGCCCCGCGATCCCCTCGCACAGCCAGTCCGTGATGCCCCCCGCGCACGCGTCGAGCGCCGTGTGCGGCGAGTAGATCGCGATCCCCGCCCGGATCGCCGCGTGCACGATCCGCTCCGTCACCGTCGCGTCGGTCACGCGCTCCAGCGGGTTCCAGATCGGCGGGTGATACGCCACGATCGCCGACGCCCCCATCCCGATCGCCTCATCGAGCACCGCCTCGGTCAGGTCGATCGTGAGCAGGACGGGCCCCGTGATCGGGTCCTCCCGCCGGCCGACATGCAGGCCAACCCGGTCCCAGGGCTCGGCCCACTCCACAGGGGCAAGAGCTTCCATCGCGTCGCAGAGATGATTTACGGAGAGCGCCATGCCAAAGTGTACGAGCGCCACCCCACAAAGGAGCCCCGAGCGTGAGCGAGCGGGCCGGGCAGGCGGGCCCGGGTGGAACTGTTCAAAGTCAACGAAGTCGCCACCCGCGGGTGCAACGGCTGCTTGTCAGCCAGTGCTTCGGCGGACGGCGATCAAAGCGGATACGCCGCGGCGAGCCAGGCATACACAATCATGCAGCCAACGGCGACAGTCCACACAAGCCACATCCAGATCGGCCGGTCCGGGCACAGTCGCCCGAGCCCGGCCGCCGCGATGGGGAGCATGGTCATCCCGATGATGAGCACCTGCCCGATGGGAAACTCGCCGACATCCACGCCCGCGTCCGTGAGACGGAACGCCCAGAACGGGTGCCAGGCCATGACGACCGCCCACCACGGCGATGGTTTGCCGATCACGGTTCCCCAGCGGTGCCTCAGACGCGCGGCGGAGATGGCCAGCACCGGGCCGATCGGGGCAAGCGTCAGCAGCCCGACGAACACCGCGGACGCGAGCAGCAAGTGGCCCAGCATGTCGGGCGGTGTGATGTCGAGCGATATGAATCGCAGTGTGAAGATCACGGCGAACCCGCCCAAGATCACCACCACGCTCACCCACCGCTTCAACTTGATCGCATCCACCGGCGTCGTCACGAGCAGCCACAGGATCGAGGTCAGACCGGCGAGTTGGACCACCGTCACCCCGAACCCCGCCCACCCGTCGACCAGCGCATTGACCACCCCCGCCGCGAAGGTCCCCCCCGCCGCCACCACCCAGGCCCGGAACCGCTGTTTCGGCGTCATCCCGATAACCTACCGACCCGCGGCTCGGCCCCCTCCGCCCTTGACCCCCCGCCCTCCCCGCCTACGCTTCCCGTCCCACCGGGCCCGCCCCGGTGTCTATGCAGAAGCTTGCCCGGATCCGTCCGGGCCCGCCCCGCCCGGTAGGCGGCGTACCCACCCCGACCCGGCTCAGGATGAGCAGGCGCCGGGGCCCCGGCCTCGCCACGATCTCGAGGAGAGTCGTGCCGCAGCCGGCCGCACGCGTATCCACCGCGGGCCCACGCCCGCTTCGCAGTCAGGAGCCCGACCGATGAGCAAGGGTCATACGAGTCACCTCCGCCGGCAGACCTGGGTGGCCACCCGCCCCAACCAGGTCCCCAAGCTCTGGCGCCATGTCGATGCCGAGGGCGTCCCCCTGGGCCGCCTCGCCGCCGATATCGCGATGGTCCTCATGGGCAAGCACCGCCCGGAGTACACCCCGCACATCGACACCGGCGACTTCGTCATCGTCACCAACGCCCAGAAGGTGGGCCTGACGGGCCAGAAGGCCCATCAGAAGCTCAAGCTCCGCTACTCCGGCTACCCCGGCGGCCTCAAGGCCCGCACCTACGGGCAGGTCCGCGAGCACAAGCCCGAGGAACTCATCCAGGACGCCGTCAAGCGCATGCTCCCCAAGAGCCGCCTCGGCCGCCAGATGCTCAAGAAGCTCAAGGTCTACCCCGGAGCCGAGCACCCCCACGACAGCCAGAGCCCCATCCCGCTCCACGGCTGATCATCACTCCCTTCTCGCGTCCCCTGATCCCGACCCCCACCAGCTGACTGACCCCAAGCTGCCCCAGGAGCCTGAACACCATGGCAGACCAGGCCTTCCAGACGACCATCACCAACCCCGACCTCGCCGGCGAGAATGTCGCCGGCGCCGGCCCCGTGGCCCAGGTCGAGCGGGCCCTCCCCGATCCCAAGCCCGCCGACAAGCACGGCTGGTGGTGGGGCACCGGACGGCGCAAGTCCGCCGTCGCCCGCGTCCGCCTCCGCCCCGCCAAGAACGGCGACGGCAAGGGCGAGGTCAAGATCCAGATCAACCAGAAGCGGTTCAAGACCATCGAGGACTACTTCTCCGAGATGCGCGACCGCGCCGACGCCTACGCACCCCTCGACCTCTCCAACACCCGCGGCTCGCTCGATGTCTTCATCCGCACCAGCGGCGGCGGCACCACCGGCCAGGCCCAGGCCATCCGCCTCGGCATCGCCCGCGCCCTCGTCGGCTTCGACCCCAACTTCGAGCCCGCCCTCCGCGACGCCGGCTTCCTGACGCGTGACGCCCGTAAGGTCGAGCGTAAGAAGTACGGCCAGCCCGGCGCCCGCCGCCGCTTCCAGTTCTCGAAGCGCTAATCGACCCCGGCACCCACTGGGGCACCCTGTGCACACCACGCCCCGCGGGCCCTTCGCCCGCGGGGTTTTTCGTTGCCCACCCGTCCCGGGCGTATTCTCTCCCCGTGCCCCACGACCCACGAGAGCTCTGGCCACGCCTCCGACCGAGGCTCCGCGGCTGGGCCATCGCCGCGGGCCTGCTGCTCGCCGTCGTCATCGGCCTCGTCTTCATGGCCTCCGCCACCCTCACCCGCGCCGCCCCCAGCTGGTGGCAGAACATCGCCGACGACGAGCCCACCGCCGACCGCGCCCGCGCCGTCGAGAACGCCACCATCTCCCAGCTCTACCTCGTCCGCCGGGCCGAGCCCCAACCACGCAACGCCCCCCCACGCCCCGAGAAAGGCTGGGTCAGCACGCCCTGGAGCGTCAGCGTCCGCGAGTCCGACGCCTCCGCCTGGCTCACCAGCCGCCTCCCCCGCTGGCTCGCCGGCCAACGCACCCTCCCCGAGTGGCCCGACGAGCTCAGCCAGTTCCAGGTCCGCTTCCAGGACGGCGCCATCCGCGCCGGCGTCCGCGCCGAGACCACCTCTGGCCCGCGCTACATCACCGCCACCTTCATCCCCGAGATCGACGACACCGGCGCCCTCTGGCTCCGCGCCGCGTGGGTCCATGTCGGCCGACTCCCCGTCCCCGCCACCTGGGTCATCGGCCGCCCGGGCGATCCCGACTCCATGCTCCCCCCCGAGCTCCTCGAACGCCCCGAAACCGCCCTCTTCCTCGACATCGCCCGCGGCGAGGCCCCCCTCGCCGTCGAGCCCGCCATCGCCCTCGAAGACGGCCGACGCGTCCGACTCCTCGACCTCCGCCTCCGCGACGGCCGCGCCGAACTCACCATGCGCACCGAGTCCCGCGCCCCCGGCAACTAGCCCGCCGCCTCCGCACCCCGCGCATCCCCGCCGCGTTCGACACTCCGAAACGGGCAATCCTCCCGCGAGTGCCGATAGCACCCCCGCGCCCGCCACGCGAACCAGCCGAGCAGCCCCGCGCCGATCACAACCCAGATCCAGGTCCCGATCGGCCCGAGCCACGCCTCGATCTTCTCGTAGTTATCGCCAAGCAAAGACCCAAGCCACGCGAGCAGCGCGCTCCACACCAGGATCCCCACCGTGCTGTACGCCGTGAACACCCACAGCGACATCTTGCTCATACCCGCGGGGATCGAGATCAGCGACCGCACCCCCGGCACCAATCGGCACAGCAACACCGCGATCGGCCCGCGCCGATTCAGCCATTCCCGCGCCTTCTCGATGTCCTTCCCCGACACCGTCAGCCACTTCCCGTGCCGATCCGCCCATCGGTGCAGCCGCTCCGGCCCCACCGCACGCCCGAGGTAGTACAACGGGTACTGCCCCAGCACCGACCCCACCGACCCCGCCACGATCACGCCCCAAAGCGTCATCTCCCCACGAGCCGCGCTGAACCCCGCCAGCGGCATGATCAACTCGCTCGGGATCGGCGGGAACACATTCTCGAGAAACATCAGGAACGCCACGCCCGCGTAGCCCAGCGTCTCCATGACCGATGAGATCCAAGACTCCATACGCCATGGTCAGCACAACACATGAGCACGGCGTGAACACGAGGTGAATGCACCACGCGTCAAACAGGGCATTCTGCGTAGGGAAAGTCCCAACGCCACACGACCAAACCCAACAGGAGTCCATCACGGCGCTTGGAGACCCGGGCGATCGCGGGTACGGTGGCCGCCCATTTCCCAAGGCAGAAGGAGCCCCCCATGCCCCGCTCGCTCGTCGTCCTCCTCATCGCTTCGCTCGCCTCGGCGGCCACCGGCCAGATCCGCGAGTGGGACGGCTTCAACGGCCTCTGGGACTCCGCCTTCAACTGGACGCCCGCCGATGTCCCCGACACCACCGCCGAGACCGCCCTCCTCGGCGCCGGCGGCTCCTACACCGTGACGCTCGACACGGGCTCGACCACCACCATCGGCCGGCTCATCTTCACCAATCCCAGCGGCACCCTCGCCATCGAGCCCTTCAGCCGCCTCATCATCGACCAGAGCGGCGGCATGCTGGCCAGCGTTGTGAACGAAGGCCGCATCGCCCTGGGAAGTGAGACCATCCGCCGAGGCCAGCTCGAGTTCGTCGCGCCGGCCTTGGGTTCGCTCCTCATCAGCTCGAACAACGCGACCGGGCAAATCGATCTCGACCAGGCGGCCGACATCGCCGTCACCGTCCCCATGCTCCGCACCGCCGGCTTCCGCGTCTCCCACGGCCAGGGCCACACCATCCGTGGCAACGGCCGCATCGATCTCGACGGGGACGAGTTCGTCAACAACGGCGTGATCGTCGCCGACGACGACGGCGAAGCCCTCCGCATCTTCACCGCCCCCGGCTCCGTTCTCATCAATAACTCCGACATGATCGCCGGAGGCGAAGCCACCCTTGAGATCAACGGCGAAGTCGACCAGACCGGCGGCGGTTTCGTGTTCGCCGAGGACGACGCCGTCCTCCGGCTCGCCGGCACCATCCGCGGCGGCGATATCGCGACCGCCGACGACTCGACGGCCGAAACCGCGGGCCGCCTCACGCTCGACACGGTCGAGATCGACGCCGACTTCCTGGTCAGCCACGAGCTCACACTCGCCGGCAACGCGCTCGTCAACGATGGCGCGATCGTTCGCGCGGTCGGCGGGAGCGACCCGGCCGACTCCGAGCTCGTCGTCGAGTGGCCCCATGTCATCATCGGCAACGGCACCATCGAGATGGCACCCGGGACCACGCTCCGCACGCAGAACAACGATCCCCAGCCCATCACCCACGGCCCCGACCACACCATCTTCGGCGGCGGGTTCATCGAGTCCGCACTCGTCAACGAGGGCACCATCCGCGCCGGCTTCCAGACCCTCGGCGGCAACTTGATCCTGAGCGAGAACCCGAAGACCAACAACGCCCGCATCGAGGCCAACGCCGGCTCCAGTGTCCTCGTCGACAGCATCGACATCACGCAGGGCAAGAACGGCGTACTCGACGCCGGCCTGGGCAACCTGCTCTTCATCGGCTTCGGCCCGTCCCGTGTCGAGGGCGGCGCCATCCTCTCCGACCCCGTCACCGGCGTCGTCGAGGTCGCCAGCGCCATCGGCACGCCCGTCCTCGTCACGATGAACGACCTCCTCCTCGACGCACGCACCCGCGTACGCGGCCGGCTCATCACCGAGAGCGGCTTCAGAAATGACGGCTCCATCGATCTCGTCAGCGGCATCGCCGACCCGCCCGCCGAGTTCCTCTTCGACGGCCGTGCCGAGATCGACGGCGATGGCTTCGTCCGCGTCCTCGCCGCCGGCGGCGGGCTCATCCGCTCCCTCCCCGGGGGCTTCGGTCGATTCGGCCCGGCGCAGACGGTCACCGGCTCACCATCGTTCGAGGGCACCTTCTTCATCGACGGCACGCTCGAACTACCCATCGTTACCGACACCGCCGATGTCGAGGGCGACCTCACCTTCTCCTCCACCGCCGCGCTCGGCGTCACCCTGAACGCCGCCTCGGGCACATCGTCCCGCATCACTCGGACCGCCGGTGCCGGAACCGTGAAGATCGAGGGCGAGCTCCGCATCACACTCACTGATCCCACCGAGCCCGTCCCGGACACGCCGTTCACCATTATCGAGCCTGGCGGCTCGGTGGACGGCACCTTCGACACGGTCACCGTCACCAACGCCCCGCCCGGCTTCCCCGGCTTCGACATCGTCTACCAGCCCGACCGCGTCTCCATCCAGCTCCTCGCAACCCCCTGCAACACCGCGGATCTCGCCGAACCCTTCGGCGACCTGACCTTCGCCGACATCTCCGCTTTCCTCACCGCGTTCACCGCGCAAGACCCCGCCGCCGACCTCGCCGCCCCCCAGGGTCAGTTCACCTTCGCGGACATCTCAGCGTTCCTGGCCGCCTTCGCGGCAGGCTGCCCGTAATCGGCACGACCACGCGCGGACGCCGAGCCTAAGCGAACGCGAAGCCTCGGGTTGATCAACCGAACGCACCCGATGCCACGCCGCGCGTGCGTATGCCTCACCCAAGAACGCGATCGACCGCCTCCACCACCCGCTCCACCTCGATCTTCCCGATCGCGCACCGCTCCGCGTGGTCGTTGCTCACCTCCGCAGGATCCAGCGTCGGGTCCGCCACCACGATCGCCTCGCGCGACTTCGTCGGCACGCTCGTCCACCTGGGGTCCGTCGGCCCGAAGAGGCTCACCGTCGGCACGCCCGCCGCGACCGCGAAGTGCCGCGGGCCCGTGTCGTTGGTCACCATGACCGACGCGCCCGCGACGATCGACTTCAGCCCCCGCAGCGTGTTCCCGTGTGCCGGCAGGCTGGCACCGCCCTCGATCTCCGCCGCGATGTCGTCGCACAGCGTGGCTTCGGCCGGCGAGCCGTTCACCGCCACCCGCAGCCCGCGCCGCGACAGCACCCGCCCGACCTCGACGAACCGCTCCGCGGGCCAGCGCTTCGCCTCGTTGTTCCCGCCGGGGTTCAGGATCGCGTACTTCCCCCGGATCCCAGCCGACGCGAGCGTCGCCGCCCCCTCCGCCCGGTCGCGGTCGGTGATGCCGAGCTCCATGAACACGCCCGCCGGCAGCCCCGTCTCCACCCGCTCGCGCTCCACGAGCGCCGGCGCCGCGAGCGAGCGAGCGTCGTCGCCGAGCGCCGCCCCCGCCGCGAACCAGTAGTACGACACCGCCGGCACCACCGCCCACCCCCGCTCCGTCCGCGGCGCCGTCAGCCGATCGGTGAGCAGAACGCCCCGCCCGTCCCGCTCGTACCCAATCCGCCGCTGGATCAGCGCCATCCGCACCGACAGCGCCGTCGAGAACGAATTCGTCAGCAGCAGCGCCGCCTCGTACGCCCGCCCGCGCACCCCCGCGGCCGCACGCTTCGGGCCCATGAAGCCCTGGCTGCGAATCGTGTGCACCTCATCGAAGAGCCCGAGCCCGTCGAGCACCTGATCGATCCCCGGCCGCACCAGCGCCCCGATGTACGCCCCAGGCAGGTTCTGGCGCAGCCGCCGCAGCGCCGGCGTCGCCATCACCGCGTCCCCCACCCAGCTCGGGCACACCACGAGCAGCCGCTTCACGCCCCCGGCCCCCCAGCATCCCCACCACCCCCGAAGTCGTCATCGCCGTCCAGCCAGTCACCGGGCCAGATCTGATCCTCGTCGTCGTCCGGCGTATCGACCTGCCCCGTCGGCCAGAGCAGGTCGCCGGGGTTCTTCGCCGCGTACCAGCGGTTCGTCGCGCGGCGCAGCTCGGCCATGAAGCCGAGCGCGGCCAGCCGGTGCGTGCCGAGGGTGGCCGTCACGCTCGTGTCGTCGAGCCGCAGGTCGGCCAGCGGCACGCCGGTGCGTTCGGCGATCGCGCGGGCCGCGGCGGCGACCGTCGCGCGGGTCTTGGGCTCGGTCAGGGGGCGGCCGCTGGGTGCGCGCAAAGTGACGGTTGTGGTGTCGTTCGTGCGCACGGGTGCGTGCGGCGTGCGCGCGCCGCTCGCGGCTGTGCGCACGCTCAGGATGTGCTCGGCGGCCCTGGCGAGGTCCGCAAAGTCCGCCCCCTTGGACCGCGGCCCGACCCGCAGACACTGTTCGGGCGGCAGCCCCGCGTGGATCCCCGCCTCCACATCCCGAGTCTTGTCCCCCACCATCCACGAGCGCGAGAGGTCGAGGTGCAGCTCGCGGGCCGCGGCCAAGATCATGCCGGGGGCGGGCTTACGCCACGGGTGGTCCGGGGCCCGGTACGCCAGCGTGACGGCGTCGGGGTGGTGCGGGGCCGAGTACACCGCGTCGATGACGCCCGCCGCCCCCGCCTCGGCGTCGATCAGCTCCCGCACCCGGTCGTTGGTCGCCTCGATCTCCCGAAGCGTCGCGTGCCCCCGCGCGACGCCCCCCTGATTCGTGATGATCACGATACGGAATCCATTGTCCTTTAGGCGTTTACAAGCTTCCGCCGAGCCCTTGATCAGCCGGACGAACTCAGGCAGATACAGGTCGCCGGGCGTCCCCGGGAACGCCTCGGGCGGCAGCGTCGCGTTCTCGTTGAGCGTGTCGTCGCGGTCCAGGAAGACGGCGGGCGTCGGCAGGGGGACAGGGATGGCTCCGGCGGGGGGCGGCATGGGGGACACGGTACCGCGGGCGGTGGCAGGTCGGGGCGGGTGGGCTGGGCCGGACCGCCCGGGGGGGAGTGCCCGTTTGCAGGTTCCGCGGCCGCCCGGGTTTGCGAGCCGGGTTCGATCGATCTACCTTGGTCCGCCCCCGGGGGGATTTGACCGGGCGCAGGAGGGATTTTCGCATGCGGATGAACACGAAGACTGGTTTGATGGTCGTGGCCGGGCTGGCGCTCGCGGCCGCGAGTGGCGCGGCGGTGGCGCAGCCGGTGGCGGGTGAGGACGCGGCGGCGCCGCGTGCGAACACGGCGTCGGACCTGCTCCGCCTGATGCGCGAGCAGGGGTACAAGGTGCCGGGCGAGCTGTCGGCGGGTGCGGATGGCACCGTCGCGGTGCCGGCGCGGCCGGACCCGAACGCGTATGACCCGAACGACATCTGGGACCACCGGATCGAGTTCAGCCTGAGCCTGACGCAGGGGAACACGGAGAACACGGCGCTGCGTGCGGCGTACGACGCGACGCGCGAGGTGCCGACGAGCGAGCTCACGATCGACGCGAGCTACTTCTTCGCGCAGGGTGACTCGGAGACGACGGACAACCAGGCGACGGCGGGCGTGCTGCACGACTGGATTCTGCAGGATTCCAAGTGGATCCCGTTCGCGAGCTTCCGGTACGACTGGGACGACTTCCAGAGCTGGGAGCACCGGGTCCAGATCGCCGGCGGTGCCGGTTACCGCTTCTACAAGTCCGACAAGCAGGAGTTCATCGGGCGTATCGGTGTGAACTTGACGAAGGAGTTCGGGTCGAGCCGGAACGAGTTCATCCCTGAGGCGCTGCTCGGGTTCGACTACCGGGTGAACTTCACGGAGAACCAGTCGGGCGAGGCGATCTTCCGCTACTACCCGAGCATGCTGGACTTCACGGAGTTCCGCCTGACGCTGAACACGGGGTACCGGCTCAGCATGGACGATGTGCTCGAGGGGCTCGGCTTCTCGGCCGGGTTCGAGCTGGAGCACCAGTCCGAGGTGGACGCCGGGATCGAGCAGAACGACATCCTGCTGTACGCGGGCCTGACGCTCGACTTCTGAGGGTCGGCGGGGCAAGGATGAGTCCTGTCGGCCGGCCCCACCCGCCCACCCGCCCACGCGAGCGAGGGGGCCCCGGGCCGGCGAGAGGGAGGACCCAGCCGATGCCCGACGCCACGCTTCCGTCGTCCGATCGTGACGCTGTCCGTTTCACACGCCCGCGTTCCCGGCACGCCGGGGGCTCGGGCGTTTTCGTTGCGCTCGCGGCGTGCGGGTTGGCGGTGGGTGGGGCTGTGGGCTCGGCCGCGGCGCAGTTCGGCGATGTCGATCGCGACGAGCAGCCGGTGCAGCTCCCGACGAGCTGGCCCGATCTGCCCGCGATCGACGGCGACTTCGGCGACTGGCCCGACGGCGTGTATGTCCTGGGCGACGAGCGGTACATGGCGCTGCGGTTCCGGCTGGCGAACCCGGTGTCGCTCGACGCGGCGCCGGGGCCGATCACGATCCGGCTGGACGCGGACGACGACCACTCGACGGGTCGGGGCGTGGCGCGGATGGGCGTGGACCTCGAGATCGTGTTCAGCGATACCTCGCCCACGGACGACGGCCGGCGGCGGTACGGGCCGACGGTGCGGGGCTTTGCTCCGGACGGGTCGGTCGTCGAGTTGACGCCGCACGAGATCGGGCTGGAGGTGGCGCCGACGACGGCGAGCGACTGGTACGAGATCCGGATCGACCGGGTGGGCGGGCTGGATCGCGCGCTGAAGTCGCCCGGCATCGGGGCGAACGGGCGTGTGTGGCTGAACATCGAGACGGCGGGGCGCGGGGCGGTCGAGCCTTCGCGGCCGATCATGTGGGCGCCGCTGCCGCCTGACCCGGTGGCGGTGGGGGGGCTGGAGGCGGAGCTCCCGGCGAAGCCGAAGGTCGGGCTGCGGGTGGTGAGCTGGAATGTGCTGTGGGGGACGCCGGCGCGGGACGCGGCGCCCTACGCGCGGATTCTCGAGGCGCTGAAGCCCGACATCATTCTGTTCCAGGAGTGGGACCGGGCGGAGACGGGCGAGGCGGAGATGGCGGCGTGGCTGAACGAGCACGCGGGGTGGGCGACGAGCGGCGGGAAGTCGTGGAACGCGGAGCGGTCGGAGGCGTGGGGCGTGGCGGTGGCGACGCCCTACCCGATCGTGGCGCGGGGGCCGGATGAGTTGCTTGCGCCGGGGACGCGGTGGGACTTCCCGGTGCGGTACGCGGGCGCGGTCATCGACACGCCGCTCGGCTTGGTCGCGGCGGCGAGCCTGCACCTGAAGTGCTGCGCGGGCGCGGGGAGCGACGAGGACGCGCGGCGCATCGTGGAGGCGGGCGCGATCAACCGGGAGATGGCGTCCTTCGCGGATGCGGGCGGGGCGGAGTTCGTCGTGATCGGCGGGGACTTCAACCTGAACGGCACGCCGGCGGTCCTCGCGATCGCGGGGGCGGGGCTGGACGCGGACGGGTCGGAGCTGGAGGTCGCGCGGCCGATGGTGCTGGGGGACACGGTGGTGTCGACCTTCGGGCGTGCGGACCGGGGGAGCACGGGGAGCCGGCTCGACTTCATCACCTACCCCGGGTCCGCGTGGGAAGTGGTGTCGTCGTTCGTCCTTGACACGACGCGGCTGGATGACGCGTCGCTGGAGGCGATGGGTCTGCGGCGGATGGACACGGTGGCGAGCGATCACCGTCCGGTGGTGGTGGATTTGGTGCCGGTTTCGGAGTGAGTGCGGGGGCGACGCCTGATCTTCGCTTTGCGAAGATCAGGCGTCCTGGTGTTTGTCGTCGTTTGGGGTAGATCGGCCCGAAGCGCCGCTTTGCGGCGGTTCGGGGCACGGGTTGTCTGTGTTGTGAGGTAAGGAAGCGCTGCGCTTGGTTGTTCTTTACCCCCTCCGTCATCGCTTTGCGATGCCACCTCCCCCGTCGGCGACGGGGGAGGAGAGGGGGAGCACTACCCGCTGCGCGGATAGTGGCACCGGGCGGCGGGCACCGGTCTTAGTGATCCTGGATGGGGCGGGTGTTGATTTCGGGGCGGGTATCTGGATCGCTTGAGGGCGCGGCGCTCGCGTGGCCTCGCCGCCAGGCTTCGGTGACCTCGTCGGCGGTGAGGAGTGTGAGGCCGGCGTCGATGGCGATGCGGGCGAGGGCGACGCGGTTGTCGATCTGGAGCTTGAGGCCGAGGGCGTTGCGGTGTCCCTGGACGGTCTTGACGCTTCGGTGGAGTGTCTTGGCGATCTGCTCGCTGGTGAAGCCGAGTCCGATGAAGCGGAGGACCTCGATCTCGCGTTCGGTGAGTCGCTCGAGGTCGCCGAGGTCGTCGACGCGTGCGCGGACGGTGGGGAGGCCCTCGCCGTCTTCGGTGTTGGCTTCGGTGACGGGTGCGCAGACCATGAGGAGGACGGGCTGGCCTTCGTCGGTGGTCATGGGGCGGTAGACGGACTGGGTCCACCGGCCTCTGACCATGCCGACCATGCGGAGCGGCGTGTTGGTGTCGAGGGCGTCCTCGATGAGCGGGCGGCGGTCGTTTGCGACGGCCGGGGGGAGGTGGTCCCAGAGGCGTTCGCCGGCGTCGGGACCTTTGGAGCCGACGCGGCGGCGGAGGGCGTCGTTCATGGAGATGGCGCGGAGGGCGGGGCGTTCGTAGACGGCGACGGCGGCGCCGGCGTCGGTGAAGAGGCTCTGGAGGATCTTCGCGGCGTCGAGCGCGGGCTGCGATCGGAGCGAGCGGGCCTGTGTGCGGGGATCGGGCATGGCATCAACGGTCGCTCCGCGCATGGGAGGACCCTCCGTGTGGTCGGGGTGATGGTGTGTGGGTTTGCCCGAAAGCCAGTCTCACCGGGCCACGAACTCGGGCTGACATGATCGGGAACGAAGCCCGGGGGTATTTACTCTCGGGGGTTGATGGATCTCACGCACATTTTTTGTGAATCGGTGGAAAAGGGGGTTGCGGGGGTCGGGAGATGTTGACCAGTCGTGCGGTGAGCGCAGAAAGAAGCCCCCGAGCGCGGGGGCGTTCGGGGGCCTACGGGAGGAAGCGGGTGGGTACCCGTTCTGACGAACGGGGTGATCAGGCGATGGTCACGCTCTCGTCGAGATAGACATCCTGGATGGCGTTCAGGAGCTGGACGCCCTCGTTCATGGGGCGCTGGAAGGCCTTGCGTCCGGAGATGAGGCCCATGCCGCCGGCGCGCTTGTTGATGACGGCGGTGGTGACGGCTTGCTCGAGATCGCCGGCGCCCTTGCTTTCGCCGCCGGAGTTGATGAGCGGTGCGCGTCCCATGTAGCAGTTGGCGATCTGGTAGCGGGTGAGGTCGATGGGGTGGCCGCCCTTGCCGGACTCGTCGGAGCCGGCGAGTTCGGTGTAGATGCGCTTGTCGAACTTGCCGTAGCTGCTGCCGCCGGAATTGAGGGCGACATAGCCGCCGTTCTTGGTGGGGAGCTTCTGCTTGATGATGTCTGCTTCGATGGTGCAGCCGAGGTGGTTGGCCTGGGCGGTGAGGTCTGCGGAGTCGTGGTAGTCGGTGCCGTTGACCTTGAAGGCGTCGTTCCGGGTGTAGCACCAGAGGATGCAGACCATGCCGAGCTCGTGGGCGTGGTGGAACATCTCGCTGACATACTGGATCTGCTCGCGGCTTTCGGGGCTGCCGAAGTAGATGGTGGCGCCGACGGCGACGGCTCCCATTTCGTAGGCCTGGGTGATGTTGCCGAACTTGCTCTGCTCGTAGATGTTGGGATAGGTCAACATCTCGTTGTGGTTGAACTTGACGATGAAGGGGATCTTGTGGGCGTACTTGCGGGCGACGGCGCCGAGGACGCCGAAGGTGGAGGCGACGGCGTTGCAGCCGCCCTCGATGGCGAGCTTGACGATGTTCTCGGGGTCGAAGTAGTCGGGGTTGGGGGCGAAGCTGGCGCCGGCGGAGTGCTCGATGCCCTGGTCGACGGGGAGGATCGAGGTGTAGCCGGTGCCGGCGAGGCGGCCGTGGTTGAGGATGGACTGGAAGTTGCGGAGGACCGCGGGGTTGCGGTCGGTGTGGCTCATGACGCGGTCGACGAAGTCGGGGCCTGGGAGGCTCAGCCGGGTCTTGTCGATGTAGGTGCTCTTGTACGAGAGCAGGTCGTCGCTGCCCAGGATTTCCGCGGTGCGGCTGGCGATGGTGGTCATTGGGTCTGCCTCCGGAACGCTCGTCATTTCCCCCCGGATCGCGGGCGGGCGACTGTGCCCGACTCGGATCACGGAGTGTTATGTCCACTGTAGGAGGGCCGGGGTGCGCACAGCGCGCACAGATTGTGCAAGGAGCGGCTCAAGATGGCTGACCGGCGGGTCAGCAAAGGGCCTGAACCGGGCGGGGGTTGCAGCGTAGCCCGAACAAGTCCCCCTTCATGGGCGGGAAGTGATTGCCCTGTTCGGTACAGAAAGCACCAAACCGATGGGTGTTGTCCGATCGAACCCATGCCGAATAGCCGACATGCAGGGTATGGAATCCCCCGGCCGCACCGTGTGGCTTATCGACGATGACCCGCTCATGCTTCGGCTGGGTGCCCGGCAGCTCCGGTCGCCCGACGCGGAGGTGCGGTCGTTCGATTCGCCGGTAGCGGCGCTCGGGGCGCTGGCGGAGGCGTTGCCCGACGCGGTGGTGATCGATCAGCAGATGCCGCAGCTGGATGGGCTGGCGACGGGCCGTCGGATGCGGGAGGCGGGCTTCCGGGGTCCGATGGTGCTGTGGACGGCTTCGGAGACCGAGCAACTGCGTGCTTCGGCGGCGGCGGCGGGGTTCGATGGGCTGTTTACGAAGACAACTCCCCTGAACATGGCGATTCTTGACGGGGTTCGGACGCGGCTTCCGGGGGAACGATCTCGGGAAGTGGCCTGAGTCGGCTGGGGTGTGCCAGCGATCCACGGGATTTTTCTCGGGCTGGGTGGTGTTCTCGGGGCGCTGTGGCATCTTTCCGGCTGGGTAGGTCCGGGAGCCGAGCGAATGGACCCGGGAGAGAGTCAGGCCAGCCGTGGCGATGGCCGGCCGACAGAGCACTGAAAGAAGCGGTCCCCTCGGGGACCGCTTCTTTCGTTTTGGCGTTCTGGTAGCCAGCCGTCGTCGTGGGAAAATCGCTTCGCGATGTTCCCACGGCACCCGGGCGTCTCAACCGGGCTCGCTCTGTTTTCGGGTGTGGTGCGGCGGGCGGCCCGAAGCGCCCTGCGGGCGGTTCGGGGCACCGCAGGGGTCGTGATCACGCTCCGGTGATGCGGTCCTTGGGGGGCGGGGCTTGCTGGAGGAGTGCCGAGACGCGGGCGTCAAGTGATCGGCCGGCGGCCTGGGCCATGAGGGCCTCGAAGGTGCCGACGGCTTCGGGGGCGTTTTCGTCTTCGGCGGTGTCGTGGGGCTCAGGGTGGCGGCGGTGGTAGGCACCTTCCTGGTCGAGGTCCCAGGCGTTGACGCGGTCGCGGAGCATGGTGTCGAGCATGTCCCAGAGGCGTGCCTTGGCGGCGGGGTCGTAGACGGGGGTGTGGGCCTCGACGCGGTCGGAGAGGTTGCGGTACATCCAGTCGGCCGAGCCCATGAAGTAGTGGCCCTGCGTCGGGTCGGCGCTGCCGGCGGCGAAGTGGACGATGCGGGAGTGCTCGAGGAAGCGGCCGACGATGCTGGAGACGCGGATGGTCTCGCTGAGGCCCGGGACGCCGGCCTTGAGGCAGCAGAAGCCGCGGACGATGAGGTCGATGGGGACGCCGGCGGCCGAAGCCTCGTAGAGCTTGTCGGTCATCACCTTGTCTTCGAGCTGGTTCATCTTGGCGACGATGCGTGCGGGCTTGCCGGCCTTGGCGTTCTCGATCTCGTCGTCGATGAGCTCGCAGAACTTGGCCCGCATGCGGTCGGGGGCGACGACGAGGTGGTCGTACTCCTGGCCGGCGGCGCCTCCGGTGAGCATGTTGAAGAGGCGGACGACATCCTCGGTGAGGTCGGGGTGGGCGGTCAGCAGCCCAAGGTCGGTGTAGAGCTGGGCGGTCTTGGGGTGGTAGTTGCCGGTGCCGATGTGGGCGTAGGTGCGGAGCGCGGTGGTCTCGGTGCCGTCGTCGAGTCGCTGGCGTTCGCGGCGGACGACGAGGGAGCACTTGCAGTGGGTCTTGAGGCCGACGACGCCGTAGGCGACATGGACGCCGGCGTGCTCGAGCTGGCGAGCGAAGATGACATTGCGCTGCTCGTCGAAGCGGGCGCGGAGCTCGACGAGGCAGGCGACATTCTTGCCGGCCTCGGCGGCGCGGATGAGGCTCTTGACGAAGGGGGAGTCGGGGCTGGTGCGGTAGATGGTGATCTTGATGGCGAGGACATCGGGGTCGCGGGCGGCCTCCTGGATGAAGCGCTCGGCGGAGTGGACGAAGCTGTCGTAGGGGTGGTGGACGAGGATGTCGGACTGGCGGATGCGCTCGAAGATGCTGTCGCCGCCGTCGGTGTCGCCCAGCTCGGGCGAGGCGTTATCGATGGGGGCGAGGCCCGCGAGGGAGCGCGGGACGACGGGTGTCCAGGGCTCGTGCTTGAGGTCCGCGCGGGGGAGGCTCGCGAGCTCGAAGAGGTCCTGGTATTCGAGGGGGCCGGAGCGGCGGTAGATGTCCTCCTCGGCGAGGCCGAGCTGCTGGGTGATGAACTGGAGAAGCTCGGTGCCGGCTTCGACCGGGGTTTCCAGTCTCACCGCGCGCGCGAAGCGGCGGCGGCGGAGCTCGGCCTCGACCTGGAGCAGGAGGTCCTCGAGCTCGTCGTCGTCGTCGTCCTCGGCGACGGCGGCGGAGCGCGTGACGCGGAAGGGGATGACCTGGTCGATGCGGCGGCCCGGGAAGAGGCGCTCGAGATTGTGGGCGATCAGGTCGTCGAGGGCGACGAGGTCGACCTCGCGGGTGCCCTGGTCGGGCGTGGGGAGGCGGACGAAGCGGGGGACGACGCCGGGGATCTTGATGCGGGCGAAGCTGCGCTGGGTGACCTGGCCGCCCTGCTCGCGGACGAGCATGAGGCCGAAGTTCTCGGAGAGGTTGGAGATGAAGGGGAAGCGGTGGGAGGGGTCGACGGCGAGGGGGGTGAGGATGGGGAAGACATTGGCGTCGTACCACTGGTCGAGCCAGTCGCGGTGCGACTTGTCGAGGGTCTGGTAGCGCTGGATGCGGACGCCGGCGTCGGTGAGGGCGGGCAGGACGCTGTGGTGCCAGATGTCGGACTGCCTGGTTTGCTGCTCTTCGACGACAGCGCGGACCATGGGGGCGAGCTCGTCGGCGGTGAGGCCGGCGGGGCCGGGGCGGTCGCGGCGGGCGGGGTCTTCCTGTCGGCGCTTGAGCAAGCCGACGCGCTTCATGAAGAACTCGTCGAGGTTGCTGGAGAAGATGGCGAGGAACTTGACGCGCTCGAGGAGGGGGACGCGCTCGTCCTCGGCCTGCGCGAGGACGCGGCGGTTGAACTCGAGCCAGCTCAGGTCGCGGTTGACATAGCGTGGGTGGGGGTAGGGGCACATGGCGAATGGGAAGGGTTGAGGGGGCGGGGCTTGGGGTCAAGCCCGGGGGGTGGGAGGGGGGTGGGAAGTGGTTGGACGGGCTCCGGCGGATGGTGATCAGAGCCACGATCGTGAGATCGTGGTCGGGGCAGCGTCCGGCGGGCGGGGCACGGCGTTGTTTCACCGCGATCTCACGATCGCGGCTCTGATGGAGGCGCGGTGTTCGGGCGGGCGAGGGGTTATCTGCCCGCGGCGAAGAGGCGTTCGAGCATGGCTCGTTTGTCGTAGGGGGCGCCGCACTCGGGGCAGAGGCCGGCGGGGGGCAGTCCGGCGAGGCCGTAGCGGCAGCTGAGGCAGGGGAGGTCGACGGCGATGAGGAGGTCGGCGTCGATCCATTCGTCGGCCTCGGCCTCGGGGACGAGCTCGGCGAGGACCTCGGGCCCGTGCTGGGCGGCGATGAGCATGGGGATGTCGACCGGGTGCTGGCAGGCGGGGCAGTGTTCGAGGTGGGCCTGGGCGGGTAGGGTGGCGGCGCACCTGGGGCAGGTGGGGGCGTGCTCGGGCGCGAGGCGGGCGAGGTCGGGCTCGGCCTCGTCTTCCCAACCTTCGGGGAGGTCGAGGGCCTGAGTATCGAAGTCGTCGAGAAGAAGGCGTGCGTCCTCCGCGTCCTTGGTGCGGGAGAGGAGGACGCGGAAGACGCCGTGGCTTGGGCGGTGGATGCCGAGGCCGGGCTCGAGTTCTCTGCGTCGCATGGCGGAGTAGACGACGCCGGCGACGATGCCGTGCTCGATGAGGTACTTGGCGGCGGCGTTGGCCTGCGGTGCGGTGTCGTACTCGCGTGCGATGTGCATGGGGGAGGGTACTGCCGGTGTTCCCCTCGCACGGCGGTTGGTTTGGGTCAGGCGGCTCGGTTGATTTGGTGGCCTGTGGGGGTGTGGTCCCAGGTGCCGGCGAACCAGCGGCGGGTGGGGAAGCGGGCTTCGAGGCGCTCAAGGAGGTTGGGGGGCATCTGGGCGACGGGGAACTCGATGACGCCGATGGGGCGGTCGGCGGCGACCCATCCCATGGAGAGGGCCTCGTGCTCCTGGTCGGGGGCGGGCCATCCGTCGTGGAGTGCTCCCTGAGCGTCGAACCACCAGCGGAAGGCGACGGGGAGTCTGGAGCCGTCCTCGGCCCGGGTGGCTGAGGGGTCCTGCTCGATCGAGGGGGTGTTCTGGAAGCGCATCTCGTCGTCCTTCCGTGGGCGTTGGTGGGCCGCGACTCCCGCGGTCCGCGAACGGTGGCAGATCGGCGGCGCAGGCGTGCGGGTCGAGTCGATCGTCAGTGCTTGCCCACACGGGGGTTCGGCGTGGCCCCACCATGCGCCACGGGTGGCCCAGTTGGCAGGGACGGCGTAGGCGGAAGGGCCGATGCAGGCGGTGCGGACGGATCGGGCGGCGCAGACGGATCAGGCGTCAGGGTCGGCCCCGGGGGGGTCGGGGATGGGGGCTGTGGTGCGGGGATGGGGGAGGTTGGGCTTCAGGCTTGACCGGTTGGAGGCCGACCCTACGATGCTGACCCTGCGGCGGGCGGGTCCGGTCCCCGGTTCGGGCCGTCCGCGGGGTATGACAACCTGTTTGGGGGCTTAGCTCAGTTTTGGTAGAGCGCATCCATGGCATGGATGAGGTCAGGGGTTCGAGTCCCCTAGCCTCCACTTGACGACGCCGCGAGAATATCGCGGCGTTTGTCGTTTTCGGACGGCGCGGGGTTGGTCGGGCCGATGGGTGTTGGGGCGGGGCGGAAGGGCGGCGAGCGATGGCTGGCGAGTTGGCGGGCGATGGGGTGCGGATCGCGGGGCATGCGTACGCGTTCTTTGCGTTTGACATCGGGTTCCAGGTGGACCTGGACAAGGCGGAGCCTTTGGTGCGGGAGGCGACGCGGCGTCGGGTGGTGCGGGCGCGTCGGCCGGCGCCGGTGTGGTTTGACTACAGCCCGCCTCCGCTTCGGCTGGTGATGGACGGGGAGGCGGTCGCGGTCGGGGATCGGGCGACGGAGCCGGCGGCGGAGCTGATCATTTATGACTTCGGGGCGGCGCAGGTGACTTATCGGCTGCCGTTGCCGGCGACGCTTGATGAGCTTCCCGGGCTGAGCGTGTCGCTGTACGAGCATCGGGGGCTCGAGGCGGATGCTCGGGAGCGCGTGCGGCGGGTGATGGAGGCGATCCGGCCGGCGATCGAGCGGGCGCGTCTGGCGGAGTCGTTCGAGGACTACGCGGTGTTCGCGGTGAGGAGCTGGCAGGGGGAGGGGGGCGAGCTTTCGGCGCGGGAGGTGTACGAGGGGCAGCGGCGGGTGCTCGCGGGGACGATCGAGGCGGAGCGGGCGGAGCTTGCGGCCGAGCATGTGGATCGGTGCACGGGCGGGGTGATGTCGTACTCGACGGCGGACCTTGCGGTGGTGGACTGGAACACGGCGGTGCTGTTTGATGCGGAGCCGGATGATGTGATCAGCGTGCTGCAGCACGCGAACATCGAGCTTCTGGAGCTTCGGGTTCTGGACCAGGAGCTGGACGCGATCCTGGATCACGCGGACGAGACGCTTGCGGTGTTGACGAAGTCTCGGTTGTGGCCGACCTTCAAGTCGGCGGCGATGCTGCGGCGGTCGGCTTCGGCGCAGACGGACGCGGCGGTGATGTTCGAGGGCGTGAACAACGCGATCAAGCTCTTGGGGAACCAGTACCTGGCGCGGCTGTACCGGCTGGCGGCGGCGCGGCTTGACCTTCCGAGCTGGCAGGCGAGCGTGCAGCGGAAGCTGGAGGCGACGGAGAGCCTGTATCAGAAGATGTCGGACTCGACGGCGACGAAGCGGCTGGAGGTGTTGGAGTGGGTGATCATCGTGCTGATCGCGGTGTCGATTTTGTTGCCGTTTATGCCGTTCTACAGTTATTGAGTGGTCAGTCCTTGAGGGGGTCGTGGCCCCAGTTCATGAGGCTGTAGCGCCAGCGGGAGTGTTCTTTGTCGCTCTCGGGTGGTTGGGCGGTGTGGCGTTTGATGTAGTTGACGA
The DNA here is from genome assembly GCA_964615815.1 of uncultured Phycisphaeraceae bacterium. Classification (GTDB taxonomy): domain Bacteria; phylum Planctomycetota; class Phycisphaerae; order Phycisphaerales; family UBA1924; genus DAIQNV01. The sequence goes on along the minus strand of CAZTQV010000007.1, from coordinate 105,274 downwards.
CCTTGTTCATGTGCTCGTAGTCGGCGTCGGTGAGGTCGTCTTTGTTGGTGCGCTTGATCTCGATGATGCGGCGGCCGGAGCGGTGGCCGGTGGATTCGCCGTTGTCGGTGTCGCCGACGGACTTTGACTCATCGGTGTCGAGCCAGTCTTCGAGTTCCTTGGGCTGGAGGTTGACGGCGCTTTGGAACTCGTCGTAGACGGCTTTTTGTTTCTGCTCGTTCATTGGTCGGCCCGCTCGACTTCGCTCTGGAGTTTGAGGACGCGGGAGCCGTCGTCCTGCTCGATGATGAGGGCGGGGTTGTCGGCGGTGCCCTTGCGGGTGATTTCGGAGCCGTCGATGGTTCGGGTGATGGGGGATTCGTGGCGTTCGACGACCTTGCCGGTGGCGTCGCCCTTGCCCCAGTGCCATTTGACTTCGGTGCCTTCGCGGATCATGGGTGTAGTGTGAACGCGGGTTGGGTGTGGGTCGAGTGAAATCGTGCTCAGAAGGTCCTCTCGTTCCCTCTTGGCGATAAATGTATGTCCAGGACGACGCCGAGATGGTCGGTCAGCTTCATGCCTTTGTCGTCACGGTCAGACAAGATGGCGGGAGATGAGCTCGATGAAGACGATGAACTTGCGATGTGGTCGATGAGGCGCACACGATCGGGTCCGATGTGTCCGGCGGTGTGAAGGGTCAACGCCGGCTCGAGCGCCTTGAGCAGCAGCTCCTCGACGGCCGCAGGCTGTACTGTGCGAGGTATCCGTTGATTGAAGTCTCCGACAATGCAGACGGGTTCGGGATCGGCGCGAGTCGCGGAGATGGCCCGCGAGAGTCCGCCTAGGTAGGAAGTGTGTTCACTCCATCGTCTAGCGTCGCGTCGCCCGGTCCCCACATGGGCCATCGACCACGGGATGCACACGCCCATGAAGAAGATGCCGTGGGTCACGCCTGAGACGAATCTGCCCGGCGGCATCGACGGGTCTCCGACCTGATCGACCTGGGACCACGGCTGTGTGCTGACGAGCACGACCTTCCGTCGGTCGGGAACGATCGGGTAGCCGAAGTCGGAGTCGGCGGCGATGGTGTGTCCGAACTGCTTCGCGAATTCGAGCGAGGTTTCCGTCAGGCAGAGCACATCGGCGCTCTGTGCCCGGATGCGTTCGCGGATAGGTCGCGCTCGGCGACTGCGCGGCGTGGCCCACTGCAAGTTCCAATTGAGTACGCGCACTCCGTTCATCACTGGTCAGTTGGCCTTGCCCAGCCCGCGGTGCGTCGGATGGCTTCGGTCCAGCGGGCTCGGAGGGCGGTGCGTTCTGATTCGGGCATCGCGGGTTCGAAGCGGCGGCCGGTGTGGCGGTGGGCTTCGAGTTCATCGGTGGAGGACCAGACGCCGGTGGCGAGGCCGGCGAGGTAGGCGGCGCCGAGGGCGGTGGTTTCGGTGACGGCGGGGCGGACGACGGGGATGCCGAGGATGTCGGCCTGGATCTGCATGAGGAGGTCGTTGGCGGTGGCGCCGCCGTCGACGCGGAGCTCGGTGATGTCGCGGGCGGCGTCTTGCTGCATGGCGCGGACGAGGTCGGCGACATCGCAGGCGATGCCTTCGAGGGCGGCTCTTGCGATGTGGGCGTCGGTGGTGCCTCGGGTGAGGCCGAAGATGGCGCCGCGGGCGTGGGGGTCCCAGTGGGGGGCGCCGAGGCCAGCGAGTGCGGGGACGAGGCAGACGCCGCCGGCGTCCGGGACGGAGCGTGCGAGGGGCTCGATGTCCTCGGATTTGCGGATGATCTTGAGGCCGTCGCGGAGCCACTGGACGATCGCGCCCGCGACGAAGACGGAGCCCTCGAGTGCGTAGGCGGTCTGGGTTGGCGTGCGCCAGGCGACGGTGGTGAGGAGGCGGTTGTTGCTCTCCTGCGGGGTGTCGCCGGTGTTCATGAGGAGGAAGCAGCCGGTGCCGTAGGTGTTCTTGGCGAGGCCGGGCTTGGTGCAGAGCTGGCCCATGGTGGCGGCCTGCTGGTCCCCGGCGAGAGCGGCGATGGGGACGCCGTCGATGGCGAGGCCGCAGCGGACTTCGCCGAGGACGCCCGAGGTGGGGACGATCTGTGGGAGGACGGCGCGGGGGATGTCGAAGAGCGCGAGGAGGTCGTCGTCCCAGCGGTGCTCGTGGATGTTGTAGAGCATGGTGCGGGAGGCGTTGCTCGCGTCGGTGACATGGAGCGTGCGTCCGGAGAGGCGGTAGGCGAGCCAGGTGTCGATGGTGCCGAAGGCGAGCTCGCCGGCCTGGGCTTTCGCGCCGGCGCCCTCGACATGGTCGAGGATCCAGGCGAGCTTGCTGGCGGAGAAGTAGGCGTCGATGACGAGTCCGCAGCGGGCGTGGACATGCTGCTCCAGGCCTTCGCCCTTCATGGTCTCGCAGTGGTCGGCGGTGCGGCGGTCCTGCCAGACGATGGCGGGGGCGATGGGCTTGCCGGTCTTGCGGTCCCAGACGACGGTGGTCTCGCGCTGGTTGGCGATGCCGACCGCGGCGATGGACTTGGGGTCGATGTCGGCGCGGCCGATGGCCTCGGTGATGACGCCTGCCTGGGTGGACCAGATCTCGTCGGCGTCGTGCTCGACCCAGCCGGGCTTGGGGAAGCGCTGGGTGAACTCTTTCTGGGCGAGGGAGACGATGGCGCCCGAGCGGTCGAAGACGATGGCGCGGGAGCTGGTGGTGCCCTGGTCGATCGCGAGGAGGTGGGTCATCGCGCGTGGGAGCGTACCGCGCCGCGAAACTAGAAACGCGCTACTTCGTGATCTCGCGGATGAGGGCGTCCCACTCCTGGACGAGCTCGGTGAAGGCGTCGCCGGTGGCGGGGCCGCTGAAGCCGGTGTGGACGCCGGCGATGGTGCCGTCGCGGCGGATGAAGACGGTGGTGGGGTAGGCGCGAACCTTGTCGAGGAAGGGGACTTTCTCCCCGGCGGCGGCCTTGTCGCTGAAGCCGCCGACGAGGACGGGGAAGCGGAGGCCGTACTTCTCGGCGTAGTCGTCGATGAGGGCGACGGCGGCGTCGGGGTCGTTCTCGAAGGCGAGGCCGGCGACCTGGAGGCCGCGTGAGCCGTAGCGCTGGTGGAAGCCGCGGACCGTGCGGGTGGCGTCGGCGCAGTTGGGGCACCAGGTGCCGAAGAGGTAGAGCATGCGGGGGGAGCCCTCGGGGAGGACCTCGGCGAGGGTCTGCTGACTCAGGGCTGGTCCGGTGGCGTCGGGCTCACGGCCCGCGCGGCGGAGGCCGGTGGGGACGACGCGTGTGAAGGAGAGCGAGCTGAGCATCTCCTCGGTGATGGTGTCGACGGTGGCGGCGGTCTCGCGGAAGGCGTCGGGGAGTTGGGCGTTGTCGTCGCGGGTGGCGGTCCAGGTGTCGTGCCACCACGAGCCGGACCAGAAGTGGCCCTCGAGCTGGTCCTGGCTGGTTTGCCTGGCGGTGAAGAGGAAGGCGTGGGCGCCGTCGAAGACGCTGAGGCGAAGGGTCATGCCGTCGGCGCGGCCCTCGAGGTAGCGGTAGTCGCCTGTGGCGGTGAGGAAGGTGCCGGTGGCGCGGCCCGTGGTCTCGTCGACCTCGAAGACGCCGACGGCGGGGGTGTCTTCGCTTGCGAACTGCACGGACCATCGGCCGGCGAAGGCGCCGGCGCGGCCCTGCATGGCGTCGGGGACGGTGGTGGGGGTGAAGCGCTCGGAGCCGTCCTCGACGGAGCGGACGACGACGGGGAGCTCGCGGATGTCGTTTCGGCGTTGGGCGGTGTAGGTGCCGGTGCCGAAGCGGTTGCCGTCGGCGTTGGAGAGTTCAAGGCGGAGGGTGTTGCTGCCGAAGGTGGCCTCGATGACCTCTCGGCGGGCACCGGGGATGGCGAAGGTGCGGGCGTCGAGGGTGTCGGGCTCGACGGTGTCGTCGCCGTTGTGGAGGCGGAGGTAGGGCTCCTTGGGTTGGTTGGCGAGGGGGGAGTTAGCGAAGCGGGGATCGGGGATGAAGAGCTCGGCGCGGACGGGCAGGGCGCCGCCGGGGGTGACGAGCTCGATGACGATGGGGGAGAGGGCGACGGAGGTGGCGTGGGCGGCGGTTGTGGTGAGGAGGAGGATGGCGGCGAGGGCGGCGCGGGCGAGGGTGGGGAGGATCGTCATGGGGAGACGGTACGCGATGCGCGCAGGGGCAGAGGGGCAGAGGGGCGAAGGGGCGAAGGGGCTGCGGCTAGCGGGGCACCGCGACGAGGAAGCTGGACTGGAGGCGTTCGACGATGCGGCCGTCGCCCGTGCGGCCGCGGGTCTTGACGCCGCGACCGTTGAGCAGGGCGTTCGGGAACTGCTCCCGTGCCTCGCGGAGGCGTGGGCTTTCGAGGGGGGGGTTGGTCTCGGGGTCGTGGTCGGCTTCTCCGTAGAGGCCGATGGTGACCATGCTGCCGGTGGGGCCGTGGTAGAAGAAGGCGGGCTGGCCCTCGGAGCGGAGCTGCTCGACGGCCCGTTCGGCGAGACGGCGGAACTCGAGGAGCTCGTCGGGGGCGGCGGGCTGGTTGTCGCCGCGGGCGTACATGCCGACCTGCAGGGTGTAGATGGCGTCGGAGCCGAAGTTGTCGCGGGCGTTTCGGAGGTCCCAGGCGGCCTTTCGGCCCGCGGCGGCGGCGTCGAGCTCTGGGGGGAGGAAGAAGGCGCCCGCGAAGGGGCGGCCGCCGTCGGCCTCGGCGGTGCGGACGCGTTCGAGGTCGCGCTGGGCCTGGGGGGTCTCGGGGGAGGGGTATTGCCCGTAGACAAGGACGGAATCACCCTTTCGGGTGGCGACCTCGATACCGCGGAGGCCCGTGGACCTTTCGAGCCGCTGGATCAGGGTGGTGGGGTCGGCGCGGTCGGCGGGGGGGACCGCGCCGAGCGAGATGCGCCAGGCGAGGTCGGCGGCGTTGGTGGGGACGGCGTCTGCCCCGAAGACGGTCTCGGCCTGGCGACTGAGGTCGTCGCGGGGGCGATCGGGCTGGCCGGAGCCGCCGCAGGCGGAGAGCGAAAGCGCTGCGCATAGAGCGCAGATCGTGCGCGTCGCGGTCCCGGTGAGACCTTGGGGTGCTTTGTTTGGGCGTTGCATGGAGAGTCCCTTTTGAGGGGGTGTGTCCTTATGTTCGGTATCGGCGGTGCATTCGCACCATGGAATTTCGCCCGTCCGTGTTCGGGTTATTGAGCACAAACTACCTTAGGTCAAAGGTTTAGCAACTTGAGCGCCCAACAGCGCGTTTCTACAGGCGTCCGAGATTGCGTGTCGATACCTTTCGCCGGAAGGGATGGTTCGCCACCCCTCGGGTACCCGGGCACGCGGCCCGGACCCCAGCCGACGGGAGTCTGTCAGCATGAATATTTCGCCGCTCTCCATTGCTTCACTCGGCCGCACCGAATCGGCCTCGGCCGTCCAGGTCGAAGCCCGCGAAGCCCCGGAAGCGCCGCGTCGGCGAGGCTCCGATCGAGTGGAGGTGTCGGACATGGCCCGGTTACTCAGCAAGCTGAACGAGATGCCCGAGGTGCGACGCGAGCTCGTCGACCGGGTGCGCGACGAGATCGATCGCGGGAAGTACATGACGGACGAGAAGCTCGAGCTCGCGATCGACGGGCTCGTGGATGACCTGACCGGCTGAGGGAGCTGACCGGCTAAGGCCGGTCTCCCCGGGGCGGGCCCGATCAGACGCGGCCGGCGATGCGGTCGCGGGCGATCAGGGCGGCCCCCACGACGCCGGCGTTGTCCTCGAGCTCGCTGGCGACGACCTTCACCTGGCGGCAGCGGTCGGGGAAGACGAAGTCGTGGACGGTCTTGCGGATGTCCTCGACGAAGTCGGGGCCCATGGCCTCGGTGAGGCCGCCGCCCAGGACGACCATCTCGACACTCAGGAGCGTGACGACGCCGGCGATGTGGATGCCGATGCGTGTCTTCGCGTCGTCGATGATCTCGGTGACGAGGGGGTCCTTCTTCTTGTAGGCCTCGGCGAGAGTCTTGCTCTTGATCTTGTGGAGCTTGCCCTCGGTGAGCTCGGTGACGATCGAGGGGCGGGCAGACTCGACGAGCTGGCGGACGCGATTGCACAGGGCGGTGCGTGAGCAGTTGTGCTCGAAGCTGCGCAGGCCCGGGGGGTTCTCGGGCTTGACGAGCATGTGGCCGATTTCGCCCGCGGTTTTGAAGTGCCCGTAGTGCATCTTGCCGCCGAAGATCATGGCGCCGCCGATGCCGGTGCCGAGCCAGACGCCCAGGACATCGCTGGTGCCGCGGGCGCATCCGGCGACCCACTCGCCGTAGAGGGCGACATTGACATCGTTGTCGAGTTCGGTGCGGAGGCCGGTGCGCTTGCGCAGGAGTTCTGCGAGGGGGGTGTCGATCCAGCCGAGGTTGACGGCCTCGAGGACGACGCCGGTCTGGGGGTCGATGGGGCCGGGCGCGCCGATGCCGAGGCCGGCGCAGGCGCCGATCTCGATCTTGGCGGCGTCGCAGGCTTCCTCGATTCCCGAGACCATGCGGGCGAGAACGGCTTCCTGGCCTTCCTGCGCCTCGGTCTTGCGCTTGGCACGGCTGAGGACGACGCCGGTGGGGGTGACGACGCCGATCTGCATGTTGGTGCCGCCGAGGTCGACGCCGATGTAGGGGGTGGTCGGCGAGACGCCGTCGGGGATGGCGGCGGGGCCATTGGTGGGGATCGTCGTCTGCTCGGCCATCGTCAACCTCCGTCGTGTGGCGGGGTTCGGGCCCGCGCTTGGCGACTCTACACCAAGGGCGCGGGGTGTGACGCGGTTTCAGAGGTTGCGAGCGGGTGCTGGGGCGGCAAGGGGGAGTGCGAAGGTCCGATTACGCGAGCTTGGTGACGAGCGTTTGGACGCCGAGGTCGGTGGTGAGGCGCTGGGCGAGGGCGCGGGCGGCTTCCGGGAACTTGGCCGGGATGAAGAGCGTGCTGCCGCTGCCCGAGACATGCACCGGGCCGGAGGCGATCTCTCGGGCGCGGGCACGGAGATCGGCGAGTTCGGGGCGGACGGCCTCGGCGGGGGCGGCGAGGTCGTTGAAGAGGGCGTGGGTGTCGATGGTGCCGGCGTGGGCGAGGGACGCGACGGCTTCGGCGCGGAGGGGGCCGGGGTCGAGGCGGTCGAAGGCTCGGTAGACCTCGCCCGTGGGGCAGCCGAAGGGGGGCAGGAGGAGGACGAGGTCGGCGTGGGCGCGGGGGAGGCGCTCGATCTGGTCGCCCAAGCCCGTGACGAGGGCGGGGCGGGGGGGCGAGCCGGGGGGGACGGCGTCGTCGATGAAGAAGGGGATGTCGGAGCCCAGGGTGGAGGCGATGGCCCGCAGGCGGTCGGGCGGAAGGCGGAGGTCGAAGAGGGCGTCGAGCCCGCGGAGGACCGCCGCGGCATCGGCCGAGCCGCCCCCGACGCCTCCGCCGGCGGGGATGGACTTGGTGACGGTGATGCCGACGGGGAGGCGTGCGTTCAGCTCGTCTTCGAGGGCGGCGTGGGCCCGGTAGGTGAGGTCGCGTTCGATGGGCCAGTCGATTGGCTCGCCCGAGGCCCACTGGACCTCGACGATGGGGGGGATCCCGTCGGGCAGGCGGGTGAGTTCGATGTCGTCGGCGAGGTCGATGGGGGCCATCCAGCTCGCGATGGGGTGCATCGGGGTGGGGCCGGTGGAATCCGGCGGGCCGACGGCGAGGGCGAGGTTGATCTTGGCGTGTGCCCGCACGCGGAGGGTCACGGCTGGGCCTCGGGGCCGACGAGGCCCGGGATGTAGAGGGCCTCGATGGAGACGACGCGCCAGCCCTCGGGGCGTTCGCGCCAGTCGATGGCCCACCAGCTGCCGACGCGGCCGAAGCGTTCGCCATCGGCCCGGACGCTGAACTGGGCGCGGGCGGCGGTGGGGCCGTCGAGGGTGGCTTGGCGTTCGAGGATGGCGTGGTTGGTGATGCGGTAGGCACCGCCCAGCTGGGCATCGACGAGGGTGAGGATGCGGTCGCGTGGCATGTCCATCCCGAGGCCGCGGATGGAGAGGCGGACCTCGGGGTCGAGGAGGAGGCCCAGGGCGCGGGTGTCGGCGGCGGCGGTGGCGTCGACGAGCTCGGTGGTCTTGTCGAGGATGACTTCGCGCTCGGTGGTGACGAAGGTGCTGGTGGCCCAGGCCCCGGCGGCGGCGAGGAGGGCGACGGCGCCGAGCAGGGCCCCGAGCTTGGGCTTGCCGCGGCTGGCGAGGCCGACAAAGAGGACGACGGCGGCGACGGCGAGGCCGATCCAGAGGGCGAGTGAGCCCTCGAACAGCATGGACTCGACGAGGGAGGGCTCGGGGAGGGGGCGGATGTCGGGGCCGCCGGAGAGGAGATCCTGGGCGAAGGACTGGGCGAGGGTGAGAGGCGATCCCCCGGAAGGGAGGGGTGTAGCGCCGGTGTGCATGGGGGGCATCTTTTGAGCCTCCGATCGGGGTGGGCCGATTCCTTGGGATCGGTCCCGGGTCAGGGTACGGCCCGGGGGCGCGCGCGGGTGCATCCCCGCTCGGCGGAGCCGGGCCTCGGGCTTCTGGAGGGCTTGATGGACTTCTTTGATCTGACGCCGGGCTTCGGCGGATTCGGCGGCGGCACCCTGGAGCGGAACCTGCGGGCGATCGAGCGGCTGGCGCCGCGGACGGCCGAGCGGATCCGGTCGGCGTTGCCTCGGACAGATGTCACTTTCGTGGAGACCCCGGAGGGGGTGGTCAGCGCGTCGATCCTGGAAGAGGCGGCGGGGGACGCGGGGCCGGCGATCACCGAGGCGGACCCCTTGGGCCTTGGTCTCGGTGGGGACGAGGGCGGTGGGGGGGCGACGAAGGCGCGGTGGCTCGCGAGCAAGCGGCGGCCGCTCGCGGAGGCGGCGAACCTGGCGGGGACGGTGGACCTGGAGGCGAACGGGGGCGTGTGCGTCCTGGGGTTCGGGCTTGGGTATCACTGCCGGGTGCTGGGGGAGAAGCTGCGCGATAAGGGCGTGGTGGTGTGCTACGAGCCCGATGTGGGGCTGCTGCGGGCGGTGCTGGAGAAGGTGGACCACTCGGGGTGGATCGAGGCGGGGCATTTTCTGCTGCTGACCGATCCGGACGACCGGCCGAGCTTGGCGTCGGGGCTGAAGGGCGTGGAGGGGATCGTGACGCTCGGGGCGAAGATCCTCGAGCACCCGGCGAGCGTGAAGCGGCTGGGGGAGGGTGGGGCGCGGTTCGCCCAGCGGTTCGCGGAGGTCCTGCGGGCGACGCGGACGACGATCGTGACCACACTCGTGCAGAGCGAGGTGACGCTCCGCAACATGCTGATGAACCTCGACCGGTACTCGACGGGTCGGGGCGTGAGCGAGCTGACGGGGGCGGCTTCGGGGCGGCCGGCGATCGTGGTGTCGGCGGGGCCGAGCTTGGCGAGGAACATCGCGGAGCTGGCGAAGCCGGGGGGGCGCGAGAAGTTCGTGATCATCGCGACGCAGACGACGCTGAAGCCGTTGCTGCGGGCGGGGGTGAAGCCGCACTTCGTGACGGCGCTCGACTACCACGAGATCAGCCGGCGGTTCTACGAGGGATTGACTGAGGCGGATGTCGAGGGCGTGACGCTGGTGGCGGAGAGCAAGGCGAACCCGGTGATCCTGGACGGGTTCCCCGGCGCGGTGCGCTGCCCGAGCGACGAGCGGATGCAGATGCTGCTGGGGGCGGGGCTGCCGGCGAGCCCGGGGACGCTGCCCGCGGGGGCGACGGTGGCGCACCTGGCGTACTACCTCGCGCGGCATTTGGGTTGTGATCCGGTGGTGCTGGTGGGGCAGGACCTGGGCTTCACCGACGGGCAGTATTACGCGGCGGGGGCGGCGATCCACGATGTGTGGGCGGGGGAGCTCGGGGCGTTCCGCACGCTGGAGATGTTCGAGTGGGAGCGGATCGTGCGGGAGAAGAGCCTCTTGCACAAGCGGGAGGATGTCTTCGGGCGGCCGATCTACTCCGACGAGCAGATGACGACCTACCTGCAGCAGTTCGAGGTGGAGTTCGCGGCGGATGTGCGCGCGGGGCGGCGGGTGATCGACGCGACGGAGGGCGGGGTTGCGAAGCGGGGCGCGGTGCCGATGACGCTCGCGGAGGTGGTCGAGCTCTTCGGGATGGGGCCGGATGTGAGTCTGCCCGAGGCGGACGAGCCCATGTACGACCCGGCGACGCGGATCCCGTCGCTGATCGAGCACCTGGAGAGCGTCCGCGCGGACGCGGCGAAGGTCGCGCACCTGAGCCGGGCGGCGGGGGATGCGCTGCGGGAGATGCAGAAGCACCAGTACGACCAGTACCGGGTGAACACGCTGATCACGCGGGTGTACGAGCTGCGGGACGAGGTGCGGACGCTGGAGCCGGCGTACGGGCTGGTGCAGTTCCTGAACCAGACGGGCGCGCTGAACCGCTACCGGGCGGACCGGGCGATCGATCTGTCGGGCGAGCTCGACGAGATCGAGCGGCAGAAGCGGCAGATCGATCGGGATATCCGCAATGTGGAGTGGCTGGGGCAGGCGGGCGATGTGCTCGAGGGGCTCCTCGGGGACGCGATCGGCGTCCTGAAGGGCGAGCGGGCGAAGACGACGCGGGACTCGATCCCGGAAGAAGAGCAGCGGGCCGACCCCGGGGCGGAGGCCGAGGCGGTGGTCGTCGCGGGCGAGGGGCCCAGGCGCGCGGGCGTCGTGCTGATGGGCGAGCTGGACCGCGGCGGGCTGGGGCTCGCGCGGGATCTCGGGGCGAAGCTGCCGAACGGGCTGAGCGTCCTCGAGACGACGCTGCGGCGCGTGCTGCGGGCGGAGCGGCCGGCGGAGGTCGTGGTGGCGACGCCCGACCCCGAGCGGGCGCGGGCGCTCGCGGGCGAGGCGGGGCGGGATACGCGCGTTGCGTTCGTGGGCGTCGATGCGGGGGCGCTGCGGGCGCGGGTGGACGGCGTCGCGGGGGCGCGGAAGTGGCAGCCGGCGAGCTGGCGGGGTGGGATCGCGTCGGTCTCCGCGTACGACGAGAGCGTGGATCTGGGCCTGCTCGAGCGGGTGCTGGGGGAGCGCGGGCTGACGGACGCGGTGATCGTGGGGCTGGACTGGGCGCTCGTCGATCCCGCGATCATCGATCAGACGATCGAGCTGAGCCGCGGGCGGGCCGAGGGCAAGCGGCTGGCAGTGTGCCAGGCGGTGCCGGGGCTGGGGGCGTTGCTGATCGATCGCAAGAGCGTGGCGTCGCTCGCGGGGGCGACGGAACGGGCGCGGTCGCTCGCGAGCATCGGGGCGGTGCTGGGGTACATCCCGATCGCGCCGGTGGCGGACCCGATCGCGAAGTCGTTCTGCGTGCCGGTGCCGATCGGCGTGCGGGATCTGGGGCGGCGGGTCATCGCGGACACGCCGGAGGGGCTGGGGCTGGTGTCGGGCGCGGTGGCGACGCTCGGCGAGGGCTGGCTGACGGCGGACGCGGGGATGGTCGCGGAGGCCATCGAAGGGCTGTCGGGCGGACCGGAAGAGGCCGGCCCGCGGCATGTGACGCTGGAGCTAAACACGGGGCGGATCGCGTCGGGTTTGTGGGCGCACTGGCTGCGGGGAACGGCCCTCGGCGAGGAGAGCCCGGAGCGGGCGACGCTCGACCTGTCGCTGGCGCTCCGCATCGTGGAGCAGATCGCGGGCGAGCGGCCCGACGCGGTGCTGACGCTGCATGGCGTGGGCGATCCCCTGCTGCACCCGGCGGCGCTCGAGATCGTGCGGGCGGCGAAGGAGGTCGGCGTCGCGGGCGTGCACCTGCGGACGGACCTTCTGCGGGACGACTTCGACGCGGGGGCGCTGGTGTCGTGCGGGGCGGATGTGATCAGCGTCGATGTCCTCGCGGTGGACGCGACGACCTACGCGACGCTGACCGGGCACGACCTGTACACGCGGACGCACGAGCGGATCGTCGAGCTGGTCGAGGCCCGGCGGGTTGTCGGCGGGATGCCGAGCCCGTGGATCGTGCCCCGCATCACGCGGTGCGACGAGGTGTACGAACAGATCGAGCGGTTCTACGACGGGTGGACGATGGTCGCGGGGGCCGCGGCGATCGACCCGCTGCCCGCGGGCGCTTCGGACGAGGTGGGCGAGGGGTACCTCGCGACCAAGCGGCGGATCAAGGCGCTGCCCTTGCCCGCGTCGGCCCGCGAGCGCGTTGAACGCGAGGAGATGGCGATCCGGTGCGACGGCGTGGTCGTCGGTCCGGACGGGCGGAGCGTGGGCGATGTGCGGTCGCACGGGATTGACGGCGTGTGGCGGAGGCTGGTGCGGAGTCGGGCGCGGGCGGCGGAGCCGGCGTTGGTGGGCGTCAGCACAATCGGTGAGAAAGCGGGGGTTGCGGTATGACGACGGACGCTCTGGCGATCATCCTGGCGCGCGGCGGCAGCAAGGGCCTGCCGAAGAAGAACACGACGCTCGTCGCGGGTCGCCCCTGCGTGGCGTGGACGATCGAGGCGGCGCAGCGGGCCGAGACGGTCGGCACCGTCGTCGTGTCGAGCGACTGCGAGGAGATCCTGACGCTGGCGTCGGCTGAGCGGGCCCGCGTGCACCACCGCAGCCCCGGGCTCTCGAGCGACACCGCGACGATCGACGACGCGGCGCGGGCGGCGGCGACGCACTACGAGGGCGACACGATCGTCATCCTCTACGGCAATGTCCCCGTCCGGCCGGACGACCTGATCGACCGGGCGGTGCGGATGCTCGTGGAGTCGGGCGCGGACAGCGTGCAGAGCTACGCGCCCGTCGGCAAGCACCACCCGTGGTGGACCGCCCGCGTGGGCGAGGACGGGATGGTCATGCCCTGGGAGGGCGGCGTCCTCAACCACGGGGTCTTCCGTCGGCAGGACCTGCCGCCCGCGTATGTGCCCGACGGCGGCGTGATCGCGCTCACGCGGCGGGCGCTCTTCCTCGAGATCCCGGGCGTGCAGGACGGCCCGCACGCGTTCTTCGGGCGCGAGCGTCGCGGCGTCCTGACCGGCGAGGGCGATGTGATCGACATCGACACGCGGGTCGACCTGCTCGTCGCGGACGCGATCCTGCGCGAGCGGCACTGGGTGCACGACGACACGCCCGACGCCGTGATCGACGCGGCATGAGGATCGGCGATCGCGAGATCGGCGAGGGCCAGCGCCCGTATGTGATCGCCGAGATCGGCGTGAACCACGACGGCGATGCCGATCGCGCCCTGATGCTGACCGATGCCGCGGCCGACGCCGGTGGGGACGCCGTCAAGCTGCAACTGTTCGAGACCGACCGGCTGATGAGCAAGGCCGCAAAGCTCGCGGCGTATCAGAAGGCCGCGGGGGAGACCGACCCGCTCTCCATGCTGCGCCGGCTCGAGCTCGGCATCGACGCGATGGCGAAGGTCGTCGAGCGGGCCCACGCCCGCGGCATCCACGCGATCGTCAGCGTGTTCAGCGTGGAGCTGGTCGCCGTCGCCGAGCGGCTGCCCTGGGACGCGTACAAGACCGCCAGCCCGGACATCATCAACCGGCCGTTGCTCGAAGCCCTCGCGGCGACGGGCAAGCCCCTGATCGTGAGCACGGGCGCGAGCACGCTCGATGAAGTGACGCGCGGCGTCGGCTGGCTTGCGGGAATCCGCGACCAGCTCGCGGTGCTGCAGTGCGTCAGCAGCTACCCCGCGCCCGACGAGGCCCTCGGCGGCGTCGGCGCGATCGCACGCGCGACCGGGCTCGTCACCGGCTACAGCGACCACACCCCCGGCACCGGGACGGGTGCCGCGGCGGTCGGCATCGGCGCGGCGATCCTCGAGAAGCACCTGACCTACGACACACGGGCCCAGGGCCCCGACCACGCCGCCTCGCTCGACGGCGCGGGTATGACCGCGTATGTCGCGGCGCTGCCCGACCGCGTGCCGCCGATCACCGGCGTCGGCGACAAACGCGTGCTCGACTGCGAACGCGATGTCCGCGAGGTGAGCCGGCAATCGCTCGTCGCGACGCGCGACCTCACGCCGGGCGAGCTCATCACGCCGGCCGACCTCACCATCAAGCGGCCGGGGACGGGCATCGAGCCCTTCCGCATGGGCGACGCGATCGGCGCGGCCGTCGCCCGCCCGGTCGAGGCGGATGTGCCCTTGACGCCTGCCGATCTCGGCTGGTGATGCCCGCGGCTAACCTCTGCCCATGATCGGAGACGGCTGGGCCAATCCCGAAGACGAACGGCGGGTCGATACGCGACCGACGCCGGACCGCCCGCGCCGCGTCGCCGTGGTGACGGGCTCCCGCGCCGACTTTGGCCTGCTCACGCCCGTGATGCGGGCGATCGACGCCCGGCCCGAGCTCGAGCTGCTCGTGATCGCCTCGGGGGCCCACCTCATCCAGCCGGCGATGACCTTCCGCGATGTGAAGGCCCTCTTCGCGGTGGCCGACTCCGTGCCGATGCAGGTCGCCGGGCGAGCGGGCCGGGCGGCGGATGTCGAGGCGACCGGCAAGGGCATCGGGCGCTTCGGGCGGAGCTTCGAGCGCATGCGGCCCGACTGGGTGGTCGTGCTGGGCGACCGGATCGAGGCCTTCGCGGCCGCCTCGGCCGCGAGCATCGGGGGCTTCGCCGTCGCGCACCTGCACGGGGGCGATGTCGCCGAGGGCGTGGCTGACGAGGCGATGCGGCATGCGGTCACCAAGCTCGCGCACCTGCACCTGCCCGCGACCGAGGCGAGCGCCGCCCGCATCCGCCGGATGGGCGAGCCCGCGGGCCGGATCGTCGTCGTCGGTAGCCCCGCGATCGACGGGCTGGAGGGCGTCGAGCCCCTGGGCGACGAGCGCTGGGAGGCCCTGGGCCGGCCCGAGGTGCTGCTGTCCTTTCATCCCGTGGGCCGGGCCGACGAGGCGGAGGAGCACGCCGCGGCGACGCTGCTGGAGGCCCTCGCCGGCAAGCGCGTCCTCGCCCTGCACCCCAACCACGACCCGGGCCGCGACGGCATCATGCGGGCCCTGCTCGGGGCACCGGGCACGGTGAAGCTCTTCGAGCACCTGCCCCGGGCCGAGTTCGTGCGCACGGTCGCGCGGCTTGCCCGCGAGAACGGGGTGGTGGTCGGCAACTCCAGCGCGGGCCTGATCGAGGTGCCCGCGCTCGGGTGCCCGGTCGTCGATGTCGGCCCGCGGCAGGGCGGTCGCGAGCCCGGCCCGGGCGTCGTGCGTGTGGAGCACGAGGACGCGCAGCGCGTGCGCGAGGCCATCGAGCGGGCCCGCGCCACGCCCCCGACGCGGGGGGCGCACCCGTTCGGCGACGGCCGGGCGGGCGTGCGCGTGGCCGAGGCGCTCTGCGCCGCCGACCCCTACGAACCGGGTGTCCTGCGCAAGCGCTGGGCGGACTGAGCGCCATCGGCGTGTTCAGGCGCTGTGCGTCGGGTGGATTCCGGTTCCTGTGAAGAGTGCGAGGCGGAACAAAGTCGGGCTCTCGGTGCGCCGATGGATGGGTGGACCTTCAACGACGGGAGAAACCGGATGAGCACGACGACCGAGCAGCGCGAGCAGGTGGTGGCGGGGGCCCTGCGCGAGATCAGCCACATCGCCACGCTGCCCGAGATCACGATGAAGATCATCGACCTGGTCGAGGATCCGAAGTCCACCGCCCAGGACCTGCACAAGGTCATCTCGAACGACCCGGCGCTCTGCAGCCGGATCCTCAAGGTGGTCAACAGCTCGTTCTACGGGCTGCCCGGGCAGATCGGCTCGATCAACCGCGCGATCGTGATGCTCGGGCTCAACGCCGTGAAGAACATCGCCATCGCCGCCAGCCTCGCCAAGCTCTTCCGAGGAGGCGATGTCACCGCCCAGTTCAGCGCCCGTGACCTGTGGAAGCACTCGAACGCCTCCGCGGCCGCCGCGAAGATCATCTCCGACACCATGAAGTACGGGCTGGGCGACGAGGCCTACCTCGCCGGCCTGATGCACGACATCGGCCTCATGGTCGAGATGCAGTACGACCGCAACAAGCTGATCGATGTCGTCGAGCGTCTGGCGATCAACGCCGACGGCATCCCCGGCAACGACATGCTCGAGGTCGAGCTGGGCGTCTTCGGCGCCACGCACCAAGACTTCGGCATCGGCCTCTGCAACCGCTGGAAGTTCCCGGCCGCCTTCAAGAGCGTCACCGGCTTCCACCACAACCCGCTCGAGGCCCCCGAGGAACACCGCAAGCTGACCGCCGTCGTGGCCGTCGCCGACCGGCTCGCGGCCCAGATCGACTTCGGCTTCCGCCTCGACATCCAGGACGGCCAGATCCCCGCCGAATGGATGGAGTATCTGGGGCTCACCCCGGAGCACATCGACGACCTCCGCGAGCGGCTTTCCGAAGTTGTGGCGAACCTCGACACCTCGCTTGCGTAAGGAAGCTGTGGGCCCGGGAACATCAGGCGAAAGCCGGGTGTTTTCAGGATGGGCAGGCAAGACCGGCAAGCCGGCCAGCCGAGCCCGAGAACGATCACCCCGGTCCGCGGCGTGGGCGTCATGCTCCCCCGGGCCGAACCAAGCTCTCTCTCTTTCTCCCTCCGGGCGACTGCGGACACGCGGTCGCCTTTTTTTGTCGGGCCCGTCCGGGCCCGAAGAAGGCAAGTTCGTCGGGCCCCTCGCTGCCCGGCGGGTGCCGACGACTTTGAGTAGTCCCCGCCATGCGACCGCTCGCAGCGCATGAGAACGGGCGGACACCGGAAAGCCGGCGCCCGCCCGTGGGGGAGGTGGGGAGGTGGGGGATAACCGTTCGCGATCAGTTGCAGCCGGCGGCGTAGAGCCGGATGAAGGCCGCGACATCGGCGAAGGTGAGCTGCTCGTCGTCGGAGTAGTCCCCGTGATACAGGTTCAGTTTCCCGAGCACCGGCTCGGGCGTGCTGTTGAACCGGTTGATGAGCAGCAGGATGTCGTTGAAGCTCACCCGCCCGTCGAAGTTGATGTCGGCCGGGCACGAGGGCTCGCCCACGCCCATCACGAGCGCGACCGCGTCGTCGGTCGGGCTGCCGGGCGTCGGGCGCGGGGCCGGCGTGTACCCGTGCTGCACGAGCTGGTAGAACCGATCGATCGTCAGCAGCCCGTCGTCGGGGCTCGCGCCGGCGCTGCGGTCGGTCGACCAGTCGCGGTCGTGGATGATGACCGCCGCTTCGTGCCCCGTGCCCCGCAGGTCCCACTCGGGCTTCCACTGCGCCGCATCCTCGGTCACGCCGATGCGCCATCCCAGGAAGCGGTAGTTGGAGATCGACGGCGCTTCCGTCGCCATCTCCGTCTGCGGCACATGCTTCTTGTTGACCAAATCTACGGCCATCGGCTCGATACCGATGCGGAACCCGCGGTCGGCGTACTGCGGCAGCCGCCCGATGTCGCCGGCGCAGATGGCCCCGTAATCATTCGGACCGCCGAGCGCGTCGAAGTACGCCCCGTCGAAGCCCATCTGCGTGAACGCGCCGAGCGTCAGCCAGAGCTGGTTGGCGTTCTTCGTGTCCTGCTTCGGGTCCCCGGTCAGACACATGAGCCGCAGCTCGTAGTTGTCGATGTCATCGGGGATGAGGTTCTTCGGGTCCTCCCCCAGGGGGTCGCACTCGGAGTACCACGCCGCGGTCTTGGTGTAAGGCGCCTCCTCCTGCAGCAGGCTGTCCACCTTGTAGAGCTTCGGCCCGAGGTAGATGTAGAACTCGGCGTCGGGGTCGATCGCCTTCTTCTGCGCGATGTACGCCGTCAGCCCCATCGGCACGCCCGACCGCTTGCCGTAGTCGTCCCGCAGGAACCAGTTCCGCGCGCTCTCGTCGAAGGTCCACCACTGGGCCGAGGCGTAGAGCCCCCCGCCCTGGTCCCCGCCGAAGCGGTGCAGCATGAACCGCCGGTACCCCTTGTCCCACTCGTTGTCGATCGTGTCGAACAGCTTGTACAACGCCGGCGGCCGCTGGCCCGCGTCCTTGGGGTCCGGCTCCCACAGCGTGCGCCAGTACGGGAAGCCCTCGACATTCGAGCAGCTCTTCCCGTGGCTCGCGAGCGGGATGTACGCCATCGGGCGCTGGTCCACCGCGAACGGCGGCGCCCCTCGACCTTGCGAAGAGGCCTCGAGGAAGACCTCGGGCAACAGTTCCGTATCCGAGACCGCGGGCGTCTGTCCCGCGTTCCAGTCCACCGATTGCGCGTATGCGGATGTCGAAGCGAGCAGGGCGAGCCCAGCGGTGCGGTGCAGACGGTGGCGTGAAAGCATCAGTCCTCCAAAGGCAGCGGGGGACCACAAGGACCGACGCTCACCCAGCGAACGGGATCGGCGTCGGCATTCGGCGGCCCGCGCACACACCCCTCGGATCCGCCATGCTCCGAGGGGCCGACCAAGATCGGCTCACTCTCACACCCAGATCGTGGGGCTACAGACGATTGCTCAGGATTCGAACCACCCCGCTAACGGGGGTGACGAAGACACCAACTGCAACGCCAAGGTCGGCACGCGATCGGCACACGGACGCCATCCGGCCCCCGCCGCGCGTCAATCCCGGCAAGCGGTGTCGATTGCACCGGCGCGCCCCACCGTTCGCGGCGCGCTGAAAGCGGCGCACACACGGCGCGCCTTCCCGTTCCGACCGCGGGTTTCTCTGTGGTGCCCAACGCTCGGGCTTGCCCTATGCGCCCCACCGCCCAAAGCCGCCCGGGCCCGAGAACGATCAGGCCGCGTCGAGCAGCTGCGGGTTCGCCTTGGCCTCTTCCAGCCGTCCCGAAACCGCCAGGTCGATCAGCCGGACCACCTTCGCCAGCTCCGGCTTGGCGATTTGCAGGGTCGCCCCCACCTGCTCGCCCTTCTTCAGGTTGTCCTGGCTCACCAGGGAGCTGAACAGCACCACCGGCGTGTCCGCCAGCGCCTTCGTCTCCCGGATCCGCTTCGTCAGGTGCAGACCGTCCATCTGCGGCATCTCGATGTCGCTCACGATCGCGTCGACATGCACCTCGCCCTCGTTCAGCGATCGCTCGATCGCCGCCCACGCCGACGCCCCGTCGCCGAAGACTTCGAGCTTCGTGTACCCCGAGTCCCGGAGCACCCGCTCCATCGTGTGCCGCATGAAGGGCGAGTCCTCGGCCAGCAGCACCCGCTTGCTCTCCCGGTCGATGCCGTCGGGGTTATCCACGAACGAGACCTGCAGCCCCTCCTGCAGCGTGATGCTGTCCGCGATCGACTCGAAGTCGATCATCAGCACCAGCGTCCCGTCCATGTCGATCACGCCCGTGCAGCTGCTGACCGTCTGGGCGGGGTACGCCGAGAGGCTGTTCACATCCGGCACCGACCGCACCCGCGTCCAGCTCACGCGGTGGATGCGGTCGACATCGTCCACGATGAACCCGGTGTGCAGCCCGTTGAACTCGGTCACGATCACCCGGTGCTCGCCGATCCGCTCCCGCTCGACCGACCCCAGCCCCAGCGTGCTCTTGAGGTCCACCAGCGGGATGAGCGCCCCCCGCATGTTGATCATCCCGAGGACCGCCTGGTGCATACCCGGGGCTTCCGTGGGCTTCCGCCCCAGGATCACCTCGCGCACCTTGGCCACATTCACCCCGAACCACCCGTGCTCGAGCTTGAAGACCAAGACCTCGAGCTCGTTCGTGCCCGCGTCGAGGAGGATGTCGCCCGGGGTCTTCTGTGCCATGCGTAGTCCCTCAGTCGTCGCCGAGACGGGTCCGATCGCCCGGACGGCGCGCTCCCCGGGGCTATCGGTCGTGTGCCGGGGGAGGATGACGCGGGGCCCCGACCGCCCTCGCCACGCCCGCCGAGGCGGACCGGTGGTGCCGCAACACCCCGGGAATTGGGGTCACATGGGTGCGGTTTGACCCAACCCCCATCCTTCCCCGCCCACCCCCAACAGGTCCGATCGTGGGTCCCATCGGCCGATCCGCGGCCATCGAGCGTCGTACCGTTGGGCATGCGCGTGTTCTGGGCCATCCTGATCGTCGCGGGCCTCGCGGGGCTCGCTCTCCTGTTCGTCCCCTCGAGCAACGGCACGGCCGAAACGCCCGTCGCCGACGAGTCGGCCCAGGCCGCACCCCCGGCCCCCCCCGCCGCCCGCCAGGCGGCGGCCCCGCAGCCGGCCCGCACGCCTGAACCCCGGCCCGAGTCCCGACCCGAGCCCCAGGCGGAGCCCGTCGTAACCGCTCAGGCCCAGCCGACCCCGGAGCCCGTGGCAGAGCCCACGCCGGAGCCGGTCGCAGAGCCCGCGCAGGTCGCCGAGGCCCCCGCGGAAGCGCCGATCGAGGTCGCGAACGCGCCCGCGGAGATGCCCGCCGACCGCGAGCCCCTGAAGGACGACCCCGCCGCCGATGCCCCGGTCGCCGGGGGCCCGACCCCCGCGCTCGGCCTCGAAGAGGCCGGCGACGCGATGGGCAAGCTCCTCGCCTCGCTCAACGCCTTCGGCCGGGCCATGGGTGGCGACACCGGCACCGACGCCGGCACCGACGCCGCCGCCGAAACCGAAACCGAGATCGCCGCGGACACCGAGACCGAAGCCGCGTCCACGACGGACACCGCCGACACCGCCGAAGCCGTGCCCTCGCGCACCTTCGACGACGCGGTCCAGGCCCTGAACGAGCAGCAGACCGCCGCCGCGACCGAGCCCGCCGCGACGACCACGCCCGACGAGCCGGCCCCGAGCGACACGCAGCCCGAAGACGCCCAGGCCCAGGCCTCGCTCCCCATCGACGCCACCATCCAGAAGGATGACGGCACCCTCGAGATCGGCGGCGGCGAGTGGGTCCTCCCCGGCGACGGCACCACCGCCAAGCCCTACATCATCTCGTGGGACCTCCTCCAGTCCGCCATGCAGGTTTACAACCCCCGCCTCGGCAAGACCGAGCTGCCCGAGTGGGCCCAGAAGCTCGAGGGCAAGCGCGTCCGCATCGAGGGCTATGTCGTCCTCCCCCTCGCCCAGCAGTCGAGCAACGACATCCTGCTCACGCTCAACCAGTGGGACGGCTGCTGCATCGGCGTCCCCCCCACGCCCTACGACGCCATCGAGGTCCGGCTCAACGGCCCCGTCGACGCCGGCCCCGGCGCCGGCATGGGCCCGCTGTACGGCTCGATCGAGGGCGACTTCAAGACCGATCCCTATGTCGCCGGCGGCTGGCTGCTCGGGCTGTATGTTCTCGAAGAGGGCAAGCTGACGCTGATGGGCCGGCGGTGAAGCCTGCGGCGCTCATGGCGTCGCTTGCTCTGTACGCGTTTGTCTGCGGATGGGCCTTCGTCGCCTTCTGGGGTGACGAGTGGATGGGCAAAGCGTTCTGGTTCACCGCACCAGCTATCGCGATTGCTGGCTCTGCGTCACTCGCCGCCGGCATCGCGAACGCGGCCGATCGGAACCCGTGGCTTGCAACGATGATCGCTTCGGCCGTGGCACCATGGCTTTACATGGCTGCCACCTTTGGCGTTGCGATGGCTGGCCCGTTTTGGATCGTGGCCCCGTATCTCGCATTCGTACCATCGTGGTCGATCGCATTCGCGACCTTCGCGCTCCCAAAGCGTGCAGTGCCGCAAGAAGCGGTGCTAAGCCCTTAAGTCGCGCGGCGATGGATCGCTCCCCGGCGCGCCGAGCCGCAGGAGCTCCGCGCTCGGATCACCCGCCAGCATCCCCGACAGCTCCTTCAGCGCCGCCCGCTGCCCGGGCCACAGCGCCTCCCGCACCGCCGTCTCCAGCGTCAGCCAGCGGAAGTCGTCGTGCTCGTCGTTGATGCTCGGCTCGAACCCGGGCACGACCTCCACCGCGAACCGCGGGCTCAAGACGATCGCGTCCAGCTCCGCGACGAAGAACGGGTGCACCTGCTCGAGCGCCCACGCGTCGACCATCTGCGGCCCCCGCGGGTCGAGGCCGAGCTCTTCGGAGAGCTCCCGCCACAGCGTGTCCGTCGCCCGCTCCCCCGCCTCGATATGCCCCATCACCGGCTGCCAGGTCGAGGGCACCGGCCCCCGCGCCCGGAAGAGTTGCAGCACCTCCACCCGCGTGCCCCGACCCTCACCGGCCCCGCCCGGCTTCCGCCGAAACACATACGCATCGATGATGTCCGTCCGCACCCGCTGGGTCATGCCGATCCCTTCTTCAACGCCTTCCGCATCACCTCGGTCTTGAGCAGCGTCTCCGTCCACTCCGCCTGCGGCTCCGAGTCCGCCACGATCCCCGCGCCCGCGTGGACATCCACGCGGCGCGACGGGCCCGAGCCCGACACGACGGCCGCCCGGATGGTCACGCTCAGCTCGCAGGCCCCGTCGTCGCCGATCCAGCCCGCGACGCCGCAGTAGAGGTGGCGGGGAGCGCTCTCCAGCTCGTCGATGATCTGCATCGCCCGGATCTTCGGGGCTCCGGTGATCGACCCCGGCGGGAAGGTCGCCCGCAAAGCGTCCCCCAGCGTGCGATCCGTGCGCAGCCGCCCCGCGACGGTCGCCGTCGCCTGCAGCACGCTCCCCGCGTGCGCGTCCACCGCCCGCGCCTCCTCGACACGCACCGTCGGCAAATCGCAGACACGCGCGAGATCGTTCCGCATCAGGTCAACGATCATCGCCAGCTCCGCCCGGTCCTTCTCGGCCCCCGCCAGCTCCGCGGGGTCCGCTGTCGCGGGCCGCGTGCCCTTCATCGGGCGCGTCCGCAGCGTGCGCGTCCGCGGGTCGAAACTCAGAAAGAGCTCCGGGCTCGCGCTGATGAGGGCGTCCGTCCCGCCCCCCCCGTTCGCCCACTCCACCACGCACCCGTGCGCCGGCCGCGCCGCCCCGAAGACCGCCGCGGCGAGCGCCCGGTGATCCCCGGCGAAGCCCGCGCTGAACCGGTCCGTCAGGTTCACCTGGTAGACATCCCCCGCCCGGATGTACTCCAGCACCCGCCCGACACGCGCCGCAAAGTCCCCCGTCCCCACCCCCGGCTCGCCCGCCTCAAAAGCCCCCGCCTCCCCACCGCCCCCGCCCGGCACACCCGGCGCCTCCCCAAACGCCCTCCACTCCGCGTCGCGTTGGCGCCCCAGCACCCCCTCCACCCGCGCCGCCACGACCAGCGGCAGCCCCCGGTCATCGGCGGGCCGCCCCGGGTCCGCCGCGACCGGCTCCAGCGCCCGTCCCAGCTCGTAGCTGATCGCGACCGCCCACCCCCGCACCATCGGCGGCCCGCCCGGTTCCGGTGCCCGAGACTTGTCCGTCCCCCCCGCCACCCGCTCCAGAAGCGCCAGCGCCTCCCCCGCCTCAAACGCCACCAGCGTCTCCGCCGGCTCCGCCAGCAGCGTCCACCCCGGCTCCGTCCGCCCCCCCGCCGTCAGCACCGCCAGCGGCCGATCCGCCGGCCACCGGGCGATCAGCTCAGCAGCCCGGGCGGCGGTCTTCCCGGCGGTCGGCCGGGCGGAAACAGGCTCTAAGGGGGCGTGGGCCATGCGTGAATGCAGGGTAGAAGGCCCGCAGGGCCCCCCTCGGGTCGTCCCGAGGACCCCTCCCTCCATAAACTCCCTTCCCGCGCCGGCCCGGTCGTCGTTCCACGAAGTCCCGGGCCCTCCGCGTCTTCTTCAGAAGGGACGACCCAGACATGGCCAAGAAGGCGAGCAAGAAGACCTCCAAGCCCACCACCAAGAAGTCCAGCTCCAAGAAAGCCGCCAGCAAGGCCGAGCCGAGCCAAGGCGCCGACAAGCGACAGCACGCCGCCCAGCCGCGCGTCCGCCGCGTCGTGAAGAAGGCCGCCCGCAAGAAGGCCCCCGCCCCCGCCGCCAAGCGCGGCCCCGCGGACAAGGACAAGATGGTCTACGGCTACTTCGCCGGGCGCGCCGAGGGCGACGGCACCATGAAGCAGCTCTTGGGTGGCAAGGGCGCCAACCTCGCCGAGATGACCTCGATCGGCCTGCCCGTCCCCCCCGGCTTCACCATCACCACCGAGACCTGCGAGAAGTACTACAAGGGCGGCATGCGCCTGCCCCACGGGCTCATGAACGAGCTCCACCGCCACATGGCGAGCGTGCAGAAGGACACCGGCAAGGTCTTCGGCGATGTCGAGAACCCCCTGCTCGTCTCCGTCCGCTCCGGCGCCGCCATCAGCATGCCCGGCATGATGGACACGGTTCTGAACCTTGGGCTCAACGACGAATCGGTCGAGGGCCTCGCCCAGCAGACCGGCAACCGCCGCTTCGCCTACGACGCCTACCGCCGCCTCATCAACATGTTCGGCGATGTCGTCATGGGCGTCGAGCACAAGCACTTCGAGGCCGCCTTCGACGAGATCAAGGCCAAATACCACGCCCGCGCCGACACCGATGTCCCCGAAGAAGGCATGGTCGAGCTCGTCGCCGCCTACCACACCGTCTACCGCAAGCGCGTCGGCGACGAGTTTCCCCAGAACCCCTTCAAGCAGCTCGAGCTCGCCATCGAGGCCGTCTTCAAGAGCTGGAACGCCGACCGCGCCGTCAAGTACCGCCGCCTCAACGGCATCACCGGCCTCCCCGGCACCGCCGTCAACATCCAGGCCATGGTCTACGGCAACATGGGAGACGACTCCGGCACCGGCGTCGCCTTCACCCGCAATCCGTCAACGGGCGAGAACAAGTTCTTCGGCGAGTTCCTCGTCAACGCCCAGGGCGAGGATGTCGTCGCCGGCATCCGCACGCCCCGCCCCGCCGCCGAGATGGGCAAGTGGGACAAGAAAAGCTACAACCAGCTCCAGCAGATCAAGACCAAGCTCGAGAAGCACTACAAGGACATGCAGGACATCGAGTTCACCATCGAGCGCGGCAAGCTCTGGATGCTCCAGACGCGCACCGGCAAGCGCACCGGCGCCGCCGCGGTGAAAATCGCCTGCGACATGGTCAAGGAGAAGCTCATCAAGGAGGAGGACGCCCTCCTCCGCATCCCCGCCAACGACCTCACCCAGCTCCTCCTCCCCAGCTTCGACCCCGAGGCCAAGAGCCTCGCCCGCATCCTCGCGCGGGGCCTGCCCGCCAGCCCCGGCGCCGCCGTCGGCAAGCTCGCCTTCACCGCGGAAGAAGCCACCAAGCGCACCCTCGAGGGCGAGAAGGTCATCCTCGTCCGCCACGAGACCAGCCCCGAAGATGTCGAGGGCATGCACTCCGCCGTCGGCATCCTCACCAGCACCGGCGGCATGACCAGCCACGCCGCCGTCGTCGCCCGAGGTTGGGGCAAGTGCTGCGTCGCGGGCGCGGGCGACCTCGAGATCGACGCCGAGAAGGGCGAGATGCATGTCGCCGGCCGCTTCTACACCCGCGACGATGTCATCTCCATCGACGGCTCCACGGGCGAGGTCATGCAGGGCGCCATCGCCACCCGCGAGCCGACCCTGAGCGCCGACTTCCAGAAGGTCATGCGCTGGGCCGACAAGTACCGCAAGCTCCAGGTCCGCACCAACGCCGACAGCCCCGCCGACGCCGAGCGCGCCCGCGCCTTCGGTGCCGAGGGCATCGGCCTCTGCCGCACCGAGCACATGTTCTTCGAGGGCGAGCGCATCAAGGCCATGCGCGAGATGATCCTCGCCGAGTCCGTCGAGGAACGCGAGCGCGCCCTCGCCAAGCTCCTGCCCTACCAGCGCGACGACTTCATCGGCCTCTTCGAGGCGATGAAGGGCCTCCCCGTCACCATCCGCCTGCTCGACCCCCCGCTCCACGAGTTCCTCCCCCACGAGAAGCACGAGGAAGAGGCCCTCGCCAAGAAGCTGGGCATGACCCTCGAGCACCTCCATCACCGCATCGCCCACCTCCACGAGGTCAACCCGATGCTGGGCCACCGCGGCGTCCGTCTCGCCATCAGCTACCCCGAGATCGCCCGCATGCAGACCCGCGCCATCGCCGAGGCCACCATCGAGTGCCTCAAGCGCAAGGTCCGCGCCATGCCCGAGATCATGGTCCCCCTCGTCGGCGTGAGGAAGGAACTCGCCGTCCTCCGAGACATCATCCAGGAAACGATCCACGAGGTCCGCCGCGAGCACGACTACGCCGGCCGGCTCGACATCAAGATCGGCACCATGATCGAGGTCCCCCGCGCCGCGGTCGTCGCCGACCACATCGCCGAGGTCGCCGACTTCTTCAGCTTCGGCACCAACGACCTCACCCAGCTCACCTTCGGCTACTCCCGCGACGACATCAACACCTTCCTCCCCACCTACATCCACCAGGAGGTCCTGCCCAACGACCCCTTCCAGAGCCTCGACACCGAGGGCGTCGGCCGACTCGTCCAGATGGGCGTCGAACTCGGACGCAAGACCAACGACGCCATCAAGGTCGGCATCTGCGGTGAGCACGGCGGCGACCCCGCCAGCGTCCACTTCTGCCACAAGGCCGGCCTCGACTATGTCAGCTGCTCCCCCTTCCGCGTCCCCATCGCCCGCCTCGCCGCCGCCCAGGCCGCCCTCATGAAGAAGTAGCCCCCGCCGGCCCCGCCCGCCCCGCTGGCCCCGCGGCCAAAAAATCTCAATCGGCAGCGCAAGCCGCCCGCCCCACCCGCGACCATGGGCAGGAGATCCCATGGCCGCCCACCTGTCCGATCACGCCGCCCTCCGCCGCTACGCCCGCCAGGGCGACCCCGAGGCCCTAGAGGTCCTCATCCAGCGGTACCACGCGATGGTGCTCGCCACCTGCCGCCGCGCACTCGGTGCCGACGGCGTCGTCAGCCCCGAGGACGCCGCCCAGGAGGTCTTCCTCAAGCTCGCCCGCCACGCCGGCCGCGTGAAGTCGAGCGCCGCCGCCTGGCTGCACGCCTGCGCCCTGGGCACCTCCGTCGACCTCATCCGCCGCGCCGACGCCCGCCGCCGCGCCGAGTCCCGCGCCGCGACCGACCCCACGACGCGGATCGCGTCCCGCAGCGAAGCCGCCGCCACCGACAGCGCCGCCCTCTGGCGCGACCTCGAGCCCGTCATCGACCGCGCCCTCGCCCAGCTCGACGAGCGCGACCGCGCCCTCATCGTCGCCCGCTTCCTCGCGGGCCGCACGCAGGCCGAGCTCGCCCGCGAGGCCGGCGTCTCCGAGGGCACGCTCTCCCGCCGCCTGCACAAGGCCCTCGCCAACCTCCGCGCCCGTCTCGCCGACGCCGGCCTCGCCGTGCCCTCCAGGGACACGCTCGCGGTCGCCCTCGCGTCGGCCTCCGCCATCGCCGCCGCCGCGACCTTCGACACCGCCGCCAGCCTCGGCAAGATCGCCCTCGCCGGCATCGCCCGCCCCGGCACCCCCGGCATGCCGATCACCGCCGGCGCCCTCGCGACCAAGATCGCCGTCGCCGCCGCCATCACCATCGCCCTCGCGGGCGCCGTCATCACCCCGGCCCTCCTGCGATCGAACACCACCGCCGCAGCGAACTCAACCACCCAACCCACCGCCCTCGGTCCCGAACGCCCCCGAGCCCCCATCGGCCCCTTCCAGGTCGTCACCGCCTCCGACCGCTCCTTCGCCGAGCGCGGCCTCTGGATCACCGACGACCGCATCGCCATCCGCCACGGCTTCAACCCCGACGGCGAGCCCCGCCGCGCCACGCTCAACATCACCCGCACCACACCCGTCAAGGACGACCCCGAGACCGCCGGCATCGAGGAACGCGCCACACTCGACGCCCGCGTCGCCTCCATCACCCCCATCGACGACGCCTACCACCGCTTCCGCGCCGGCCAACGCCTCACCCTCACCATCGGCTTCGACTCCTTCGGCCGCCTCGTCCTCATCGACACCACCGACACCGTCCAGCTCGGCAAGAACGAGCCCCGCTGGTCCGGCGTCCGCCCACCCCCCGGCTGGCCCGAGTTCGGAAGGATCCCCGAGGACGCCGGCCCACTCGGCATCCGCGGCCCCTGGACCGAGTCCGAGCGCATCCCCGTCACCATCGACGACCGCGAGATCTACTTCGGTGCAAGCAACTGGGTCGCCGCCCGCTACCGCATCATCGAGTGGGACCGCGTCCAGGGCCACACCCGCGTCCTCTCCATCAACGCCGGCGGCCGCGACCCCCGCCTCATCGGCACCCGCTTCCCCCTGCTCCTGAGAGAGGACGACGCCGGCTACACCATGGCCTACTTCCCAGAGGGCTCCCCCCGCTACGGAGACTTCCCCTCCTCCTTCGAGTTCTCCCCCCAGAACCCCGTCCTCGTCGTCTCCTTCGCCAAGGACCCCGGCTGATGCGACGCCCACCAACCCACCCCCGCGCGTTCACCATCATCGAGCTCATGGTCTCGATCGCCGTCATCGCCCTGCTCATCGGCCTCCTTGTCCCCGTCCTCGCCACCGCCCGCGACGCCGCCCGCCGCACCATCTGCCTCTCCAACGCCCGCCAGATCACGACCGCCATCAACGCCTTCAGCGCCGAGAACCAAAGCCGCCTCCCCGAGAACCGCACCCTCGTCTCCGACACCGAGTACATCACCTGGCGACGCAACTTCTTCAACACCGGCACCCTCGCCGACATCGAGGCCTGGCGATGCCCCATGCACCCAAAGCCCGGCCCGTGGGGAGAAGCCGGGTTCACCGAGAACGGCGCCCGCTGCGTCGGAGACATCGCCTCCAGCTACGCCCTCAACGGCCACCTCCTCTGGCGACGCGACAAGACCGACGACCAGGCCCGCCGGAGCGATGCCGACATCAACCGCCCCAGCCACACCATCCTCCTCGCCGAGACCAACCTCCAGTTCGCCGACCTCCGCGCCAGCCCGCCCCTCGTCGCCAACTACTACGGCGCGAACCCAGGCCCCTACGCCTATTGGCACGAACGCCGAGGCGTCTACGCCTTCCAGGACGGCCACGCCGAACTCCTCGGCTTCCTCGAAACCGGCAGCCCCGACTGCCGCTGGCACAACGGAAACGACCTCACCGACGACCCCTTCGTCCCCCAAAAACCCGGCGAAACCCGCCCACACGACCACCCCGACTGGCAGTTCCTCGTCCCCAAGGTCTACCTCGGCACCGACTGACCAGCCCCGCCCGATCCAGTACCCTCGCGGCATGCACAAAATCACCCTCGCCGCCCTCGCACTCTTCACCCACCCCACCCTCGCCCAGCTCGACCTCCGCATCGACGCCACCGACCTGCCCCGCGGCCTCCTCTACGCCGAGCTCGATATCCCCCTCCACACCACCGACCGCACCGACGCCGACGCCATCGCCCTCTGGTACCCCAAGTGGGTC
Organism: uncultured Phycisphaeraceae bacterium; assembly: GCA_964615815.1. GTDB lineage: Bacteria > Planctomycetota > Phycisphaerae > Phycisphaerales > UBA1924 > DAIQNV01. Next base: position 76,200 of record CAZTQV010000007.1, on the reverse strand, counting down.
CCGGGCGTCCACGCACCCGGCGGACCCGTCGTCAACCTCGCCGGCCTCACCTTCACCGACGACCAGGGCCGCGAAGTCCCCTGGGACCGCTCCCCGGGCGAGGTCTACCGCATCCTCATCCAGCCCGAGCCGGACGCCGCCACAATCACCGCCTCCCTCCGCTACATCGCCAACAACCCCGACTCCAACTCCATGGGCATCGACACCTTCGGCGACGAACAGCTCGGCTTCATCAGCCCCAACACCGTCCTCCTCTACCCCGAGACCTACAAGCACAACAAGGCAACCGCCACCACCACCCTCACCCTCCCCGAAGGCTGGTCCGCCGCCACCGCCCTCCGCACGGATGATGGCCCAGGCGAGCCCGACACCATCCGCTACGCCCCCGTCACCCTCGAGGTCCTGGTCGACTCCCCCATCATGGTCGGCGAGCACCACCGCCCCTACGAACTCGCCACCGAGCACACGCACGAAGACATCCCGCAAACCCCGCCCACCACCCTCCACATCTTCAGCGAAGCCGAAAGCGTCCTGAAACTCCCCGAAGAGTTCATCACCGCCTTCCAGAACATGGTCACCCAGGCCACGCTCACCTTCGGCGACCACCACTTCGACCGCTTCGACATCCTCGTCGCCACCACCGACCGCCTCAGCCTCAACGGTCTCGAGCACACCGCCAGCACCTTCAACATCATCCGCCAACGCCAGCTCCAAAACTTCGAAGACTTCCGAGGCTGGCAGCAGATGCTCATCCCCCACGAATATGTCCACGCCTGGTGCGGCAAGTACCGCCGCCCCGCCGGCATGGCCACCGACGACTTCCACACCCCCAAGGACACACGCCTCCTCTGGGTCTACGAGGGCCTCACCCAGTACTACGGCACCGTCCTCGAAGCCCGCTCCGGCATGCTCACGGCCGAAGAACTCCGAGACTGGGTCCGCAGCACCGTCTCCTGGCGCCGCTCGCGTCAGGGCCGTGCCTGGCGACCGCTCGACGACACCGCGAGCGCCAGCTGGATCCTCCGCGGCGCCGGCGGCCCCTGGTCCGGCCTCCGCCTCGGCCAGGACTACTACGCCGAGGGCGCCCTCGTCTGGCTCGAAGCCGACGCCCTCATCCGCTCCGAGACCGACAACCAGCGCTCCCTCGACGACTTCGCCAAGCTCTTCTTCGCCCACGATGACGATGATTCAGTCCCCAACCCCTTCACCCGCGACGAAGTCATCACACTCCTCAGCCGCGTCCACCAGCACGACTGGGACACCTTCTTCAAGGACCGCGTCGAAAGCCCCCGCGAGCGGCCCATCCTCGAGCTCATCCCCACCCTCGGCTACGCCATCGAGTTCTCCGCCGACCCGCCCGACACCCCGCGCGGCGTCACCATCTCCCGCCTCGACGCCTTCGACTCCATCGGCGCCCGCTTCACCAGCTCCGGCACCGTCCGCGATGTATTGCTCGATTCCCCCGCCGACGACGCCGGCCTCGCCCCCGGCATGAAGATCGCCGGCGTCAACGGCCATGTCTGGTCCGAGTCCCGCTTCGTCGACGCCCTCGCCCTCACCCCCGTCAAGGGCGAGATGGAGCTCCTCGTCATCTCGGGCGACACCTACATCACCAAGACCATCGCCTACGACGCCGGCCCCCGCTACATGCGCATCGTCCCCAAGAAGGGCGAGACCGACCAGATCGCCGCCATCGCCAAGCCCATCGAGTGACCACCCTCATGGAGCCCCGAGCGTGAGCGAGCGGGCTGGAATGCCCCCGATGCCCGCGTGCCGTGAGCTGACCGGGTGCCGTGGCCGACCTCGCGCCCCGCGAGATCGGCCACGAACAACCATCCCGACTCCGGGATCCCCCTCAACCAAGCCCCCTCCCCCGCCGATCCAGCCCGAACAACCCGCAACCCGCCCGCGTACGGACCATCGGGCCCAAGGCCCCCAACCTGCCCCAGCCCGCACCCCGCCCGTACCATCCCGCGACACGATTCCACGCCGGGCCGCAACGCACAACGCATCCCGGCGTTACGACACTGGACACGACCGCCCCCGCACACCCGGGGATCAACGGGGAACACGAGCATGAACGGCACGACCGACCGAGCCCTCCGCGCCGCCGCCCGCGGCTTCAGCCTCCTCGAGCTCACCCTCGTCCTCGTCATCATCGGCCTGCTCATGGGCGTGGCCGCCGTCAACATCGTCGGCGCCGCCGAGCGAGCCAAGGTCCGCACGACCAAGGCCTCCATGGCCACCATCAAGAGCCAGCTCCAGAGTTACTATGTCGAGAAGAGCCGCCTCCCCGAGACGCTCTCCGTCCTCGTCACCGAGCAGTACCTCGACGAGGGCGACCTCGACGACGGCTGGAACAACGCCCTCTACTACCTCCCTCTCCCCGACCAGCCCGGCCAGTTCGAGCTCATCTCCGCCGGCAAGGACGGCTCCTTCGACACCCCCGACGACAACATCGACGCGAGAACCCTCACCGAGGAGTAAGCCGTGCCCCCCGCCCGCCGAGGCGTCACACTGCTGGAAACCGTGCTCGGGGTCGTCCTCCTCGGCATGGTCGCCGCGACCCTCGCGAGCACCGCGGGCGCGATGCAGCGCCAGGCAGAGCGCGACCGCCAACGCCTCGGCGCCGCCGAACTCGCCAACCGCCTTCTGCTTCAGCAGATCGACGACGAGGAAAACCTGCCCAGCCAGCTCCTCCCCGTCGCCTACGACGGGCTCTTCTACCGCTGGCGACTCGATGTCCGCCGCTGCGGGCTCGAGCTGAGCCGCGCCGGCCAGGAAGACGCCCGCGCCAACGCCGGCAACGGCTTCGACATACGCAAGCGCCTCCGCGTCGCCACCGTCACCGTCTGGCTCGCCGAGGAATCGGGAGGCTCCACCACCGACACGACCGCCGTGCCCCGGGCCGTCCTCGCCCGCGTCTTCGACCCCATCGCCTTCCGCAACGCCGACTCCACCGAACGCAAGTACGGCGACGACATCGGCCGCATGATGGAAGAACTCTTCACCCTCACCGAGGGCGCCCCCGAAGAACAGCAGCAGCAGGAGTCCGACCGGTGACCCCCGCTCCGAGCCTCCACCCGCGCGATCAACGCGCCCCATGGAGCCCCGAGCGTAAGCGAGCGGGCTGGCACACCCAAGACCCCGGGTGCCGTGGTCAATCCCGCGCCAGCGGGATAGGCCACGAACGGACGGCTTCGAAAGTCCTTCGTCTGAACACCCCCGCCTTCACCCTCCTCGAAACCGTCCTCGCCACCGTCATCGGCGCGATGGTCGTCATCGCCTGCATGGGCATGTTCGCCGCCGTCGCCAGGACCGAGACCGCCCTCGCCAACCGCGCCAACGAAGTCACCGAGCTCGCCATGACCCAGCGCACCCTCCGCAGGGCGCTGCTCACCATGGTCATGATGCCCGCCGCCGACCGCCCCGACCCCGACCTCCCCCAACAGCTCGACCAGCAACCAGACGACGGTGAAGCCCCCGAGCCGATGCCCGTCCCCCGCTTCATCATCGAGGCCGACCCCTCCCCCGCCCTCGAGCCCATGCTCGTCGCCGCCGCCTCCGACGGCTTCCCCCTCCCCCCCGTCTCCGGCACCGACATCCCCCGCCCCCAGCGCCTCGAGATGGTGCTCGCGTCGCCCCCCGTCCCGCAGGGCCTCTCCGAAGCCGGCGCCCTCGCCCAGACCGGCTGGGCCCTCGTCTCCCAAGCCGACGCCCAGCTCGACGCCACCGCCGGAGTCGCAGAGGCCAACGAGCGCACCGACCCCGGCTACCGCTCCGTCTTCGAGCTCCGTCCCGACGGCTACCGCGAACGCATCATCGCCGGCCTCGGCATCACCGGCGCCGCCTCCATCCCCGCCAACTTCGGCCGCGGCGACGACGGCCGACTCGAACTTCCCCGCCGCCTCCGCCAGCCCGCCCGCGGCTGGACCCTCTGGTGGCGACCCGTCTACGAGGAAGAACGCGCCGCCCGCGACGCCGGCCTCCCCTTCGACGCCGACAACCGCCCCGAACTCCTCGCCGAGGCCGTCCCCCTCGTCCGCACCCTCGTCGAGTGCCGCTTCAGCGCCTTCGCCCTCGACCGCGACGCCGGCGCCGGCAACCGCTTCACGCAGTTCAGCGCCTGGGCCAGCGAAGACCTGCCCGGCTATGTCGAGGTCGAGGCCCGCACCGCGAACGGCCGCTATGCCAACTGGATGTTCGAGGTCGGCTGGCAGGTCTCCGACGAGGGCGTCAACGACTCCGACGACACCGGCACCGGCGACGACGCCGAGAACGAAACCGACAACGCCCTGAACGAACTCGAAGACCTCGCCGCCGGTGGCGGCGGTGCGCGGCGAGGGGGTGGCGGAGGCGACAACGCGCGACGGCCGTCGCGCGCGGACCCCACGACCGCGCCGCTCGGCGGGGGCCGGAATGGGGGAGGTGAGCGGCCGTGATGTGCGCACGGATGCACACGACGAGCGCGCGCCGGGCGCGTTCGTGCGCACGCGTGCCTGCGGCGCGCGCGCGCCGCTCGCGGCCGTGCGCACGCCCGGCGTTCGTTCTGCCGATGGTGATCGCGGTCATGCTGGTGGTCGCCGCGGTCGCGGCCGTCATGCTCCGGCGCAATGTCGCCGTGAGCGGTGCCGTCCAGCGCCAGGTCGACGCGTACCAGGTCCAGCACGCGGTGCGGGGCCTGCAGGAGGGCATCGAGGCGTGGCTCACGACCCAGTCGCCGCGTGATCTTCCCGATGTGCTCGACGACGACGGCTTCGCGTTCGAGCTCGACCCGCGCGACGGCACGCGGGTGTTGGTGTACCTGACCGACGGCCAGGGCACGGCCCGGCGCTCGGGCGTGGGCGTCGCCGAGGACATCGCGCCCGATGTGGACGCGATCGCGGCGCGGCTGCTGCAGGTGCAAGGCGTGGACAACGCGCAGCGGTTCCTGCGCGAGGTGGGGCCGTACTCGGTGAGCTTGAACGCGGCGCCTTTGGAGGTGCTGTTCGCGATCGCCGATGCGCTCGCGCCGGAGGACAAGGTGCAACTGATGCGGGACGGGTTCGTACGACTTGTCGAGGACCGCCGCAGCCAGGAGCTCGGGCAGACGGAGCTGAACCAGCTCGTCAGCTCGGCGAACCTGACCGGGGCGGACCGCAACCGCATGGTGCGGATATTCACGACGCAGCCGACCCTGTGGGAGGTGAGCGTGTTGGTGCGCGGCGACGGCGTGCGGGTGCCCCTGGGCATCCTGGCGCGGTACCGCGGGCTGGTGCTGGTCGAGCCGGCGGGGACCGGGACCAACGCCTTCGAGAACCCGAGCCCCTTCCTGATGTGGGAAGAGGTGGACCTGGATGATCCCCGGTTGACCGGCCAGAGCGCGGCCGACCCAGCGATGGTCGGGAGCCGTACTGGCGTCGGGCCCTGAGGGGCCATATGGGCCGGGGGCGGGCGGGCCTGCCCGGCGTTGGGCGGCCCGGGTAGAGTCCGTGCTCGGGTGAACCGATGTTCTCGGTCCGGACCGTGGGTCTGGACGGAAGGTGACGGAGAAAGGCCTCAGCGATGAGTGACACCGCGATGGATCGCCGCCGGGCCCGCCAGGTCGCGACCGCTGCGCAGGTCGCGGCAGGGGTGCTCCTGATCGGGGGGGTGGCGGGGGCGATGGTGCTGCCGCGGACGCAGGCGACCCCGATTCAGGGTGTTTCGTTCGACGATTTGGATACCGAGGTGGCGCGGAAGGTCGCCGAGGCGGAGAAGGCGAAGGCGGAGGCGACGCCCACGGAGTCGGCGTTTCCCCCTGATTTCATCGGGATCGCCGAGCGGGTGGCGATGGCGAGCGACATCCCGGTGAAGGAGGACGAGCCGGAGGAGCCGGTGGTTACGGGTCCGGATGGCGAGACGCCGGGGGCGGAGGTGCCCGCGGCGACGACGGAGCCGGTGTCGCCGAGCCGGGTGCGGTACCTGGGGTCGGTGAAGGTGGGCGACAAGTCGGTGGCGTTGGTGGCGGCGGACCAGAAGCAGGCGTTCATCGCCGAGGGGGCGAAGAAGACGATCTTCCTGGGTGGGGCGGCGAAGGTCGAGGTCGAGGTCTTGCGGGTGTCTGAGGACGAGGTGGAGCTGCTCGAGGACGGCTCGCCGCGGACGGTGACGCTCGGCGAGCGTCAGTCGGCGGTGGTGAGCGCGAGCCCGCCGGCGACGCCGACGCCCAAGGAGGACCCGGTGCAGGCGGCGCGGGACTCGGCGCGGGCGCGGGCGGGTCTGAGCGACGAGGAGGCGCGAGCGAACGCGTCGCGGGCGCTCGACCCTGAGAACTTCCGGCGGGCGGACGGTTCGATCGACAACGAGGCGCTGCGCGAGGCGGCGCGGGCGCGGCGGGAGGAGATCCTCTCGCAGCGGCGCGGCGAGCCGCGGCGGGTGGAGTTCGGCAACCGGGATGATGAGCGGTAAGGTCGAGTGAGCGCACGCGTTTGCCATATCGAGCGGATCGATCGCGGCGGGCTCTTGGCCGGGCTGCGGCTGGTGGGCCCGCGCACCGAGGATCGTTGGAGCGCGCCCCTGGAGTCGCTCGCGGCGGAGGGCGAGGCGCGGGTGGACGCGGTGGGGGACGCGCAGTCGAACGCTCGGGACGCGGCGGCGTGGGTGGCGGAGCGTCTCAAGGAAGCGGGGCGGGGCAAGCGGATCGACCGGGTGGTGCTGGACGCGGATGGGGCGGTGTGTTCGTGGGTGACGGCGAGCAGCATCGAGCCGAAGGTGGTGCGGGCGCTGGTGGAGCAGCACGCGGGGGGCTCGGAGGGGGACGGGGGCCTGGAGGACGCGGGGCACGACTCGGGCCCGGGGCGGTTCCCGGATCTGCCGGGCGAGCTGGGCGTGCAGCCTTTGGTCGATGCGTTCGCGGCGCCGCCGAGCGCCTCGTCGGACGCGGCGGCGGCGATCCGCAAGCGGTTCGAGTCGGCGCGTGGGCAGGCGAAGAAGGCGCTCGAGGTCGATGACGACGGTGTGCCCTCGGCGCAGCGGATCGCGGTGATGGCGATGCCGGAGGTGCCGGCGCGGTTGCTGCTGGATGAGCTTGATCGTGCGGGTGTCGAGGTGGGGTCGGTGGGGTCGGTGTTTCACGCGGCGGCGAGCGTGTGGGACCCGGCGGCGCGGACGGCGAAGGCGAAGAGCGAGGACGAGGACCCGTTGACCGTTGAGGCGGAGCCCGGGCTGACGCTCGTGGTGCTCGTCGATATTGCGGGGCGGCTGGTGTGGTGCTGGTCGAAGACGGGCGGGGTGGCGGCGTCGGGGTCGGCGCGGCTGCCGGGCGGGACGACGCGTGGGCCGGTGCGGCAGGATGCTGGCGGCGTGGCGGGCGAGCGGGCGGGGGCGATGGGTGGGGCGGCGCGGATCGAGGGTGACCGCCCGACGGTACGGATCACTTCGCAGACCTTGGCGCGGTTGACGGGTGAGTGGCTGAGCTGGGCGACGCAGCTCGGGCATGTGCCGACGCGGGTGGTGGCGGTGGCACCGTTTGCGTCGCTCGAGGTGGGTCCTCCTGAGGCGAACGGGGCGGGCGGGCTGGACGCGACGGGGCTGGCGACGGCGCTCCGGCGGGCGTTGCCCGCGGCGACGGTGGACCTCGTGGACGACGAGGACCCGGTGGGGCTGACGCTTCGGCGGCTTGCGGAGCTGCACGACGATGGATCGCCCGCAGTGCGGGACGACGGTACGCAGCGGCGGGGGCTTATGGGGCTGAGTCGTCGGCCGGGGCGGGCGCACCGGGCGATGTATCGCTGGTCGGCGGCGGCGTTGGTGGCGGCGAGCCTTGCGGTGAGCGCGGTGAGCTGGAGCCTGTTCCAGGAGGCGGACGGGGCGGGGACGGTGGTGGCGGAGCTGCGGACGCAGCGGCGGGAGCTTTTGGAGTCGATCGATGCGCGGCTTGTGATGAGCCCGTTTGCGTCGCGGGAGCTGCAGGCGATGGTGGACACGGCGCGGCAGGGCGTGGTGACGGCGGAGAGCCTGCCGCCGCCGCCGCCGGCGCTGGCGGAGCTGGAGACGCTGAGCTATCTGCTTGCGAACGAGGCGTACGACCTGACGACCTTGTCGATCGGTCCGTTCGCGGCGTCGTTCACGGTGGTGGTGGATGACATCGGGGCGGCGGAGGAGCTGCGGAGCGGGCTGACGGCGATCGCGGGTTCGAATGTGATCTGGAGCGACCCGACCTTGAACACGCAGTCGGGCGGGCGGGTGAGCGTGCAGGCGAACGGGGTGTGGCGTCAGCGGCCGGCGGCGGGGACGGCTGGGGGCATCGGCGGGATCGGGGGTGGCGGATGAGCCGGCTGACCTCGCTTGAGCGGACGGTGGCGCCCTTGAGCGCGGACGAGCGCGATGAGCTGGCGTCGGCCGCGGGGCAGGCGGAGCGGGCGAACCGCCCGGCGGCGCTTGTGGTGCTGGCGGGGTTCCTGTTCGTCGTGGCGTGCGGTGGGCTCGGGCTGGCGGCGACGCGGCAGGCGGCGGCGGAGGCCGAGGTGGAGCGGCGGCAGGCGGAGCTGACGACGCTTCGGGACCTGGCGGTGGACCTGGAGGTGGTGGAGCGGCTTCGGGCGACGGGGCCGGAGCTGCCGCGGTCGGAGAATTTGCTGAGCCAGATCGAGAGTTTGGCGCGGGCGGCGGGGATCGAGGGGGATCTCGGGTTCCGTGAGAACCGGGAGAGCTTACCGGGCGGGATCGTCAGGAAGAGCGTGAGCTACGACATTCGGCATCCGACGCTTGCGGAGCCGATGGACTGGGTGCGTCGGGTGACGGAGACGATCAGCGGGATGAAGGTCTCGCGGATCGCGATCACGCCGAGAGCGAACCGGGAGTGGCGGTTCGAGGTGGGGTTCGAGCGTTACGAGCGGGCGCCGTGATGGGAGCGAGGATGAGGTCGAGACTGGTTTTGGCGTTGGGGTGCGTCGCTTCGGTGTCGCTGGTGTCGGCGATGGGTGGGTGCGGTTCGACGCGGCGGATGGCGCCGCCTCCTGCGCAGCGGCTTTCGGAGGCGAACGAGCTGGCGGAGAAGGCGGAGCGCGCGGAGTCTGAGGGGGAGATTCTGCGTGCGATCGAGCTGTACCAGGAGTCGGTGAACACGACGGGGACGGTTGCGAACTGGAACAACCTGGGCGTGCTGTTGATGGAGCAGCAGAACTTCGCGGGAGCGGTGAGCGCGTTCCGGCGTGCGGCGGAGCTGGAGCCGACGGACCCGCGGCCGACGACGAACATGGGGATCGCGTTTTATCGTGCGGGTTGGGCGGAGGATGCGCTGGATCACTTTGACCGGGCGCTGTCGATCAGCCCGACCTATGTGCCGGCGCTTCGGGGCGCGGCGGCGGCGGGGGACGCGGTGGGGCGGGCGACGGAGACGGACCTGGAGCGGCTGAAGGCGGCGCTTCTGTATGACGCGGACCCGGCGTGGCGGTCGTTCTTTGAGCGGCGGCGTTCGGTGGTGCAGCAGCAGCTTCGGGAGAAGGGGCGGCGGGAGGCGGCGGGGTGAGGGGATTGGGAAGGGGCAGAGGGGCGAAGGGGTAGAGGGATAGAGGGGGCGGTGTTCTGCGCGGTCGCTCGGGAGGAGGGGCGGTCGGCGGCGTACCCTGCGGGCTCATGGATGCTTTTTGGACCCTTGCCCGGCGGATGCTCCGCGAGCCGCGGACGCTCGTGCTGGCGATGGTGATGGCGGTGATCAGCGCGGCGGGCCTTGGGGCGGGGCTCGTGGCGATGGTTCCGGTGGTGGACGCGATCGTGGGGCAGGGTCAGACGCTCGCGGACCTGGCGGTTGATTTCAACGAGAAGAGCCCGGTGGACATTCCTTCGGGGCTGATCGATGTGCTGCCGACGGGTGAGTTCCAGGCGGTGCTGACGGTGATGCTGGTGGTGGGGGTGCTGACGCTGGTCGGGGGGGCGGCGAACTTCGGGCACATGTACCTGTCGCTGACGCTGGTGGAGCGGACGATCGCGGGGATCCGGCGGGATCTCTTTCAGCGGGTGCTGTTCATGCCGCTGCGTCGGGTGGTGGCGCTCGGGACCTCGGACGCGACGAGCCGGATCGTGAACGATCCGCAGGCGCTCGGGGCGGGGTTTGTCGCGTTGGTGAGCCGGGGCGTGGCGCAGGTGTCGAAGGGTGTGGGGGCGTTCTTTGTTGCGTTCATTTTGGAGTGGCGGCTGACGGCGGTGACGCTGGTGGTGGCGCCGATCCTGTACACGGTGATTCGGAAGCTGGGGAAGAAGATCCGGCGGGCGAGCCGGAGCGCTCTTGAGAGCCAGGCGGGGTTGTACGACGCGGCGACGGAGTCTTTGCAGGGGCTTCGGGTCGTGAAGGTGCACACGACGGAGCGGCGGGAAACGGGGCGGTTTGCGCGGACGAACCGGGAGGTCTTGCGGCAACTGCTCCGGATGCGGACGGCGCGGAGTTTGTCGAGCCCGCTCGTCGAGGTGATGGCGCTGTTCAGCTTCGGGATCCTGGCGTTGATCGCGGTGAAGGCGATCCAGGACGGGGAGCTGGACCCGTCGCGGATGCTGGTGGTGCTGGCGGCGCTTGGGGTCGCGGGGGCGAGTTTGCGGCCTTTGACGGGCATCGTGAACGATGTGCAGCAGTCGACGGCGGCGGCGCAGCGGATCCAGGGGCAGCTTTCGGAGCCGGGGGAGCCGGGGCGGGAGCGGGACTTGCCACGCTTGCCGCGGCATCACGAGACGATCCGGTTTGACGGGGTGGTGTTTACCTATCCGGGGGCGGACCAGCCTGCGCTTGATGGGATCGAGCTGACGATCCGGCACGGGGAGACGGTGGCGGTGGTGGGGCCGAACGGGTCGGGGAAGACGACGCTCTTGGGCTTGGTGCCGCGGCTGTTTGATCCGGACGAGGCGCTCGATCGGCCTCGGGGTGGCGGGCGGGTGCTGATCGATGGGAAGGACATCCGGCGGGTGACGGTGCGGTCGCTGCGGCGGCAGATCGCGGTGGTGACGCAGGAGACGGTGTTGTTCCGCGGGACGATCGCGGAGAACATCGCGTACGGGATGCCGGGGGCGACGCGGGCGCAGGTGGTCGATGCGGCGCGGCGGGCGCGGGCGGAGGAGTTCATTGCCGCGAAGGGCGGGTACGACGCGGAGGTGGGGGAGCGCGGGCTGACGCTTTCGGGCGGGCAGCGGCAGCGGCTGGCGATTGCGCGGGCGATTCTGCGGGACCCGGCGATTCTCCTGCTCGATGAGGCGACGAGCATGATCGACGCGGAGAGCGAGGCGCGGATCACGGAGGCGCTTTCGGAGTTTGCGAGCGGGCGGACGACGCTGGTGGTGGCGCACCGGCTGAGCACGGTCGTGAACGCGGACCGGATCGTGGTCCTGGACCATGGGCGGGTGGTGGATCAGGGGAAGCACTCGGAGCTTCTGGAGCGGTGCGATGTGTATCGGCGGATTGCGGAGCATCAGTTGGTGAGTGCGTGAGGGGAAGGGGCAGAGGGGCAGAGGGGTAGAGGGTTTCGGGGTGGGGTCGGTCTTTGATGATGTCGGGCGGTGCTCCAACAATGCCGTATGCATAGACCTGGCGCGGATCCTGATTCGATGGCGATGGAGGACATCCTCTGCGACTTTTGCGGTCAGCAGTGGACGGACGCGCGGCCCATGGTGGAGGGGCACCGGGGGTCGTGCATCTGTGGGAACTGTCTGGCGATCGCGTACGCGGAGCTGATGATCTACAAGGTGTACGACGAACCGAAGGCGGGGGAGGCGTGCATTCTGTGCCGGGAAGAGGGGCGGGAGGAGCCGCACTGGCGGAGCCCGGTGTTTGAGGCGGATGAGGCGAAGCTGGCGTGCCGGCGGTGCGTGAAGCAGTCGGCGGGGGTGCTGCACAAGGACAAGGACATTGCGTGGTCGAAGCCTTTGGCGCCGCCGGGGTGATTGGGGGCGTGGGGTGGGTCCGGCGTCCCTGTGCGAACGGATATCGGGTGTTGGTTCAGCCCGCTCGCTCACGCTCGGGGCTCTATGTCCGGTGGTGGGGGTGGTAGCGGGCGTTCGGTCACTCTCGTGTCACGGGTGGTGGGTGGTGGGTTGCGGTGGGGGTGGGTTGTCGTACGCTCTGGTGAGCTATGGCGTTGGCGCGTGTGTTGATTGTGGAGGATGAGCCGTCGATCCGGCGGGGGGTGGTCGATGCGCTGGCGGCTTCGGGGTACACGGCGCTCGAGGCGTCGGACGGGCGGGGGGGGCTCGATGCGGCGTTGTCGGCGTCGGTGGACCTGGTGCTGCTGGACCTGATGCTGCCGGGGATGGATGGGCTGGAGGTCCTGGGGCAGATCCGCAAGGCGCGGCCGGGGCTGCCGGTGATCTGTCTGACGGCGCTGGGTGAGCCGGAGGACCGGGTGCGGGGGCTTCGGCTCGGGGCGGATGACTATGTGGTGAAGCCGTTCGGCGTGGCGGAGCTGCTGGCGCGGGTGGAGGCGGTCTTGCGGCGGTCGAGCGAGCGGCCCCAGACGGCGGGGGTGGTGCGGTTTGCGGGGCGGACGGTGGACCTGGACCGGCGTGAGGTGACGCTGCCGGGGGGGCAGGTGGCGACGCTGGCGCAGCGGGAGGCGGAGGTCTTGGGGTACCTGCTCGCGCACGCGGGGCGGCCGGTGGGGCGGGATGAGCTCTTGCGGCGGGTGTGGGGGCTGGACCCGCGTGGCGTGGCGAGCCGGACGGTGGACATGGCGATCGCGCGGCTGCGGGAGCACCTGGGCGACGACGCGAGCAAGCCCGAGGTGGTGAAAACGGTGCGGGGGCGGGGGTACATGGTGGTGGCGGACGGGGTGGTGGCGGACGGGGCGGTGGCGGATGGTGGGGATGGGAGTGGGGCGTGAGTCTGCGGGTGTCTCGGAAGAGAGGGTGGGTGCCCTGGGCGGTGTATGGCTTGGCGGCGCTGCTCGTCATAGAGGGGCTGGCGTGGGCGTCGTGGCGGCTGGCTTCGGTGGAGCGGGCGCAGGCGGTCGCGGAGGCGGAGGCGCGGGCGGAGCAGCGGCTCCGGTTGGCGCTGTGGCGGATGGACTCGCTGGTGGTGCCGTTGCTCGCGCGGGAGTCCGTGCGGCCGTATTACCACTACCTGCCCCGGCACGCGGCGGATGCGCCGTATGGGCGGGCGTGGGATGTGTCGGGGGCGCAGGCGGTGGCGGTGTCGCCGCTCGCGGTGAGTGGGGCGGCGACGGGGGAACAGGGCGGGCTTTCGGAGTCGGTGGATCCGATCCGGCTGCATGCGCAGGTGGAGCCGGACGGGTCGCTCACCGTTCCCGCGGCGGTGGGGGGCGAGGAAGGCCTTGCGGGCGCGGCGGCGGCGCAGCGGGCGCGGCGGCTTGGGGATCGGCTGGCCGAGATCCTGGAACTCGACCGGAGTTGGGACCGGGTGCGGGCGGTGGCGGGGGCGAGCTTAGAGCCGGGGGTGATTCCGGGGATGGCGCCGGCGGGGGTGCTGGCGGCGTTGGATGATGCGGCCGAGGAGGGGGAGGTGGGGGCGGCGGGGCCGGTGGGTGCGGCAGAGGCGGATGAGTTTGGTGAGGGGGGGTACGGGTATGAGCAGAAAGCGGAGCTGGCGACGCGGCAGCGGGCGGCGTCGCGGGCGTTGTCGCAGTTGAATGTTCCGCCGCAGGTCGAGTCATTGGACTCGGTGGCGCTGCTGGATCGGGCGCCCGCGGCTTGGGAGGGGCTGGCCGTGGGGGCGTTTCGGCCGGTGTGGCTCGGGGGTGGGGGTCGGGGTGGGGAGGGATCGCCGGAGTTGGTGCTGGTGCGGGGAGTGCGGTACGGGGGCGATGTCCGCGCGCAGCTTGTGTGGATCGATTGGCCGCGGCTTCGGGGGAGTTTGCTGGCGGAGGCGGCGGGGTTGGTGCCTGGGCTGGTGCTGGAGCCGTTGGTGGAGCGTGATGCGCGGGGGGTGGCGAGCGGGGTGGATGAGCTGGCGACGATCCCGGTGCGGGCGGTGGGGCCGGAGGTGGAGGTTGTGTCGGCCGGGTGGCTTGGTGGGTTGAGCGGGGCGACGGGGGCGGCGCTGGCGGCGACCTGGGCGGGGGCGTTGGCGGCGCTGGTGGCGATTGGGGTGGTGCTGTGGGTGTCGCGGCGGCTGGCGGAGCAGCGGTGGCGGTTCGTGACGGCGGTGACGCATGAGCTGCGGACGCCTTTGACGGGGCTTCGGCTGCACACGGAGCTGTTGGCGCGGGGGGGTGATGGGGGCTCTGGCGAGGGGCAGCGGGAGCGGGTGGAGGCGGTGCGGGCGGACGCGGACCGGCTGGTGTCGGTGGTGGAGAGCGTCTTGGCGTATGCGCGGCTGTCGACGACGGCTTCGGACCCGGCGCGGGGGGCGGTGGTGGGGGACGCGGTGGCGGAGGCGGTGCGGACGGTGGGGCCGCTCTTGGCGTCGCGGGGGATGGAGTTGGTGCTGGACGCGGACGCGGTGCGGGGGAGGCGGGTGCGGCTGGATCAGGCGGGGCTGGTGCGGGTGCTGGTGAATCTGCTGGAGAATGCGGCGCGGCATGGGGGGAAGGGCGAGGGGGGGACGGTGGGGTTGTTTGGGGAGGCCGAGGGCGGACAGGTGCGGCTGGTGGTGGCGGATGATGGGCCCGGGGTGCCTCGGGGGCGGCGGAGGCGGGTGCTGCGGGCGTTTGTGGGGTCGGAGGGGGGCGGGTCTGGGCTCGGGCTGGCGCTGGCGCGGGAGCTGGCGCGGGCGGGGGGCGGGAGGCTGCGGGTGATTGATCCGCCGGCGGGGGCCCGCGCGGCGGGGCTGGGGGGGGCGGCGTTTGAGGTGGTGCTGGCGGGGGTGGAGCCGTTGGGGTGAGTGAGGGGGGTGGGAGGGGGGTGGAATCGGGGGTGGGAGGGGGCTTTTCCGGGCGGGGGAGCGTCGTATACTCGTCCCCTGCCCGTCGATTCGGCGGGCGGTGACATCCGAGGGCCTATAGCTCAGTTGGTTAGAGCGCACCCCTGATAAGGGTGAGGTCGGAGGTTCGAGTCCTCCTAGGCCCATTTGTCTGTTCCGGCGGTTGTGGGGTGCGCTGGCGGGGTGGTGGGGTTTCGTGGTGTCATGTCGGGTTCTGGTGGCGCGTGTCGAACCGTGCTGGGGGTATCGCTGTAGTGCGGCGCGTACTGTGTCTTTGGTGACGGCTCTGGGGTAGACGGCGGCGGGTCTCTAGCCGGAGATGGGCGTGACGAAGCGGCGGACCTTCTGGACGGATTTCAAGCAGTTCTTCGGGCGGGGGCTGGCGATTCTGCTGCCTTCGATCGTGACGCTGTGGCTGCTTTGGCAGGCGCTGATTTTCGTGTACGCGAATGTGGCGGCGCCGATCAACAAGGGGCTTCGGGGGGCGGTGCTCTGGGTGACGCCGCAGGTGGTGCGGGACGAGGCGGACCTGCCGACCTGGTTCATCGTGACGGACGAGCAAGTGGCGCGGGCTCGGGTGGCGCGCGAGGCGGATGGTCGTGGGACGCCTTCGGACGCGGTGCTTCGGGCGGAGATCCGTCAGCGGTCGTTCCGGCAGTTCTGGGATTCGAACTGGTACCTGAACTTCACGGGGTTCCTGGTCGCGATCCTGCTGATCTACTTCGCGGGTTTGCTCCTCGGGAACTATGTGGGGCGGCGGGTGTACGCGCGGGTGGAGCAGCTCATCGCGAAGATGCCGGGGTTCAAGCAGGTGTACCCGCATGTGAAGCAGGTGGTGGACCTGATTTTTGGCGAGAACTCGACGATGAAGGCGTTCAACGAGGTGGTGCTCGTTGAGTATCCGCGGAAGGGGATCTGGACGGTGGGGCTGGTGACGGGGTCGTCGTTCGCGGAGGTGGAGGGTGCGGCGGGGGGCGAGGTGGTGAGCGTGTTCATCCCGACGAGCCCGACGCCGTTTACGGGGTTCGTGATCAATGTGCGGCGGGACGAGACGCAGAAGCTGGACATGTCGGTGGATCAGGCGTTGCGGTTCGTGATCACGGCGGGGGTGTTGACACCGGAGAATGTGACGCCGGGGCAGGGGAAGCCGGCGGTGGCTGGGGCCGGTGCGGGGGCTCCGGAGTTGACGGCTTCGGATCGGGCGAAGCTGGAGGCGGCGAGCCGGGAGTGAGGGGTTCGATCCGTTGCCCGGAGCGGGCGATTTCGGCCGATCAACCCGAAGCTTCGCGGGGCTCAGCTTCGGCGACTGGGTGGGGCGTCCGGGTGGGGCGTCCGGGTGGGGGGTCCGGGTGGGGCGGGGTGACGGGCTGGAAGCCCAACCCACTGGGCAGACGCTCCAAGGTGCTGGGGGTCGGGCTTTTGGGGGGTTGGGGCCGTATGCTCCGTGGTTGCGCCGGCGGGCTCCGCCGGGGGTGAGTACGGGCAGGCCTCTGTCAGGAAGACCGCACGCGATGAAGCTGACCGAAATCGTGGTCCCGGACGCGATCGTCCCGGATTTGAAGAGCCAGGAACGGGACGAGGTGATCGCTGAGCTGGTGGATGCGCTGCTCGCGGCGGGCGCGGCGGACAAGGGCGACCGGGAGGTGCTGATCGAGCGCCTCTTGAACCGGGAGCGGAAGGGGTCGACGGGGTTCGGGCGCGGGGTGGCGGTTCCGCATGTGAAGCACGCGTCGGTGAAGCGGATCGCGGCGGCGGTGGGTCTGAGCCGCAGCGGCGTCGACTTCACGGCGCTGGACAAGCAGCCGGTGTACAGCGTGTTTCTGCTCCTGAGCCCGGAGGACCGGCCCGAGGAGCATCTCCAGGCGATGGAGGTGATCTTCAAGAACCTGAGCAAGGACACTTTCCGACGGTTCCTGCGTCAGGCGACGAGCGCGGACGATGTGAAGACGCTTCTGGAAGAGGCGGACGCGCAGCATCTGGCGGGATGAGCGGGGGCCGAGTGGGGGCGGGGCGGTGAGCAGGTCGCGGCGAGGGCTTCACGGGTGTCGCAGCGGGCGAGTGCCAAGGTGACGATCAAGAACCGGCTGGGGCTGCACGCCCGGCCGGCGATGTCGTTCGTGGACACGGCGTCGGCGTACCACTCGAGCGTGAAGGTGCGGAAGGACGAGATGGAGGTCGACGGGAAGAGCATCATGGAGATGATGATGCTCGCGGCGACGAAGGGGACGGTGCTGGAGGTCGTGGCGGAGGGGTCGGACGCGGAGGCGTGCATCGCGGAGCTGGCGAAGCTGGTGCACCGCGGCTTCGACGAGGAGTAGGGGGTTGGGGGCGGGCGGTCCAGGGGTGCCGAGACGGGTTCGGCTGCGGTTCCTGGGGACCGGGACGAGCGCGGGGGTGCCCCCGATCGGTGGGGCGGCGGGGGTGACGGAGGGGACGCCGTTCGGCTCTGCTGACCCGCGGGATCGGCGGACGCGGACGAGCGCGGTGCTGGAGTTCATCGACGGGACGGGGCAGGAGCGGGCGATCCTGATCGACGCGGGGCCGGACCTGCGTTCGCAGGCGCTGGCGGCGGGGCTGCGGCGGGTGGACGCGATCCTGCTGACGCACGGGCATGTGGACCACACCTTCGGGCTGGACGAGGTGCGGCGGTTCAATGTGCTGATGGATGCGCCGATCGATATCTACGCGGACGCGAAGACGATGGCGTTCACGCGGCGGGTGTACGAGCATGTGTTCGAGTCGCACCGGAACTTCCAGCGGTCGTTTGTGGCGACGCTGGTGCCGCGGGAGATCGAGCCGCTGCGGGCGTTCGACCTCTTCGGGCTCCGGGTGACGGGGGTGCCCTTCCTGCACGGCAAGCTGCCGATGCTGGGGTATCGGTTCGAGGTTGCGGGCGCGGAGGGGGATGGGCAGGGCGTCTTGCCGCTGGTGTACGCGACGGATGTGAGCGCGGTGCCGACGGAGAGCTGGGCGGAGCTGCGGGGGCTCCGGGTGCTGGTGCTGGATGCGCTTCGGCATCGGCGGCACCCGACGCACCTGACGATCGACGAGGCGGTGGTGGTGGCGGAACGGGTGGGTGCTGATCGGACCTTCTTCGTGCACATGAGCCAGGAGGTGGGCCACGCGGAGGCCGAAAGGGACCTTCCGGCGGGGGTGCGGTTGGCGTATGACGGTCTGGTCGTGCGCTGATTGGCGTGAAGTGGGTGCTGGGAATCAGGGAATGGTGGCGTGGGGGCCGATGGTTTCGCACCGTCAGCCGATCGGGCCATCGGAGGGCTCGGGGCATCCATCGGGCAGTCTGGTCGTCCCCGCGTGTGGAGAGGCGGGGCCGGGCCTTTGGATAGGAGCGAGCCGTGGCGCACAGCTTTGATCGGACGGACCTCGAGGGGTCGTTGGAAGCGCTTCCGGAGGTCCGCTGGGAGGACCAGCCGGGGCGGACGGCGTTGACCTTCCCGTTTCCGCTGATGCGGAGCTCGGAGGAGGAGGCGTTGGAGTCTCCCCGGGCGGAGGAGCGGCCGTTGGCGCAGACGGGGTGATTGGGCGGTTTTTGGAAGGGTAGTCGTCGCGGGCAGCGGCGGCTTGTGCGGTCCTCCGGGCCGGGGCGGGTGCGGGGGGTTTCGGAGAGGGGCTGAGCGGTCTCGCCGGGGGCGGGTGGGTGACCTATGCTCCGGGCCCTATGGGCAAGTCACGCGAGATCAAGGGTCGTATCAAGGCGGTCGGCAACATCCGGCGCATCACGCGCACGATGCAGATGATCGCCACGAGCAAGTTCTCCAAGGCCCAGGCGGCCGCGGTGTCGAGCAAGCCCTACACGGAGGGGCTGTTCGACCTGGTGGCGAAGCTGGCCGAGGCGGGGGACGGGCTGGATCATCCGCTGCTGTCCGGTGGGTCGGGCGGTGAGTCGAGCGCTCCCGAGCTGACGCTGATCCTGACCTCGAACCGCGGGTTGGCGGGCCCCTACAACGGCAATGTGTTGAAGAAGGCGCTGACGCACATCCGCTCGAACGAGCGGGCGAAGGCGGGCGAGATCGAGCTGGTGGGGAAGAAGGGCCTGACGGTCCTGAAGTTCGCCGGTGTAGAGGTGGGGCGTTTCCACGAGCAGTTCGGCGACACGCCGACCTACGCGCCGGTGGAAGAGCTGGCGCAGGAGTACATCGACGCGTACAGCGCTGGGCGGGTTTCGGCGGTGCGGGTGGTGTACATGAAGTACTACTCGGCGGGTCGGCAGGCTCCGGCGGTGATGCAGCTGCTGCCGTTCAAGGCCGAGGATGTGGCGGCGCAGGCGGAGACGGAGACGGCGACGAAGTCCGGGTACCGCGAGGTGGCGCCGGAGTTCAGCCCTGATCCCGCGGCGCTGCTGGATGAGCTCTTGCCGGCGGCGGTGAAGGCGGTGTTGTTCCAGGCGTTCAACGACGCGGTGGTGTCGGAGCATGTGGCCCGTATGGTGGCGATGAAGGCCGCGACGGACAATGCTGCGAAGATGGGCAAGGCTTTGAAGCGGAAGTACAACCGCGCCCGCCAGGCCCAGATCACGACGGAGCTGAACGAGATCGTGTCGGGCGCCGCGGCGCTGGGCTGATCGGGTCGGCGATTGCTTGTTTGCGGTCGGTTGGCGACGCTCTTTCGGGGCGGCTCGGTGTGCGTGCGCCCCAAGGGTGCGGCGCGTGTCAAGTCGGGAAAGCGTGGGAGTTTGCGTTGTTTGAGTCGTGGTAAATCGCGACGCGCCCGGCGGGTTTGAGCGGGGAAGAATGAGATCGGACTCACTTCCCGGACGGTTCGCGCCGACGGGGATGAGTGCGACGCCTTTGCCGCGGGCGTGCCCGTGGCCAGCAAGGGGAGACCTCCATGACGACCGCGCCCTCGACCACGCCCGCGTCCTCGCCGCTCGATCCGACCTCGGGGAATTGGCACTGGGAGCCGCAGCCGGCGGCACAGAAGCTGGTTGACGAGCTGCTGCTGGAGTTTTCGAGCCGTTGCCCGGACGCGGTGCGTCTGGCGGAGCGGATGCGGAACGAGACGGGTACGCGGTTCAAGGACTGGGTGGGCGTGATCCTGGTGCCGGACGCGCCGGGGATCCGGTCGCGGCTTGAGGAGACGGGGTTCGAGCCGATCACGACGGAGTTCAGCGACGCGGACATTCACTTCGCGTTCGAGTGCCGCAAGGGGCTGTTCCCGCCGATCCTGCTGACCGAGTCGGACCGGATGAGCGTGGGCGTGAAGGTGGAGAGCGTCGCGGACTTCTTCCAGGCGCAGCAGATCCCGGGGATCGAGCGGACGGAGGGCGAGCCCCTGAGCCGGGCGCGGTGGGCGAAGGTTGCCGACGGGGACCGGGCGGCGCTGTGGGTGATGGAGCGGCACGGGTACCGGGCGTTCGGGCTGACGGACGACCTGCCGGACACGCGGATCGCGGCGCAGCATTTCCTCGAGCGGTTCCGGGCGCGGCCGCGTCGGTTCGAAGATGTCGCCGCGGGGTTCGAGGATCTGCACCGGATGATCGACGCGGCGATCGAGGAGATCGGGCGCGACTGGGCGTGCGACCTGTTCTTCAAGGCCGAGCGCGACTACTGGATGAACCGGAACACGGCGGGTCGTGTGCAGTACGCGCGGCAGCAGAAGCTGGGGCTGGGGTGGGCGAACCACGACCACCACACCTATCGCAACAGCCGGGAGCACTACACGAAGGTGATCTCGGTGTTCGAGAAGCTGGGGTTCTTCCTGCGTGAGCGGTTCTACGCGGGCGGGGAGGCGGGCTGGGGGGCGCAGGTGCTCGAGCACCCGGCGACGGGGATCACGATCTTCGCGGATGTCGACATGACGCCCGAGGAGGTGCGGGGTGACTTCGCGCACGAGGGCTTCAGCCCGAAGAGCGATGTGGGGACGATCGGGCTGTGGTGCGCCCTGCACGGGGAGAGCCTGTTCGAGGCGGGGATGCACCACCTGGAGTGCCAGTTCGACCACGCGGCGCTGGTGGAGCAGCTCGAGAAGGGCTCGGGCATCAAGACGATGGACCCCTTCACGACCTTCCCGTACCTGCGGCAGGCGTTCACCGAGGGTGAGCGGTGGATCGTGAGCGAGGAGCGGCTGGCACCGGCGGTCGCGAGCGGGTGGATCACGGGTGAGCAGGCCGAGGCGTTCCGCACGACCGGGGCGCTCGGGAGCCACCTGGAGAACCTGGAGCGGAACGACGGGTTCAAGGGGTTCAACCAGACGGGCGTGAGCGACATCATCGGGCGGACGGACGCCCGGAAGCACGCCTGATCGGATCCGAGACTGCTGAGGCCCGTACCCTGTGGGGGTCCGCCGTGGTGCCTTTGGGTGCTGGCGGCGGTGGTGTCGGAGTCGTAGAAGGTCATCGGAGGTCACGCATGCCCCGCGCTGCATTCGCACCCGCACGGAACGGTGTTGGTCTGGCTGTCTTTGCATCGTGCCTGATGGCGGCGAGCGGGTGGGCGCAGCCGATGATGGAGCCGGCCGAGGCGGTCGAGCCCGACGGTCGGGCGGAAGTCACGGCGGAGGGGGAAGCCGCCGGTGAGGCGCCGACGGTCGAAGAGGTGACCTTCGCGAGCGTCGAGGACGGGGTGACGCTGGCGGGGACGCTGATGATCCCGTCGGGCGAGGGGCCGTTCCCGGCGGTGGTCTTCGTGAGCGGGTCGGGCCCGCAGGATCGGGACTCGGTGGTGTTCCGCCAGCCGATCTTTCGGAACCTGGCCGAGGCGCTGACGGCGACGGGGTTCATCACGCTGCGGTTCGATGACCGGGGCGTGGGGCAGTCGACGGGCGACCACGCGTCGGCGACGACGACGGACTTCGCGGAGGACGCGGAGGGGGCGCTGCGGTTCCTTGCTCAGCATCCGATGGTGGAGCGGAACGGGGTGGCGCTCGTCGGACACTCCGAGGGCGGGATCGTGGGGCTTCGGCTGGCGGCGGCGGGGAAGGTGCCCGGCGCGTTGGTGCTGATGGCGACGCCCGCGGCGCTTGGGGCGGACCTGCTGGCGGATCAGCAGCGACAGCTTCTGCTGGCGGCGGGGACAGACCCCGGGGTGACCGAGGATGTGGTGACGAAGCAGCGGGCGCTGATCGACCTGGTGCAGTCTCGGGCGGAGGACGATGTCATCCGCGAGGCGGCGACGGAGCTGGTGACGGCGCAGTACGCGAGCCAGTTCGATCAGCCCCCGCCGGCGGACATCATGGCGCGGGCGATCCCGCAGGCGATGCAGCAGGCGATGAGCCCGTGGGTGCGGGAGTTCGCGTCGTTCGACACGCGGCCGACGATCGCGAAGATTCCCGTGGCGACGCTCGCGCTGTACGGGGGCGTGGATCTGCAGGTGTCGGATGATCTGAACGCGATCGGGATGACGGACGGGCTGAAGAAGATCGGGCATCCGGCGTCGCGTGTGGTGGTGTTCCCCCGCAAGAACCACCTCTTTCAGAACGCGGAGACCGGGCTGATCGGGGAGTATGCACGGGCGGGGATGGCGCCGGCACCCGAGGTGATCGAGGCGATCGCGCAGTGGCTGGAGTCGGGGATGATCCCGCCGGACAAGCGGCGGCGGTGAATCGACGCGTCAGGGGCAGCCGGCGCTGAACGCGGCGAGGAACGCGGAGATATCCGCGAAGGTGAACTGGCCCGCGGGCGCGGCGAGGTCGGCGGACGGGTCCTGGCTCGAGAACGCGGCGAGGAACGCTGAGATGTCGGCGAACGTGAGTGCGCCGAACGGTGGGGCGAGGTCCGCCGGTGAGCACGGAGCGGCGCAGGCATCGGGCACGCCGTCGGCGTTGGCGTCGATCGACCGGTCGATCGAGGTGTACTCGACTTGGCCACCGATATAGGTCTCGGCGCTGCACAGGGTTGGGTCGATCTCATTGGTGCCCAGAAACTCCAGCGTGATGCTGGGGCCGAAGGCATTCCATTCGGACGCGGTGAAGGTCAGTTCGGCGAACGGCCCGGGGACATCGCAGTCGTTTCCGTCGAACTGGAACAGGCGCGTGATCGGGGCGCCGTTGATCTCGAGGTCCAGGAACTCCTGATTGGAGCTGAGATCGGCGTAGGCCTGGAGGCGGAGGGTGACCTCGGAGACGGCTTCGGGGACATTGTTCGCCTGGAGCGTGATCGTTCCGGATCCGACCGGGGAAACGGGTCCGAGATCCCGGAAGATACGGGGACGGGTTTCGGCGATGTCGGCCACGCCGTTGGCGTCGCAGTCGTCCAGGGAACCGTCGATGACCTCGCAGGCGTCGAGCGTCCCGTTGCGGTTGGCGTCCAGGGTGGGGTCGATCGCGACTTCAACCGCGTCGAAGCGTCCGTTGGCGTCGCAGTCCTCCGTATCTGGTCCGCCCGGGCGGTACGCGGCGAGGAGCGCGGCGTTCTCCTCGATCCAGCGGGCGTTGTCGCCGCCGGCCGCGTCCCCGGTCGGGACACCGTCGAACGAGACATCGGGATTGGAAAAGAACGCGAGTCGTTGCCGGCCGCCGCTCGAAGAAGTGGACATGACGGTTCGGTACGGGTCGCCAGACTGGCCCGACCAGTTCCATCCGACGGCGTAGGGCGCGAGCGGCCCGCCGGCGTTGGCGATGTCGTGCGAGCAGCCGAAGTTGTGGCCGAGCTCATGGGCGAAGGTGAGGTTGCCAACGGCGCAGGTCCAGGCGGTGATCGAATAACCGAAACTCTCGAATCCGGGGCTGAGCCAGGCGATGCCGCAGACCTGAGTGTCCTGCGGGCTGAGAACGGCAACGAGGTCGGCGTTGTACGCCTCGCGGGCGCGGGCGAGTTCGTCGAGGTCGCCGTCGAAGAGGTTGGTCACACGGCGTAGCAAGGATCGTGCCTGGCCGAACCCCGCGACCGGGGTTTCGATGAAGCCGACGAGCTCGATGTGCAGGCCGTTGTTGAGTTGGCTGTTGTCGTAGGCCGCGTTCGTGGCATCGACTGCGGCAACGGCAATAGCTTGTGCGCTGTTGAAGCCGCCCATCTGCTGGCGGGCCGTGGGCGTGACGCCGACGAGCACCGAGACCCGATCGTCGGCTTCCGGGGCGGCGGCGTTCAGCAGCGGGGCGTCGCCGGGATGGGGCGTCGCCGCGGGGTGTCCGGCGCACGACGGCAGGTCGACCTCGCCCAGGTCGACGACCCGGACGATGGGGTTCCCGGCGGCGTCGGTTTGCCCGGTCGGGCGGATGTCGTAGGTTCCGCTTGATGTCCACAATGCTCCGGAGATCGCGTCGCCGACCCGTACGAGCACGAAGTGGCCCTCGGTACCTTCGAAGGAGCCGCGGACGGTGCGTGCACCAAGCTTCGGCCGATCGATCAATTGCTCTGGACGGAGGGTGAACACGCGTCCTTCGATGTCGAGGGGGATGCTGGCGGCCAGCGCGACGCCGCCGTCGGCTTTGGCGAGCGCGGGCAGGTCGAACAAGTCGACCGCGGGCACAGCGATGGGCGCGCCGCCATCGGCTGATGCGAGAGCAGACGGGGCGAGGGCGCAGACAGCAAGCGCAGCGGTTGAGGCGCGGAGGGGCATGCGGGTCTCCCGACGGAACAGCGGATCATCCCAGCGACGCGACCGCCGCACCGGGGCAGGCTACATCCGATCCGCGGCGATTCCAAGGCTCATGCGTTGTGGTGGAAGGGATCCGCGTGGGATACCGGTAAAATCCCTGGTTTCGAGATGGGCGTCAGGGGCAGCCGGCGTTGAACGCTGCGAGGAACGCGGAGATATCCGCGAAGGTGAGTTGGCCGGCGGGCGCGGCGAGGTCGGCGGCGGGGTCTTGAGCTACGAACGCGGAGAGGAACGCCGTGATATCGGCGAAGGTGAGCTGGCCGAAGGGCTCGGCGAGGTCGGCGGGGCAAGGCGGCGCGGCGTTCGCGGTCAGGGCGTAGTCGGCGACGAGCGTTGGATTGGCGTCGCCGAAGCCGATGTCGATGACACCGGTGTAGGTTCCTGCGGCGATCGAGAAGGTGAGCGGCGGCGTTCCGGCCTCGCCGCTGGTGATGACCGCGGGGATGTTGAAGACATAGCCCTCGGTGGAGATGGGCGTGGCGGGGAGGATGCCGATCTTCTGCATCGCGTCGAGGCGGAAGGTGCCCGCGAGAATGAGCTCGCCGCCGCTGCCGACGCCCACGGGTTCGGTGGGCGTGACCAGGGTTGCGGTGACCTCGGAGTAGGTGACGGGGACGCCGAGGGGGCCGGTGATGGTGTACGACGGCTCCGTGGCGGAGAGGGTGGCGGTGTCGAGGGCGACGAGGTCGGTGTCGCCCTCGCAGGCGACGCCGTAGCGCAGGTCGAAGACGCCGTTGACGCGGATGGTGAGCGTCTGCGTGGGGATGCCCGGGAAGTCGAAGGTGACGGTAACGCCGGAGACGAAGGGGTCGAGCTCCATATCGGCGTTTCCGAACACGCGGTCGGGGAAGTGGACCTCGCCGACATCGAACGAACCGGCGACATTGGAGCGGTCGGCGCCGATGATGAAGGTCTCCTCGTCGGCGGCGAGGGCGACGGCGGCGCCGAAGCCGCGGGTCTCAGAGACGCCGACCACAAACGGGGCGCCGAAGCGATCGGTAAATGTCCACTCGCCGCTGACGCGCTTGAGCGTGTACGCCCGACCGCCGGTGTACGGATCGACCGAATTGTCGGGTGCGCCGACGAGGGCCGTCTCGCCGCGGACGGCGATGGCGCCCAAGTACGCGGCGGGCCGGTCGAACGCAGCGGTGGGCATGAGCGCAGCCGGTGGGTATAGCACGAGGGGGTCGGCGGGGTACGCACCACCGATGGGTTCGTAGATGAACAGCGGCGAGCCATAGATGCCCGTGACATTGAACGCCTCGTACCGCGCATCGGTCGCGAGGAGTGTGTGCCCGGCGAAGGCGAGGCCGCTGCCGAACTGGCTTGCGAGCGTGGTGTCGGGGCCTCTTTGTGCGAGGCGGGCGATCTCCGTCCACGCGTCGCCCGCGTTCTCGAAGACCAGCACGCGTCCCGGGCCGAAGAAGGTGTCTGAGGCGGTCTTGACGGCGGCGAACTGCGCGTCGGCGGAGATCGCGACACGGTCGCCGATGGACACATTGGTCGGGCCGATGGATGTGGCCGGGGTGAGTGGCCGCCAGGGCCCCCAGCCGCCGCCGCCGTTGCTGCGCGACCAGGCCCCGCGGAAGGAGCCGACGAGGGCCGTGGAACCGTCGGGCGTGAGGGCGAGGCTCTGGCCGAGGCTGGCGTTGCTGGCGGCGCCGGGGGGCAGGCCCCATTCGTCGGTCTTGGTCCAGTCGCCGCCGGGGGTGCGTTCGAAGACATAGACGCGGCCGGCGAAATCGCTGTCTTCGAAGTTCCGCGGGGCGCCCACGAGGGCGAGTGTGCCGGCGTCATTCATCGCGACGGCCTGTCCGAACAATTCGCCCAATGCGTTTCCGACCTCGTCGCCTTGGAGCGGATCGCCCTCGGTCCAGCCGGAGCCGTCGTTGGTGAAGACGCGCACCGCGCCGAAGCTGGTAGATCCCATGTCATCCTGCTGATAGGACGGCCCGCCGGCGAGCGCTGCGGTGCCGTCGGCGGAGATCGCGACGCTGGTGCCGAAGCGGGCGTTCTCGCCGTCACCGAGCGCGAAGAACGGGACATCCGAGCACTGCGCGAGCGCGGCACGGGCGAGGACAGTGACGACGAGCATGGTCGTGCGCGCGAACATAACAGGGCCCTCCACAGGAAAACCCCGAGTCTACAGCGGGGTATACCTATGATTCGCCAAACTTAAAAGCAAAGATCGCGTTTGGAGAGGTGTGGTTATGGGCACCCGGCACTGAACGCGGACAGGAACGCCGTGATGTCGGCGAATGTGTAGTTGCCGAGTGGCGCGGCCAAGTCGGCCGCGGGGCTTTGGCTCGCGAAGGCGGCGAGGAAGGTGCTGATGTCGGCGAAGGTGAGCTGGCCGAAGGGCGGCGCGAGGTCGGCGGGGTTGCAGGGCGTGGTGGGCTGGAACTCGTGGGCGCCGATATCGATGATCGGCGCCGGGCCGGGTCCGGTGTCGGGCGTTGCGGGGTCGTCGGCGAAGCGGGGGAGGGCGGCGAGGTCGAGCGCGATGCCCGCGGGCAGGAGCGCGTTGTTGCCGGCGTCGATCGCGGGCGAGCCCGGGGCGAGGCGGAGGTCGTCGTCGGCGGTTCCGGGCGTTCCGTCGGCGCCGCTGGGGTTCACGAGGCCGGCGCTGTCGGCGCTGGAGGCGGCGAGGTTCGAGGCGGTGATCGGGCCGCCGGGCGCGGAGAGTGCCTGCGGCGTGGGGCCGGCGAGGATCGAGTTGTAGACGGTGAGGCCGCCCGCGGTGGTGGTGTAGGCGCCGCTGGCAAGGGCTTCGGCGGTGTTGGCCCAGAGAGTCGTGTTGATGAGGGCGAGGGTGGCACCCTCGAAGCTGGCGGCGGCGCCGCCGATGCCGTTCAGGCCGTTGGCGCGGCGGGCCTGGTTGCCGCTGAAGGCGGAGTTGGTGACGGTCATCGAGGCGGGCGTGGCCGTTGTGATGTTGGCGGCGTCGCGGATGAAGACAGCGCCGCCGAGGGTTGCGTTGTTGCCGAGGAAGCGGCAGCGGTCGATCGTGATCGAGGCGTCGATGCCGGCGATAGCGGCGCCGAGGTCGGCGTCGTTGTTGATGAAGACCGAGTCGGTGACGGTGACGGTGGCGCCGACGCTCTGGCCATTGTCGAGGACGACGCCCGCGCCGATGGCGCCGCCGGCGGTGCTCGGGGAGGTCGGGTTGCCCTCGCCGATGTTGTCGATGAAGGTCGAGCGCGTGACCTCGAGGGTTCCGCCAAAGACGGCGACAGCCCCGGTGACGCTGACGGGGGTGGCGAGGTTGTCCTCGAAACGGGACGCATCGATGACGAGGCTCGATCCGATGGCGGTGATCGTGCCGCCGGGACCGGTGGTGCGCTTCTCGTTGAGCATGAACACGCAGTTGTCGATCCTGAGTTCGCTGAAGACGAGGCGGACGGCCGTGTTGCACTCAAGGATGGAGAGGTCGGCGAGCACCATGCCGGCACGGTCGGTCATCGTGAAGGGCGCGATCGCCTCGGCACCGATGAAGACGACATCGGCGGCGTCGCCCGTCGCGCCGCGGATCGCGACGCCATCGCTCGGGAAGGTGAAGCCGTCGCTGGCGTCGTACTGGCCGGCGGCGAGGACGATCTCATCGCCGGGGCCGGCGATGTTCAGGGCGTCCTGCAGCGTGGGGGCATCGCCCGGGACATGGACGGTCCCCGCGTGGGCCGCGGTCGCGGCGGCCGCGGTGAGCGCAATGACGCAGAACAACGGGTTTCGGTGCACGGATCACTCCCTCCTCGAGCAGGGGAGAGCGTACCGGATCGGGGGCGTCCTACAAAGCGGAATCGCGTCGCAGCGGCTACGGGCAGCCGGCGTTGAACGCCCCGAGGAACGCCGTGATATCGGCGAAGGTGAACGAACCGAGCGGCGCGGCCAGATCGGCGGCGGGGTCCTGGCTCGCGAAGGCGGCGAGGAACGCGCTGATGTCGGCGAAGGTGAGCTGGCCGAAGGGGGCGGCGAGGTCGGCGGGGCACTCGGGGGTCATGGCGACATCGAGGACGACGGCGTTGCCCGAGTACGCGACGGACTCCTCACGAGGGAGGTATCCCTCTGCGGTGAAGCGGAGGGTGTACATGCCGGCCGGCGGGAACGCGTGGTAGAGCCCGGTCCGGACGCTCGAGCCGTGCCGCTCGTTGTGCTGGAAACCGACGCCGACGAGTTCGATGTCGGCGTCAACGGGCTGGCCGCCCTGGCCCGTGACGCGGCCAGAGATGTGCAGGTCACGCGTGACGAGGTCGAGGATGCCGGGCCAGACCTTGACGGCCTCGGCCTGGCCCGCGGCGAAGGAGGGCTGGAAGCTGGTGCCGGTTTCCCAGAGGAAGGTCAGGGCGCCGGTCTCGGCGGCGTGTGCGTGGATGTCGCCGC
The DNA here is from genome assembly GCA_964615815.1 of uncultured Phycisphaeraceae bacterium. Taxonomy (GTDB): domain Bacteria; phylum Planctomycetota; class Phycisphaerae; order Phycisphaerales; family UBA1924; genus DAIQNV01. Next base: position 47,454 of record CAZTQV010000007.1, on the reverse strand, counting down.
CCAGGCAGCAGGAGCTGCCCGTGTCGCCGAAGTAGCCCGAGGAGACGGAGAGCTCCTGGGCGATCGTGCGGAAGTGGTTGTCCCACGGGTGGAACCAGCAGCCGTAGCCGTAGCGGACCTCGCTGGCGTAGGAGTGGAAGTCGCCGACGATCGCGAAGCGGCGGTCGTCGCGGAAGGCGAGCATGGTCTGCGTCTCGGGCTCGCTGCCGGCCGATGGCCCCTGGTAGATATCCGAAGAAGTGCTCGTGCTGCCCCCGCACTGGCCCCAGCCGAATGGATAGTTGCGGTTGAGGTCGACGCCGAAGGTGCCGTTGCCGTTTGGGCGTCGGTTCTTGCGCCAGAAGCTGTCCTGCGTGAAGACATGGTTGTAGCCGTCGGGGTTCCAGAGCGGGGCGATCCAGATCTCGCGCTCGTTGATCGCTTGCGTGATGATCGGATCGGAGCCGTAGCCGGAGAGCAGGCGCTCGGCGGCCTCAAGGGCGATGAGCGGGGTGGTGATCTCGCGTGCGTGGTGGCAGGCGGCGACCAGCACCGCGGGCTCGCCCTCGTCCATGCTCGCGTTGTCCGAGATCTTGAGGGCGTACAGGTGACGGCCCTGCGCGGTGGGGGGGGTGCCGTAGGTGGCGGTCAGGTCGACCAACGCGCAGGTCCTGGAGTTCGCCCGGGCGAGGTCCTGCATCCGCTGCAGGACGGCGGCGAGGTCGGGGTAGCCCGTGGGCACCTCGGGGTCGTCGTCGGCCGCGGCCTGGATCTCGTTGAACGGGCGGCCGATCTCGATGACCTGCGGGGCGTAGCCGGCGCGGGCGAGATCATCGACCTGCTCGGCCGAGGCGTAGACCTCGATGACCTTGCCCTGCACGGCCTGCCCGCAGCCGTGCATGTCGAAGCCCATCGTCTCGAGCTCGCTCGCGACGGCCCAGGGCGTGTCGGAGTGGATCCAGACGCGGCGGAGGGGCTCCTCGGCCCCCGCCTGCACCGTCGCCAGGGCGAAGCCCGCTGTCACAATTAGCCCCAGACCCGCCACGCGCGTCGCGTTCTTCATCGGTGTGTCCCTTCGGGCGGCACCGCGACCGGTCGGGCGGCGCCCCGCCGCACGATACCGGACTCTCAGGGCCGGAACAAAGGGAAAGTCCGAGGAACGCGGGCGGTCTTCGGCGTTCCGCGGAGCAACAGAGCCCGCGGCGGGTGCCGCGGGCCCTGACAGAGGGTGAGCGTCGTGGACGGGTCGGGTCTCGAGATCGGCCGTCCGCCGACGCCCGCTGGGGACATGGGAAAGCGGGGTGGGGCCCGCGTGCACCGGCCTGGGCGGCGCCGCCCGAGCGGCCGGTGCACGCTTCCCAGCGGCCCTCATAGGAAGAACCGACAGCCGACGCCGGAGGAGGTCAGCCCTTCCAAGGTTTCGTGCGAAAAAATGACAGAGTGCCGTCCACGGCGAACGGCGGCGTCGGCGACCCGTGACCGGGGCGAGGCCGAGGCGCTACGGGCAGCCGGCCGCGAACGCCGCGAGGAACGCCGAGACATCGGCGAAGGTCAGCAAGCCGTAGGGCTCGGCGAAGTCGGCCCCGGGCTCTCCGCCGGCGAACGCCGCGAGGAAGGCACTGATGTCGGCGAAGGTGAGCTCGCCGAGCGGGGCGGCGAGGTCCCCCGGGCACCCGCAGCGTGCGTCGATGCGGACGACCTGGTCCTCGGCGAGGGGGAGCGGGTAGCTCGATCCGTCGGCGGAGTAGACGGCCCAGGAGGACAGCCCATCGATCGTGGGCGTCCCGGTGAACTCGTCAGAGAACCGCAGGGTCGCCGACCAGTTGCCGGCGAGCGGTCCCACGGCCCATCCGTCGGTGTTCGGTGCGTCCCAGACATGCCGGGTGCGGAGGTTCGGCGTGCCCCCGCCCTGATAGCCGTCGCCCGTGGGGTCGTCGCGGGCGGTGAAGTCGGGCGATGCGTTGGAGAACTCGAGGCTCATCTCCGCCCGCCCTCCCCCGTTGTCGTCGACGCCGTCGTAGACCATGACGAGCGATTGCCCGCCGATGCCCGCGGTCAGGAAGAGGTGGGCCCGATCGAGGGTGAGCGTCGGCTCCGGTCCGTGGTAGTACTGCTCGTCGCTTGTCCAGCCGAAGAGGATCGAATCGGAGGCGGGGATCTCGTAGGGTGCGACATCCGGGGCGACGGGCGCGAAGACGCCGCTTCCCGGAGCGTCTTCGGCGGAGACCACGATATCGACCGGCCGGACGGCGCCGAAGGTCACGGCGTTGGTCGTTGTCGTGCGGCTGAGCGCGTCGGTGACGATCGCGCGGTACGAGTCCCCGGGGATCGCCGGCGCGAGCAGCTCGGGGTCGAACTCCCCTTCGATGACCTCGAACGCCCCACCGCGTGAGCGCTCCCACTGGTAGGTGAATGGGGCGAGCCCGTCCTGCAAGGCGGTCGTCACCGAGACCGGGTCCCCGAAGCACGGGGCATCGAACGCGGCCGCGGCCGTGGCGCTCGGCGGCGGGGGGATGCTCGTTGGGCTGAACGAATCGAACGCGAGGCCGATGGAGCCGGCGGTCCCGGTGTATCGAAGCACGAGGTAGCGGATGTCGGCCTGGGCGCGTTGGAAGATGAAGGAGTCCGCCGCACCATCTCCGGGGCCCTGGCCGCCGTTGCAGTTGTCCGGGCCGTCCGGTGCCGTGATGACGACGGTGTCGAGCACGCTCATGGAGTCGTCGAGCGCATCGATCGTCCATTGCTCGAAGGTCGAACCGCTGCGGGTGTCGGTGTCGAGGATGACGCCCGCCGCTCGTGCCACCGACTCGGAATAGGTGACAAGCAGCGTCCCCGCGGTGTTGCCGATGGACCCGTCGTCGGTGAGGAACGATTCGCCGACGCCCTGTCCCGGGTTGGGCGTGTCGGCACCGCAGGCGCTGAAAGCGGTCCGCGGCGAACCCACCTTCGCGATCTGGGGCGAGCCCACCACGGCCAGCGTCACCGGGTCGACGAGATCGAACCGCACGCCGAAGTCCGCGACATACTCATCGGAGATCAACTGCCGATCGACGGTGGGCGTCCCGTCGGGCAGGGTCTCGAAATCGATCGACTGCCCGGACGCGAGCGTCGCCGTACTGAGTATGCCGATAACCACGCCGCCGATGTGATGCCGCATACGAAGCTCCCCTGCCGCTTGTGCCTCTGGACCGCCATCGTGTCCGGGCGTCGGATGGAGCATCGCGGAAAGCCACGGCGCGATCAAGGATCGTTACAGGAATTGTCGGATAGATGCACTCGTACCTACGAAAGCGGCCCCGCCGAAGCGGGGCCGCCAGTGAGTTCCGAGATCGCCGGTGCTCAGGGGCAGCCGGCGTTAAACGCCGCGAGGAACGCGGTGATGTCCGCGAAGGTGAACGAGCCGAAGGGCTCGGCGAGATCGGCGGTGCTGTCCTGCCCGTTGTACGCGCCGAGGAACGCGGTGATGTCGGCGAAGGTCAGCCCGCCGAGCGGCTCGGCCATGTCGGCCGCGTTGCAGCCGCCCGCGACCGGGACCAGAGCGAAGGCCGTCGCGAGCGGGTTGCCGGGCCGCCGGCCCCAGCCGACGATGACGCCCGTGTCGGAGATGGCCTGCGCCATGGCGATGGTGAAGTCGCCGGCATCGGTCAGCGTGTGCAGGTCGACGAGACCGTCGGCCTGCGTGTAGCGGTAGTTCTGGCCGACGATCACACCGTCGTCGTTGATCGCACGCGGATTGGTGAAGGGCGCGGGAAGCAGCGTCACGCCCTCATCACTTGTCCACATGAACCCGCGGCGGTCGCCGCCGAAGCCGGTGTCGCGCCAGCCGACGACGCGGCCCGCGTTGTTGATCCCGTTGGCCTCGCTGCGGACACCCACCATGCCCGGGCTGACGAGCAGGGGGTGCAGGTCAACGCCGGTGTTCGTTGCTGAATCGTAATAGAACGCCTGGTTGTCCTCGAACAGGCCGTTCCCCCCGATACCGACCACTTCGCCCGCGTCGTTGATGTCGCGTGCGGCGCCCGCCTCGGGCAGCACATCGCGGAAGGACACCGACCCACCCTCGGCCGTCCACAGCAGCGCCTCGCGGCGCACGCCGTGGCTGATCTGCCCCTGCTTCACCGAGTAGCCCGCGACCACGCCCGAGGCGTTGATCGCGAGGACGGCGACCGCGACATCGCCGTCGAACGGAGTGATGATGCCGCTGCCGCCATCTGTGAACGAGACCGTGCCGAAGGCCCCGCTCCCCGCCCCGTCGCCGTCGTCGTTGATCGCGTCGTACCCCCGCGGCCCGTCAACGAGCCAGCCGTCCTCGACGGTCCACTGCAGGGCGATGTTCCTGATCGTGAAGTTGCCATTGGGCAACTGATCGCGCAGCGTGGTGATGCCGAGCACCACACCCGAATCGTTGACGCCGTAGAAGTTGCTCTCGGAGGTCGTGCTGCTCCACACCGGCGGCGCGACATACAGCGTGTACGCGTCCTGGGCGCCCGCGTCCCGGGGGAAAGCGGCCGGGGCGAGGCTCGCGGCGAGCAGCAGGGCGGTGGTGCGGCGGGGGGACATGGCGGGTCCTTTCTGACTGGGTTCCGGGTCTCGGGGTCTCGATAAGCCGCCAACGAGAAAGGGCGGGGGACCCGCCGCTCCTCGCGGTCACACGAGAAGAGGCCGGTCCCCCGCCCTCGGATACGGGCAAGGAACAAAAAGTGTCCGATCAGCCGCTGAACAGCGTGAACGCCGTTCGCCGCGGGTTTACGGGCAGCCGGCGTTGAACGCCGCGAGGAACGCCGTGATATCGGCGAAGGTGAACGAGCCGAAGGGCTCGGCCAGGTCGGCCGCGGCGTCCTGCCCGTTGTACGCGCCGAGGAACGCGGTGATATCGGCGAAGGTCAGCTCGCCGAGCGGCTCGGCGAGGTCGGCCGCGTTGCACGCCCCGCCGTCGGCGACATACGACACCACGCGGTTGCTGGGCAGCCCGCCGGCGTTCGAGAAGCCGCCGCCGATGTGCAGCGCCGTGCCCTCGCCAGCGTCGTAGACGAAGCCGCCGAAGAGGTTGCCGTCGGCGCCGTCGCCCAGCTGCTCCCAGCTCGTGCCGTTCCACTTGGCCATCCTGGCGGTCGGCGTGCTGCCCGAGTTGTTGAAGCGGCCCAGGGCGTACAGCGCCTCGCCCGAGCCGTCGTCGAAGGTCACGAGCCGGTTAACGGTCGAGTCGAACCCGTCGCCCACGGCCGACCAGGTGCTGCCGTCCCACTTCGCGACACGCACCGCGGGCGTGCTGCCGGCCGTCTGGAAGGTGCCGCCAACGAAGAGCGCGGGGCCCGAGCCGTCGTCGAAGACGGTCATCGTCAGCACCTGCGGGAAGCCGCTCGGCTGCGTAAGGCCGCCCTGGAGCGGCGCCCAGGATGTCCCGTCCCACACGGCGATGTTGTTCGCCGCCACGCCGCCGATGTTTAGGAAGCGACCGCCGGCGTAGAGCTTCTCGCCGTCGCCGAGGTCCGCGACCTGCAGGTCGAGCACGATCAGGGGAACGGCGCCACCGATCGTCCCGCCGACGCCCGTGTAGGTCGTGCCGTCCCACTTGGCGATGTGGTCAAGGGCGGCCTGTCCGTTCAGGTCGAGGTAGTTGCCCGCGATGTAGAGCTGCTCGCCCGTCACGCCGTCGTCCCAGACGACGAGGTCCCAGATCGAGTTGAGGAAGCTCGCGGACTGCGCGTCCATCGAGTTCCACTCCACGCCGTCGAAGCGTGCGAGCTTCTCCGTGCCGGCCACGCCGCCCGCGGAGTTGAAGTACCCGCCGGCGATCAGGTCGCCCTGGAAGACGGTGATCGAGTTCGAGTACTGATCGATCAGCCCGCCGCCGACCGACTCCCAGCTCGATCCGTTCCACTTCGCGAGGTTCTGCGTACCCGCAACATTCGGCACCGTGAACGAGCCCGTGGCGTACAGCGCCTCGCCTGTGCCGTCATCCCACGCCGCGAACGACGCGACATACGACCCCGTAAATCCCGGCTGCCCGAGCGTGTTCGAGAACGACTGCGCTTGCGCGAGACCAGCCGCCGCCACGACCATCGACACGCCGACCACCGCACTCATCTTCTTCGTCATCATCAATCCTCCCAATCCGTAGCCGGAACGGCCGATCCGCCCCGGTATGAACACCGGGCCCGCACCGGGCCCGCGTTCCCACGAGAACGCGGAATGTACACGAACGCGATGAAGTCGCACTCACCCTTTGCGAGCGAGAACGACCATGCGTGCGCCGTTCGGCGATCGAACGCCATACTCCGAGGGAATCCCCTCGTCGTTAGGGACAACCGCTTGCGAACGCCGCGAGGAAGGCATTCAGATCCGCGAAAGTAAACGCGCCGAACGGCTCGGCAAGGTCGGCCACATGGTCCTGCCCGCTGAACGCCACGAGGAACGCCGTGACATCCGCAAAGGTGAACCCCCCGAACGGTTGGGCCAGATCGCCCGGACCGCAGCCGCTCGATTCGTTCCGCCATACCCCGACGGTGCCGCCGATCAGCGGGTACTTCACAAGGTCGGGCAGACCGTCGGCGTCCATGTCGGCGATCTGCACATCGAACCCCGAGCCCGCGATATCGATCCGATCACCGAAGCGGCCCTCGCCCTGCCCATACAGCACCGTGGTGACGGCTTCCCTCTGTTGCACGAGCACCAGGTCGGGTCGAAGATCCCCGTTGAGATCATCGATCCGGACCTCGGAGATCGGCCGATCCCGCACGATCTCGGGCCCGACGCTGAACCGCAGCGAACCATCGTTCTCGAGGACGAACAGCGGTGTTGACACGAAACTTGGCCACGGCGACACGATCAGGTCGACATCACCATCCTGATCGATGTCGTTGACGCCCAGCAGCACCGTGTCATCCGCGACGGTGTAGGCCGCGGCAAAGAAGCCCCCACCCTCGTTCACAAGGATCGCGGTCCCGCTCGAGTTCCACTGGGCGATATCGAGATCTCCGTCAGAGTCGAGATCAGCGAGCGATAGCCTGAAGGGTGTGTTCCCGCCGCTGTACCCGACCGGCTCCTCAAATGTGCCGTCGCCGCGACCGACGAAGACACTGATCGTCCGCTGCAGCTGCTCTTCAGTCGCCGCCGCGACGATGTCGGATATCCCGTCGCCACTGACATCGCCGATCGCGTAGTCGGCGGTCGTGCTGCCAAGGATGCGCAGCTCTGAAAGCGGCCCGAACCCGTCCGCCTGCCCGAGTCGGATCCCGATCTTCGGCGCAGACACGAACGAGACACGAAGGATCGCGAGCAGGTCTGGCCGCCCGTCCCCGTTGAGATCAGTGAGCTGAGGGTGAGTCGGGTTGTTCCCCATCTCCACGAACTCGGGCTCGCTCAGGCCGCCCGACGCGTCGTTGTAGTGCACCGCGATCACATCCGGAAGACTCTGGTACCCCTCGAGCGCCACCACGGCATCGATGGAGCCATCCAGATCAATGTCGCCCACCGCGTAGCCGCGCACGATGAACTGGTCACCGGGTTCGGCAAGGCCAACCGTCGAGCTGTACGAATCGGGTGACTCGAAGATCTCTCCCGCAACGCCGCGGAGCACCACCGCATTCCGCGAAACCGCGTTTCGGTCTCCCTCGTCGCTGATCAGCGCGTCGAGCAGGCCGTCGTCATTGATGTCGCCAAAGGCGAAGTCGGTCGGATCACGCCCGGTCCCGAACGACCGTGGCGATGCAAAAGTGCCGTCGCCAAGCCCGCGCAGGTAATCGATCAACCACAGTTCGTTGCTCAGAATCGCGATGTCCAGCACACCGTCCGCGTCAAAGTCCTCGATCGCGACACGCGTCGGGCGGTAAGCGAGCGGCAGCCGCGTCTGCTCCACCAGCCCGCCCGTCCCATCGGCGAGATACACGCTCACCGATCGATCGAAGGACCGCCCCACGACAGCATCCGCGTACCCGTCGGCGTTGAGGTCGCCCACCGCGATCGTGTCAGGCCGCGGACCGGCCGGCATCGGCACCCCGATCTCAAAGCCGCCCGACCCATCCCCGAGCAGCACATGCATCGCGTCGATGTCCTCGTTGACGCAGACGAGGTCGATCGCCCCATCCCCATCCACATCGCCGCCCGCGACCTCCTCGGCATTCTCGCCGCTGAAGTACGCGAGCGGGGTCGTCAGCGATCCGTCCAGGCCCACACGAGCAACGCGTACGCTGCGGAACCGCTCGTCGACCGCGATTACGAGTTCGTCACGCCCGTCCCCGTCAAGATCGATCGCCCGAAGATCATTCGGCCGCTGGCCCAGCCCACGCCAGCCCGCGGGCGCAAGCGTGCCGTCGGCCTGGCCGAGCATCACGCCAATCCGCTCGTCGCCGTTGGTGGAATCCGTATCGAGATACGCCAGGTCGTCGAGACCGTCCCGGTTGAAGTCGGCCGCGACGATATCGAACAGAAAGGTCTCGAACGGCGTGAACACCGGCTCGCGAAATCGGCCGCGACCATCTCCGAGCGCCACCGTCAGTGTGCTCGGCCAGCTGCTGGCATACACCGCATCGAGAGCGCCGTCCCCGTTGATGTCCGCGAGCACCGCAGCAGTGGGCGTCCCCAGCACCGGGTACGCCAGACAGGGAAACCCCCCGGCCGTCCCGACCAAACCGCCTGACACCAAACCCGCGAGCATCGCCCGCCCGAGCCCGTGCGTACCCATCGCGCACCCTTCTCCAAACGTGGTGTCCGGTCAAAGCCGAGACGATCGCCCCGGCGCTTCACGCCCGAGGTCTACCGCGTCCCGTGCACGGGGTTGCACGCAAACCGAACGAAGTTCCGGCCGACGCCAACAAGATGGCATCAGCCGAACGCCCCGCTCAGGGGCACCCCGCCGCGAACGCCGCGAGGAAGGCGTTGATGTCCGCGAAGGTGAACTGACCGAAGGGGTCCGCGAGATCCGCGGGCCCGTCCTGATTCGTGAACGCGCCGAGGAACGCCGTGATGTCCGCGAAGGTCAGTTGACCAAGCGGCTCGGCGAGGTCCGCGGGCCCGCATGTGGAGGCCGGTTGAAACTCGTGGGCGCCAAGGTCCACGATCGGGGCCGGGCCCGTGCCCGTGTCGGCGGTCGCAGGGTCATCGCGGAACCGCGGTCGCCCGGCGATGTCGAGCATCGACCCGGGATCGACAACTCCGTTGTTGCCCGCGTCGATCGCCGGCGAGCCCGCAAGAAGCGAAAGGTCGTCGTCCGCCGTGCCCGCCATGCCGTCCGGGCCATCCGGGTTCGTGATACCGACCGACGCCGCAGTCGTGCCGACCAGCACCGCCTCGAGCGATGGGCCCCCGGGCACAGTGAAGGTTTGCTCGGGAACGCCCGCCGCGAGACTGTTCCGTATGTCAACCGTGTCCGGTGCACTCGACCACACCGCGTGACCGCTCACAGCCGCCGCGTTGGACCACATGGTCACATTGGCAAGCGTGACCTGTCCACCGTTCACCGAGTAGGCCGCCCCGCCGTGCCCGTTCGAGCCGTTCGGCCGCAGTTCCGCGGTGTTTCCACTGAACTCCGAGTCCGAGATCGAAACGAACGCCCTGTTCGGCTCGAGCGGCGGCGTGAACACATACACGCTCCCGCCGAGCGACGAGCGGTTGCCCACGAACCGACACCGCCGCACCGTGGCCGCCGACGCGTAAACCGCGATCGCGCCGCCAACATCCGCGGCGTTCGACTCGAACACGCAATCCTCGGCAAGGACACTCGAGCCGACACCGGAGAGGATGCCCGCGCGAATCGCCCCGCCGCCGGATCGAACAAACGAATCCGTCGTCTCAAAGGAATTATCCCGAAAGACCGACCGGCGAACCGTAAGGGATCCCGCGGAAATACTCAGTGTCCCGCGAGCGCTGGTCAACATACCAGTGTTCTCGTAGAACCCGCAGTCCTCGATCGTGAGATCCAGCTGCGTCGCCGAGATCAGGCTCCCGCTCGATCGACAGGGATTGCCGACGAACACGCAATTGCTGAACACGACGGTCCCGTTCGCGAAGGAGCCAAGACCGTTGAACTCGGTGAAGGTCAGGTCGCGGAAGGTGAGGCCGCTCTGGCCATTCGTCACGAACGGCTGGACGAAGCTCGGGCCACCGAAGATCCAAACATCCGCGGGGTCGCCGGTCTCGCCGCGGATGACGATGTCGTCCGCATCGATGCGCATCCCCGGGCCGATAAAGTGATCCCCGGCCGCGATGACAATCTCGTCGCCGGCACTCGCGACACCCAGCGCCGCCTGAAGCGTCGGCTCGTCCGCCGGCACACGGATGACATCGGCGCCCGCGTCAAAGGTCGAGCCAAGCAGGGCCGCTGCACACCCAAGCATCACTCTCAGCATCGATGGTCCCTCGCAGAACCCCACAGAGAATCGACACCAAGGTAGCCGGTAGCGGACCAAAGATCACCAGGAAACTGTCTCAGCCCGATAGGAAAAACAACAGCGGCCCCGCCGAAGCGGGGCCGCCAGTTCAGCCCAAAGGCCCAGGATGTCTAGGGACACCCCGCCGCGAATGCCGTGAGGAAGGCGGTGATGTCGGCGAAGGTGAACTGCCCGAACGGGTCGGCGAGGTCGGCTGGCCCGTCCTGATTCGTGAACGCGCCGAGGAATGCCGTGATGTCCGCGAAAGTCAGTTGCCCGAACGGCTCGGCAAGATCCGCCGGGCACGGACTCGCGCACGGGGGTGTCACGCCGTCATAGGCGATCTCGAAGGGATCGTGCCGCCCGTTCCCGTCACAGTCCTCGATCGCCGTCGGGTCGGAGAACGACAACGCGCGGAAAAGTTCGGCACGATCCTCATCCCCGATCGAGCCGTCATCGAGCGTGTCGTAGACGGCATCGCCGCTCGAGCTTTGCTCGCGCCACATCCGCAGGTCATCAATGGTGAACGCGCTGTCCCCGTTGAGGTCGTACGCGGCCGGCACGGCCGCGAAGGCCGTGAGCAAGATGCTGGCGGCCCCGCCGGCGCCGTACCGGGCGACCTCTACACCGCTCCGGACAAGCGTGCCACTGAGATACACCGATCCCGTCGCGTTGTAACTCATCGCGTACTCGCCGGGGATGAGCAGTAAGCCGGATGCGTCATCGGAGATTGAAAGCCCGCGCGGCCCGCTCAGGTGTCCGCGGGTCTCGCCCTCGTCGGCCTGAAGCGTGGAGACACCGATTGCTGATCCATTCGTGAACTGGAAGTTGCCCGAATCAGTGAGGTCGACATCCGAGATGACGAAATCGGTGATTCGCACAGTCGTTGAAGCCGTCAAAGTCCACGACGCGTCATACACGACCGAAACCGGTGTTGATCCAAAGGAATTGTGCGACATAATCGCATTGAAGCGTTGTGTCGCCCGGGCGGTCACCGTTGAGTTCGCAAAGGTTTGCTTCCGAACCGGATCTCCAAACGATCGATTGACCGACACGCGTCCCAAGCGCTCAGCGACAGAGAGACCACCTGTCCCGGAGATCAGCCCAGTCTCATCCCAGACCGCGGTCGTGCTGCCGGTCGCTGTCACGCCGTCGTAGGTCACCGATGCATTGACCGAGCCTGTCACGGTCCCCTCGATGTCGATGGCATCGGCCAGAGTCTGGGCGCACGCCTCGCTGGCATACGTTCCCGCAAAGGCAAGGGCAAGGAGGGCCGGACGGCATCCAATGGTCTCGTTCTTCAGCATGTGATCTCGCTTCTCGGAGTCTCTACGCGCCACATCGCACCGCGTCGACCCTAGTGGATCACCCGTCCGCGTCAATTGGGAAAGGGCCCACAAAACAACAGCGGCCCCGCCAAAGCGGGGCCGCTGGTGATCAAGCAAGCTCAGCGTCCGGGCCTCAGCCCTTCCACCCCGCCGCAAACGCCTTGATGCCCTCTTCAATCTTCGCCGTCAGGCCATCATCGAGGGCCTTCTTCTGCTCCAACTCGTCACGCGTCGCCTTCGCCTGCGTGCGGAAGTAGTCGAGCATCCCCGCCTCGAAGTCGAGCACCTTGTTCAGCGCCACCTTATCGAGGAAGCCCTTCGTGCCCGCGTAGATCGAGATGATCTGGTCAACAACATCGTACGGCTTGTACTGCGGCTGCTTGAGCAGCTCCACCATGCGACGCCCGCGGTCGAGCTGGCGCTGCGTCGCGGGGTCAAGCTCCGTGCCGAGCTGCGCGAACGCCTCCAGCTCGCGGAACGCCGCAAGGTCCAGACGCAGCGAGCCCGCGATCTTCTTCATCGCCTTCACCTGGGCGTTGCCGCCCACGCGGGACACCGAGATACCCACATTGATGGCCGGCCGCACGCCCTTGTAGAAGAGGTCCGGCTCGAGGTAGATCTGCCCGTCCGTGATCGAGATCACATTCGTCGGGATGTACGCCGAGACATCGCCTTCCTGCGTCTCGATGATCGGCAACGCCGTCAGCGACCCCGCCCCGTTCTCCTTGCTCAGCTTCGTCGCGCGCTCCAGCAGGCGGCTGTGCAGGTAGAACACATCGCCCGGGTACGCCTCGCGACCCGGCGGGCGACGCAGCAGGAGCGACAGCTGCCGGTACGCCACGGCCTGCTTCGAAAGGTCGTCGTACACAAGCAACGCGTGCTTCGGATACGGCTTCCCGTTGCTCAGCTTCTTCCCCGGCTCCTGGCCGCTCCACATGAAGTGCTCGCCAAGCGTGCACCCCGAGTACGGAGCGATGTACTGCATCGGCGCCGGGTCCGAGCTCGCGGCGTTCACCACGATCGTGTAGTCCATCGCCCCGTTCTTCTTCAGCGTCTCCACCACGCCCGCAACCGTCGACTCCTTCTGGCCGACCGCCACATACACGCACACCACCGCCTCGTCAGTACCCCAGTACTGCTTCTGGCTGATGATCGCGTCGATCGCGACCGCGGTCTTGCCCGTCTTGCGGTCACCGATGATCAGCTCGCGCTGCCCACGCCCCACCGGGATCATCGCGTCGATCGCCTTGATGCCCGTCTGCAGGGGCTCGTGCACCGGCTGGCGGTCCGCGATGCCCGGCGCGATGATGTCCACCTTCCGCGTCTGCGCCGTGTCGATCGAGGCCCCGCCATCGATCGGCCGACCCAGGGGGTCGATCACGCGACCCAGCATCTCCTCGCCCACCGGCACCTCGAGCAGGCGGCCCGTGCTCTTGACGACATCGCCCTCCTTCACGCTGAGGTAGTCGCCGTACACGACCGCGCCCACCGTGTCGAGCTCCAGGTTCATCACCTGGCCCATCACGCTGCCCGCACTGGTCTCGAAGCTCAGGAGCTCGCCCGCCAGGGCGTTGGAGAGCCCGTACACGCGGGCGATACCGTCGCCCACCTCCACCACCCGCCCGACCTCGCTCACCTCGAGCTCGCTGGCGAACTGCTCGATCTCACCACGAATCACGCTCGCGATCTCGTCGGTCCGGATCTTCACGGGTCGGCTCCTCAAACACGCCGCAAAGGGCTCACCGCCCGCGGCTCCCTCGGTCTGGCATGTAACCCCCCGCAACGCCGAACACGCACCGGCCACCAACACCGGATCACGACCCACCGCGCGGGGCCACTACGGTAGCGGCCTCACCCCGCCCAGTCATGCCGCCCAACCCCGCAACCGCACCCCCAACCCAGCAAGGCAACCCCGGGACGCCCGATCTTCGCCCGCGAAGATCAGGGTCGATCGGCAGCCGCCCCCTGTCCACCCCTCACCCCCCGCCCTCCCGAGCCTCCACCGTCAACCCCACCGAAAGATCATCCGCCTCCGCCCGAAGCCCCGCAGGCAGGGTCCCGTTCAGACCCGTCAGCGTCGCCTCCTTTACGCCCACCCCACGCTCCAGCTCCTCAAAGCTGATCCGCACCACCGCCACCAGCCGCAGGTCCCCGCTCGCCACCCGCGCCACCTGCTCCACAGGCCCCGTCACGCGCACATCGCGGATATCCCGGTCCTCGGGGGCCACCTCGATCGACCACCGGTCCAGCTCCGAAGGCGCCAGCAACACCTGCACCGGCACACTCGGCACCACCACCGTCTCCACCCGGCTCCGCGCCCGCACGCTCACCGCCACACGCTCAGGAGTCACACGCACCCCCCAAGCCTCCGCCAGCCCCGGCACCCGCACCGCCGCCGGCACACGCTCCGCAGTCTGCCCGGGCAACAAACCCGCCACCGACTCGCCCGGCACCAGCGCCACCGCCTCAATACCGCTCTCCAACACCGCCGTCGTCGGCCCCCGCACCGTCACGACCGCAGGGTCCACCGCGATCACCTCCGTGTCGCTCCCCTCCGGCAGCACCGCACGCACCGGCACCGTCCGGTCCTCCACTGCCCGCACCTCCAGCGTCACCCGGGGCGGCCCCACCTCCCGGATCGACACCCCGCTCCCCGCGAGCGCCCCATCCAGCCGCAGCGCCTCCCGCAGGTCCACAGCCCGCACCCCGGGCTCCGCCGAAAGCTCGTCCCCCACCGTCAGCGTCACGCCCGACCGCAGCGCCCGCCGCACGCTCTCGATCGGCCCCGCCGCCCCCTCGAGCGTCACCTCCACCAGCCCCGTCCACCGCGGCGCCCCCGGGTCCTGGTCCGGAGACACACGCACCGCCCGCTGGTCACCCCCCGCCGCGAATTTCACCTCGACCGAGACCGACCGCTGCTGCACCGTCTGGCTCTCCGCCAGCACCCAGGTCAGGACCGTCACCAGCGTCACCACCCCCAAGGTCCGAAGCGTCACCCCGGGCCCCAGCCACGCCAGCCGCCGGTCTTTCGTCTCGCCCGGGCTCGTCACGCCGCGTCCTCCCGAGACCCCTCGTCGCTCAGCCCCTCGCCCCGGTCGATCTCGTCCCGCTCCTCCCCGCCCTTCGCCGACTCGGGCGCACCCAGCCGACGCCGCAGCTCCGCGCTCAGCTGGTCCCCCGTGTACGCCCGGCTCAGCCGCCCGCCCTCGGCCACCCGGATCGCCCCCGTCTCCTCGCTCACGACCACGACCAGCGCGTCCGACTCCTTCGTCAGCCCCACCGCCGCCCGGTGCCGGCTGCCCAGCCCCGGGTCCGGCATGTCCTCCGGGTCCGCCAGGGGAAGCTGCACGCCCGCCGCCATGATCCGCTGCCCCCGCACCACCACCGCCAGGTCGTGCAGCGCCGACCCGGGGAAGAAGATCGTCTGCAGCAGCCGCGCCGAGAGCTCCGCGTCCATCGCCGTCCCGCCCTCGAGGAGGCCCTTCAGCCCCCCGCTCCGCTCCACCACGATGATCGCCCCGAACCGAGCCTTGCTCAGGTACCCGCACGCGTTCGAGATCTCCTCCACCCGCGCCGCCACCTCGCTCGGGCTGGGACGGAACAGCCGCGCCTCGCCCAGCCGGATCAGCCCCCGCCGAAGCTCCGGCTGGAAGATCACGACCAGCCCGATCGCCACCAGCGCCAGGAACCGGTCATAGAGGTACGCCACCCGCTCGAACGACCGCTCACCCCCAAGAAACCGCACCGCCACCGTCCCCACCGCCAGCACCAGCAGCAGCCCCTTCACCGCCCCCGCCGCCCGCGTCCCCTGGATGAAACGCACGATCGCGAAGACCACCAGCCAGATGATCCCCAGCTCCAGCAGCACCTCGTGCAGCGGATAGGTCGCCAACCGACCAACGAGCCCCTGGATGCGCTCGAGCGTGCCCAATCCAGCCTTCCTCTAACGCCAACCACGCGCGCGACACCACACCAAAGCATCGCCTTCCCCACCTGATCGGCTCACCCAAGCCTACCACACCACCCAACCACCCCCGAGCCCCATCCCAGCCCTACAACTCCTCGGCGTCTTCCCCCTGATGGCCGATGGCCAGTCCCCGATCCCCTCATGCCATACACCATCACCCGATTCGAGCCCACCCCCAACCCCAACGCCATCAAGTGCATGGTCGAGCCCAGCCCGGGCCCCGTCCCGCGCTCCTACTTCAACGCCGCCCAGGTCGACCCCGACGACGACCCCCTCGCCACCGCCCTCTTCCAGATCGACGGCGTGAAGACACTCCTCATCCACACCCGCTTCATCACCGTCAACAAGGCCCCCGACGCCCCCTGGCCCCGCATCAAGAAGGCCGTCGAAGCCACCCTCGCCGACACGACCCACTGACCCCGGTGCCCCGAACTGTGCCCCAAACCGCCCGAAGGGCGCTTCGGGCGGTTCCACCGACGATCCCCGTGACCCACCAACACCCCCGGGACGCCGAGTCTGAGCGCCGCGAAGGCTCGGGTTGACCAACCGACAGCGACCGCCCCTACCGCCCTACCGCGCGCTCCAGCTTCGCCCACCCCGCCGGGTCCTCGAAGATGTACACCGGCACCGCCACATTCCCGTACCGCTCCGTCGCCTCCACCGTCCTCCGGATCCGCTGATCCAGCGTCAGGTCCTGCCAATCCTGCCAGTCCTGCGGCACCAGCCACGCCAGCACCAACCCCCTGAACGACCGCAGATCCGCGGGATTCCGCGTCTTCGTCCGCTCCGCCAGGTGCGGCCGAAACGCCACCCCGTGCTCCTGCCAGTACGCAGCTGAGGGCCAGTCCGCGCGCGGCACCGCCTCGGTCAGCACCCCGATACCCGCCTCCGTCAGCAGCTCCACCACCCGCGCCGTCTGCTTCGCCACCCTGGGCGACCACGGCCCGGGCTTGCTCGACCCCGAGCGGTCGAACCACGCGCTGTGATCCAGCGTCACGAACACCGGGTTCCGATTCCCGATCGCGTCCCGCTTCTTCTTGATCTCAACAAACGGCTTCACGCCCAGCTGCATCTCGAGATCGCTCAGCTCCCGATCGTCCGCCGTCCCGACATGAAAGATCACCGGCGCCGGGTACCGCCCCCACGGCTCCACCCAGTTCGGATCGCTCACGATCCACGCCCACTCCGGGTCCGTCTGCACATCGATCGCGTCCTCGAACCGGAACGCGCTCGTCCGCTCACCCTCGGGATCGCGCCAGTAACTCACGCCAAAGGGCGCCCGCAGGATCACCGGCGGATTCCCCCGCGGCGCCAGGCTCTCCGCGATCCACGCCCCCCAGCCGCCCGTCTTCAGCGAACTGAACCACTTGTCCAGCCGGATCCCCCGGTGCTCCTCGATGTTCGCAGAGCTCGTCCCCGGGTTGAACCACGCCCACACCCGCTGCACACCACCCACCGGCCCCTCGCCCGCATCCCCACCCCCACCCCCACCAGAATCACCCCCACGCGGCGGGGGCGTCGACCGCCCCGGCCCGTTCCCTGTTCCCGTATCCGTCCCCGGCCCCGCGATCCCCCCCGTCCGCGTCCCCCCACTCGACAGCACGATCCCCCCCGGCATCTCGCAGCCAAGCAGGATCGTCGCCACCGCCGCCAGAACCCACGCGCCCATCCGCATCGAATCACCTCCAGGGGCGATGCTACCGGCCCCGATCCTCTCGCTTCGCCCGTGCGTGTATAGATGATGCCCGTGCCGACCCGTTCCGCGACATCTCCGAAGGCCGCAGATCGCCAGTTGGCGACCGCCCTGATCGAGTGGTTCGCCGCGAGCGCCCGCGACCTGCCCTGGCGCCGCCGGACGACGAACGCAACTCCTTCCGGCCGAGACCCTTACCACGCGTTGGTCGCCGAGGTCATGCTCCAGCAGACCCAGGTCAGCCGCGTCCTCGAGAAGTACGAGCCCTTCCTCGCCGCGTTCCCCACCGTCCGGGCCCTCGCCGAGGCCGACGAAAGTCAGGTTCTCGCCCACTGGTCGGGCCTGGGCTACTACAGGCGAGGACGCAACCTGCACGCCTGTGCGAGGGCCATCGTCGAGCGCCACGACGGCGTCGTCCCGTCCGACGCCAGCGAGCTGGCCGCCCTCCCCGGGATCGGGCGATACACGGCGGGCGCGATCAGCTCGATCGTCTTCGGCCGGCCCGAGCCGATCGTCGACGGCAACATCACCCGCGTCCTGCTGCGGATCGACGGCGTCGACCATGCCCACGGGTCGACCGAGGCCGCCGACCACGCTTGGGACTGCGCGGCCGAGCTCGTTGCGGCGACCGATGACCCTGCACAGTTGAACGAATCGCTGATGGAGCTCGGCGCGACCGTCTGCACACCCAAGAATGTGCGCTGCGATGCGTGCCCCGTGCGCGCGCGGTGCGCGGCCGCGCGCACGAACCGCCAACTTTTGATCCCGCGCCCCAAGATCAGGGCCCCGCGGCAACCCCTGTTCGCCTGGACCATGCACATCCACGCCGGCGACCAGATCCTGCTCCGCCGCCGGCCCGACACCGGGCTCTGGGCCGGGCTGTGGGAGCTGCCGACGGTCGAGACGACCGACGACGCCGAGCCCGCCGAGATCGCCGACATCGCGGACGCCGCGCGGGTCGAGCCGAAGCCCGGGCCGGCGTTCCGGTTCGCGACGACGCACCGGGATGTGCGGTTCCAGGTGACGGAGATCGGGCCCGTGGGCAAGGGTCGGGCGAAGGCGGTCGCGGCGCGATTCGAGGATGCTGAATGGGTCGGCCGGGGCGAGGCGCTCGCCCGGGGACTGTCGAATCCGCAGCGCCGCCTGATCGAGGCGGGCGTGGGGGAGCATCTGCTGTGATCGTCGCCGTCGTCATCCCGGTGTACAACGAGCGCGACCACCTGCCGAAGCTGATCGCGCGGCTCGACGCGACGGCGAGGCCCCAAGGCCCGGGCGGGCTCGCCTGCACGCGGCATGTCGTCCTCGTCGACGACGGCTCGACCGACGGCACGCAGGACTGGATCGCCGAGCACCTCGCCGGGCGCGAGGATGTGACCTGCCTGTACGCGAAGGAGAACGCGGGCAAGGGCTCGGCCCTTCGCCGCGGCTTCCGGGCGGCGGTCGACATGGGCGCCGACCTCGCGATCGTGCAGGACGCCGACCTCGAGTACGACCCGGCGGACCACCAGGCGGCGCTGATGCCCATTCTCGACGGGCGGGCGGACGCGGTCATCGGCAGCCGCTTCATCGGGCAGACGCACCGCGTGCTGTACTACTGGCACAGCGTGGCCAACCGCGTCATCACCGAGTTCAGCAACATGCTGAGCAACCTGAACCTGACCGACATCGAGTGCGGCACCAAGGCCTTCAGCACCGATGTCCTTCAACGGCTCGACCTCAAGGAAGACCGCTTCGGCATCGAGCCCGAGATCATCGCGAAGCTCAGCAAGATGCGGCTGCCCGCGGGCGACGGGCGCGTGCGGCCCCTGCGCATCTACGAGGTGCCGGTGAGCTACGCGGGCAGGACTTATGCCGAGGGGAAGAAGATCGGGTGGCGGGACGGGGTGGCGGCGTTGCGGTGCATCGTGCAGCACAATGTGTTGTGAGGAGAGCAAGAGACGCAGAGACAGAGAGACGGAGAGACGAAGTGGGGGGGGGCTAGGAGTGGGGCGGGGCTAGGGTTTGTGCATGACGACGAAGCTGACCGATCTCGCGTTTGGTGATCTGCTGACCAAGCTCGCGGCCAAGGAGCCGGCGCCGGGGGGTGGGGCGGCGGCGGGGATGGCGGGGGCCGTGGCGTGCGGGCTGGCGTCGATGGTGGTGAACTACTCGATCGGGCGCAAGAGTCTCGCCGAGCACGAGGGGACGCTCCGCGAGCACCTGACTTGGTTCGAGCGGCTCCGCGCGTTGTTGCTGGAGCTGGCTGAGGAGGACGCGATCGCGTTCCCCGCGTTGCAGGAGGCTCAGAAGCTGGACGACGCCGACCCCGCCAAGCCGGCCGCCCTCGCGGAGGCGACGAGCGCCGCGATCGGGGCGCCGATGGCGATGTTGGCGGCGGCGGGCGACCTGCTGGCCCGGCTGGAGCTCCTGCCCGAGATCACCAACCCGCACCTGGCGAGCGACCTGGCGATCGCGGCGGTGCTGGGTGAGGCCGCGGCGACGGCTGCCGCGTGGAATGTGCGGGTGAACCTGGGCCTGGTCGACGACGAGGCGAAGCGGGCGGACCTGCGGGCGGAGGTGGAGCGCCTGCTCGAAGAGGCCCGTGAGCGGCGGGTGCGGCTGGAGCGCGCGTGCGACGGCGGCTAAATGGCACCACCCACCATCCACCCCCCACCACCCACCACCCGCCGCGGGGCGGCGGATGGTGGCACCGTGGGCGGCACCTCATGCCCGTAAACGCCTGCGGAATCGGGAACAGGGGCGTCCTCCCCACAGTTCCTACCATGCACCGATGCATTTCCGCCGGATCGACCCTACAGACGACCCCAAAGTGGGCGAGCTCACCGAGCTCTTCCGCGTCGGAAGCACCATTACCGATCCGCCGCAGCTGCTGAAGCACTTCGGCTCGTGGTTCGGGACGCAGCGCCCGGGGAACCTCTATGTCTCGGCCTCGCGCCGGGGTTTGCCCCGCGACCGCTTCAAGATCACGCGGCTGATCGAGGGCGGGGTCGCCCGGGTCTCGCTGGGGCCGATCCCGAATCCCTGGAAGGACTGGCAGCAGCTGGAGGAGCGCTCCGGCGGGTTCATCGGGGAGATCCTGACGCTCGACCGCCCGCAGGTCTTCACGCAGCTCGACATCGCGGACGACCCGCACCTCGGGGAGTACGCGGCGGAGATGCGCTCGGCGGTCGCCGTCCCGATCTACGACGGGGGCGAGGGGCTGAACTGGTCGATCTGGTTCTACCGCACGCCCGAGCCGCCCAAGGTGGACCAGCTCCCGCAGACGCTGCTCGACAGCAACCTCCTGGGCATGGCGACGAAGAACCTCGTCGAGCGGCAGCGCAGCGACGAACTCAACACGCGCCTGACCCAGCAGCTCGAGCAGATCGCGAGCATCCAGCGGTCGCTGCTGCCGCAGCGGCTGCCGCACATCGAGGGCGCGCGGCTCGCGACGAGCTACCTGACGAGCGAAGAAGCCGGCGGGGATTACTACGACTTCTTCCGCTTCGACGAGCGGCGGTGGGGGATCCTGATCGCGGATGTCTCGGGCCACGGCCCGGCGGCGGCGACGGTGATGGCGATGCTCCGCGCGATCCTGCACTGCTACGGCGATAACGACCCCTGCCCCGGGCAGGTGATGAAGTACGCGAACAAGAAGCTGTGCGAGAGCAACCTCGAGGGCAGCTTTGTCACCGCGTTCTTCGCGCTCTACGAGCCGGAGACGGGCCGCTTCAGCTGGGCACGGTGCGGGCACAACCCGCCCCGGATCAAGCGCGGCGACCGCGTGTTCGAGCTGGACGGCGCGGCGAGCGTGCCCCTCGGCATCATCGACGAGCTCGATGTCGAGCCCGTCGCGACGCGGCTCGAGCCGATGGACACCGTCGTGATGTACACCGACGGCATCACCGAGGCGATGGACACGACGCGCGAGCTCTTCGGCACCGACCGCATGGACGAGGCTCTCAAGGGCTGCAGCGGCGAGCCCGAGTGCGTGATCGATTCCGTCCACCAGAGGCTGTTCGCGCACACCGGCGTGATGAGCCGGGTGGATGACCAGACGCTGGTCGTGCTGCGGCACATCGGGGTCGAGGCGCCGCTCGAGGGCGATCTCCTCGCGAACGGGCTGGCGGTCGTGAGCGAGAAGGACACGCTCGAGCCCGTCGATGGGCTGGGGGCGGTCTCGGGGGCGAAGGGGCCGGCGTGAGCGGGCGCGATTGGTTCGACAAGCCCGATCCGACCGGGACGACCGACACGGGCGAGGTGGGGCTGCGGTTCGAGTGCACGCAGTGCGGCAACTGCTGCACGGGGGCGCCGGGGTTCGTGCTCTTCACCGCCGACGAAGCGAAAGCAATGGCCGCGGACCTGGGCGTGACGGTGACGCGGTTCTTCGAGCGGTACACGCACGAGACGCCGAACGGGCGATCGCTGAACGAGCGGACGACCGAGTTCGGGCAGGACTGCGTGTTCCTCGACCGGGAGACGCGGCCGGGCAAGGCGCTGTGCCGGGTGTACCGGAATCGGCCGAGGCAGTGCCGGACCTGGCCCTTCTGGCCTGAGAACCTGCGGAGCCCGGAGGCGTGGAAGCGGGCGACGCGCGGGTGCCCGGGTATGAACCGGGGGCCGCTGTACGAGCCCGAGGTCATACGGGTGACGGTGCGGGGGATGATGGCGGACTAGCGGTCAGGCGAGGGCCGATTCCGGCGCGTGCTCCTGGGCGGGGAAGAGCTCGAGCAGCTTCTTGCGACGGAAGTCGAAGATGCCGCGGACATCGCGCTCGACGGCGATGGCGTTGACGATGGGGGCGAGGGGTCCGCCGGGGGGGCGGTACTCGACGCGGTCCTTGCAGAGGGTGCCGCCTTCGTGGTCCTCGAAGGTGTGCTCGTGCCACCACCGGACATAGGGACCCTTGATCTGGGTATCGACGAAGCGGTGCTCGGGCTCCCAGATCGCGATCTCGGTGCGCCAGCGGATGGGCAGGCCGCGGACCTTGAGCTTGTAGTCGATCAGGGCCCCCGCCTTCATGGGGATGGGCTTGGGCGTGAGGACCTCGAAACGGAGGATGGGGGGGGTGATGTCTTCGAGGTTGTGGGCGTCCGAGAAGAACTCGAAGACCTCGGTCCGGGGGCGCGGGAGCCACAAGCTGGTCTGAAGGACCCAGTCGGGTCCGACGCGGCGAACAGAGACGGGGTCGCTCATGCTGGGGGGCCTCGATCAGGGGGTTTGGAGCCTGTGCGTCGGGTTTCTGACCATGTTGGCCGGATTCGTTTGGAGCCGATGGCCTCTTGTCTTATCGTGGGCTCACCGCCCGCGGATGCCCTGATCGTCGTCATGGCGGCGGGTCGCGGGCGGTGCGGTTCTCGGTTGTTCCAACGGGTAAGGGAGTCGGTTGGCGGAGAGGATGGATCGAGGTCGCGACGCGTCGCGTCGGCCGGGGTGGCCGACGAAGGTGGGGGTGCGTGGTGACCGATATGGGGTGGGGGTAGATTCCGCAGGTCGGGTGGGCGTGGGACCAGAAGTTGAAGTAGATTCACTGTCGTCCGGACTCGTGCGGGTTAAGCGGGTCGACCGGTGCAGGTCGGTCCCGGGGGACGGCGTTCGTCGGTCGAGATCGGCGGGCGCCGCGCTCGCTTGTGCTTCGCAAAGGGGATTTCGATGAAGAAGATGAATGTATTCGGTGCCGCGGCTGTCGTGGCGGTCTGCGGCTTGGCGGTCGGCGCTCACGCGGCGGACCCCGACCTCCCGGCGGTGCCGGATTGGCAGAGCTTTGACTATGTGATCGAGAGCGGCTCGATCGCGGCTCCGGCGGACATGCAGGCCACGGCCGCGGGCGAGAGCCCGAGCCAGGCTTCGAACCACCAGCTCGTGTACTCGACCGAGGTGCGCTACCCCGACAAGGAGTGGCTGCGGCTCGAGTTCGGGACGGTGCAGCTCAACGACGGCGCGTACATCGTCGTGACCTCGGCGAAGGACGGCTACTACCAGATCCTCGACGCCACCTCGATCCAGCAGTGGAACAACACCTCGGCGTACTTCAACGGCGACCGGCTGTTCATCGATGTGTACACCGTGCCCGGCGCGGCGGCGAGCCGCGTGGACATCGCGGGTGTGCAGGCCCCGGTGCAGTTCGTGGAGCCCCGGAGCCAGTGCGGCTCGTGGGACGAGCGCATGCCGCTCGTCGATAACCGCACGGCCCGCCACTTTCCCGTCGGCTGCACGATGTGGACCTTCAACAACCGCATGAGCGCCATGGGCACCGCGGGTCACTGCGCCCCGACCGGCGGCCATGTTGCCCAGTTCGAGGTCCCGCTGTCGAGCAGCAGCGGCAGCTGGATCCAGCCCCCGCCCGAGCACCAGTACTCGGTCGACGGCGGCTCGATCCGCCGCACCAACGGCGGCATCGGCAACGACTGGTGCATCTTCGGCGTGTTCCCCAACTCCAACACCGGGCTCACCCCGGCCGAGCGGTACAAGGACACCCAGCCGCTCGCGCAGAGCGCCCCGGCCGTGAACGGGCAGCAGATCCGCATCACCGGCTTCGGCAGCAACTCCACGCCCGACCCGGTGCCCAACGAGTGGGACCTGGCCCAGAAGACCCACACCGGCCCGTATGTCACGAACAGCGGCACCGCCCTGCGGTACGCCCCCGACACCTCGGGCGGCAACTCGGGCTCGCCCGTCGTTGATGACAGCACCGGCCGCATCATTGGTGTGCACACCCACGCGGGCTGCACCACCAACGATCTGAACCCGAGCGGCAACCAGGGCACCTCCATCGCCAACTCCAACTTCCGCACCGCGATCGAGAGCGCCCAGGGCATGGCCACCGGCCCCGGCCCGGGCGTGATCTGGTCCGAGCGCGGCGAGGACAGCCGCCCCGAGCGCATCGCGCCCGCCGGCGGCGACACCATCGTCGTCCTGATGGACCGCGACTTCACCGCCCAGCCCCCGCAGGCCAACAGCCTCCGCATGCGGTTCAACGACGGCTCGGGCTACCAGACCATCGCCCCGACCTCCGTCAACGGCATCCGCTACACCTTCACCTTTCCCACCGCCGACTGCGGCGCGACGGCGAAGTACTTCTTCACCGCCACCGGCGCGAACAACCAGAACTTCCAGTGGCCGCTGCTCGGTGACGCCGGCGCGTTCGAGGTCCTCGTGAGCGACGAGGACGAGCTCTTCGCCTGGGACGGCCAGAGCAACGCCGGCTGGACCGTGGGCGGCAACGCCACGCAGGGCCAGTGGGTCAACGGCGTGCCCGGCACCGCGGGCAAGGGCGCCCCGTGGGTCGACGCCGACGGCTCCGGCGCCTGCTGGACCACCGGCGAGGACCAGGTCTTCGACGATGTCGACGGCGGCGCCACACGCCTCGTCTCCCCGACGATGGACCTCAGCGGCGCGACCGACCCGATCCTCAAGCTCGAGTACTTCCACTACTCGTCCGCGAGCTCGGAGAACTTCGAGATCCAGGTCTCGGACAACAACGGCGGCAACTGGACGACCGTGCTCACCGACCGCAACACCCGCGGCTGGACCGAGTTCGAGCTCCGCATCGGCGACGCCGTCGCCCTCACCAACCAGTTCCGCGTCCGCTTCGTCTCCCAGGACAACGGTTCGGACAATGTGGTCGAGAGCGGCGTCGACGCCATCCGCGTCGTCGAGCAGTTCTGCGCCCCGACCGGCGGGCCCTGCAACGCCGCCGACTTCGCCGAGCCCTTCGGCCAGCTCTCCTTCGCCGACATCAGCGGCTTCCTCGCCGCGTTCAACGCGAACGACCGCAAGGCCGACCTGGCGCTGCCCTTCGGCCAGTTCACCTTCGCCGATATCTCGGCGTTCCTCGACGCCTTCGCCGCCGGCTGCCCGTAAGCCCGTCGGCCACCGTCGCCCCCGCGGGGTGAGACGGACTGAGTGAACCACCGGGGCCGCTCCGATAAGGAGCGGCCCCGTTTCGTTTTTGCTCGCATGCCCTCTCAACGCCACGGTTTACGCCGTGCGACGCCCCGCGCGCCCCGCTACCATCGCCGCCGAGAGATCGAGTCCATACGGGGGCACCGGAGAGGGTCATCATGCGTATTCGTTCGTTGCTGTGCGCCGCCGCCGCGGCCGGTCTGGTCGGTTCCGCTTTCGCCTCCGATGGTCTCCGCGTCGCCGCGTGGAACATCACCAACTACAACGGCGGCTTCGCGACCGAGGTGAAGACCGCGGTCTACGAGAGCTTCGAGGGCCGCCAGCTCGCGCCCGATGTCTTCCTGCTGCAGGAGTTCAGCTCGCAGAGCGCCCTCGCCCTCTTCGTGGGCCACCTGAACACCGCCGTCGGCTCGCCCGGTGACTGGGTCGGCGCCCCGATGTTCGTGAACGGCTCGATCAACACCGCGCTCGTCTACCGGTCCAGCACGCTCGACCTGCTCGATTCCACCCTGGTCGCCCCGGGCTCGAGCTCGACCAACCCCCGCAACATCGTCCGCTACGACATGCGGCTCAAGGCGTACAGCACCGAGTCGGCGACCATCGCCTTCTACTCCACGCACATGAAGGCCGGCAACAGTTCGAGCGACCAGAACCGCCGGCTCATCGAGGCGCAGCGCATCGTGGCGGATCTTGCGAACCTCCCCGCCGAGCGTCACTTCGTGCTGGGCGGAGACTTCAACACGCAGAGCTCGTCGCAGGCTAGCTTCGTCGCGCTCGTCGGCGCGCCGTACAACTCCGGCCCCTTCGTCGATCCCATCACGGCCCCCGGGTCGTGGCAGAACAACTCAACCTTCCGCATGATCCACACGCAGGATCCGGCCGGCCAGATGGACGACCGCTACGACATCATCCTGCTCGCCCAGAGCATGGTCGACGGCGTCGGGCTCGACTACATCGGCGACTTCTCCACCCCATGGAACCTCTCCCGCTGGGACGACCCGAACCACTCCTACCGCGCCTGGGGCAACGACGGCACCACCTACAACACCGTCCTCCGCACCGTCGGCAACCAGCATGTCTCGCCCGCCATCGCGCAGGCGCTCATCACCACCGCCGGCAACACCGGGCACATCCCGCTCTACCTCGACCTCCGCGTGCCCGCCAAGCTCTTCGCGGTCGACACGCCGGTCGATCTCGGCACCATCACGCCCACCGCGCAGGTCGATTTCGACCTCACCGTCGGCAGCGCCGGCGACACCACCAAGTGGGGCGCCGGCATCGAGGAGACGCAGTTCCTCTTCACGCCGGGCCCGGGCGTGGACGCTCCCTCCGGCTTCTTCACCGACGCCGCGGGCGGCGCCCTGCCGAGCTTCTCCTTCACGCTCGACGCCGGCGCGTTCGGCGTCGGCCCGGTCAGCACCTTCGTCGACATCGTCTCCAACGACGACGCCCGCCCGACCGTCCGCGTCCCGGTCGTCGCGACCATCGCCGCCGCCGGCTGCAACCCCGCCGACCTCGCGGCCCCCTTCGGCCAGCTGACCTTCGCGGATATCTCGGCCTTCCTCGCCGCCTTCACGGGCCAGGACCCCGCCGCCGACCTCGCCGCGCCCGCCGGGCAGTGGACCTTCGCGGATATCTCCGCCTTCCTGGCCGCGTTCAGCGCCGGCTGCCCGTGAGCCGGCCAGGTTTTTGAGCCGGTCGGCGTATCCGTTGCGCGATGACCGCTCTCCTTCGCGGTGGCGGGGTGGCCATTCGCCCGCTACCGCCACGGAACTCAGCTGTGCACCGCCCCGTGCCGGAGGACGCCCCATGCCCGCCCACGCCAAGCCCGCCGCCCTCGCCCTCGCCGCCGCCGCCAACGCCCTCGCCGCCAACCCCGGCGATCTCCTGTGGCGCTACCCCATCGCCGCGGACTACCTCAGCAACGAGGTCACCGTCGCCCCCGACGGCACCATCTACGCCAGCGATTACCTGGGCAACCTCTACGCCATCAACCCCGACGGCACCGAGAAGTGGACCGTCGACGCACTCCGCGGCCAGATCGGCGCCGCCGACGAGGGGCCCGTCGCCGTCTTCGCCGACGGCACCGTCCTCGTCGCCGTGAACCCACTCGGCGCGGAGACCGAGCTCGTCGCGTACGACGCCGACGGCTCGTTCAAATGGGTCCGCACCTTCACCGACTCGATCTCCTGGTTCGCCGGCCCGACCATCGGGCCCGACGGACACGCCTACGCCGCCCAGAGCGGGCCGACCGCCGATGAGCAGGTCATCCGCATCGACGCCGCCGGCACGATCGACTGGACCGCCCGGGGCACCCCCGACCTCTTCGAGGAGAACACCGTCGGCGGCGCGATCCGCTTCGTCCGCGACGGGTCCCGCGACCTGCTCGGTTTCCATTCTGATCAGAACACCAACGGCCGGCTCTTCGTCTTCGAGACCGACTCCGGCAACCAGCAGTGGGCCAACCCCGTCAGCGCCATCAACGCCCCGTTCATGCAGCACCTGCAGCTCCAGGTCGAGTCCGACTACGACGCCGGCCGGTTCTACATGACCGCATTCGGCTGGGGCAGCGCCGCCTGGGGCATGCGAGCCTTCGACGCCGACGGCTCCGTCGCGTGGACCTACGACCCGCGCATCGCCGCCCAGGCCACCGCCCCCGCCGTCGGGCCCGACGGCACCATCTACCTCGCTTGGGACCTGCAGTTCATCGGTGCCGTCAGCCCGAGCGGCACCGAGCTCTGGCAGATCTTCGACGACACCCCCGTCCGCGAGCAGCCCACCGTCAGCCCCGACGGCTCGCTCCTCGTCTGCATCGGCCAGCAGAACGGCGTCTCGGGCCGCATCGAGGCCTTCGACACCGCCGACGGCAGCAGCGTCTGGAACACCCCGCTCACCCTGCCCGAGGTCGGCACCGTCTACCCCAGCGGACGCGCTGTCTTCTCGCCCGACGGCTCGTCCGTCTATGTCGGCTCCTCGGTCTTCAGCGGCTTCATCGACGGTTCCTTCCTCTACGCCTTCGCGGCGGGCACGGCCGACACCGGCTGCAACCCCGCCGACCTCGCGGCCCCCTTCGGCCAGCTGACCTTCGCGGATATCTCGGCCTTCCTCGCGGCGTTCACCGGCCAGGACCCCGCCGCCGATCTCGCCGCACCGGCCGGGCAGTGGACCTTCGCGGATATCTCCGCCTTTCTGGCCGCGTTCAGCGCCGGCTGCCCCTGAGCCGGGCCCGGCGGAATCGCCCCTCAACACCCCTGAACTCCCCCCTCACGGCGCCCGCGCGGCTTTTCCCGCGCGGGCGTTGTTCGTTCGGCCCCCTTCCCGTAGTCTGGGCGAAGGGATTCCCGAGGTCGAGGAGGAAGATCATCATGCCGCTGCGTTCCGCGTTCGCTGTCGTTGCCGTCTCCGGTCTGGCCACCGCCGCCGAGCAGCCCGTCGTCGAGGTCTCCCCCGACGGCCACCAGACCGTCGAGGTTGTCCCCTCCTTCACCGACAACACCGGCTGGGCCATCGAGTCCGCCGTGCCCTACCCCACGCAGCCCGATGTCTCGATCGCCCTCCGCCGCCAGATCGGCGGCCTCGCCATCGGCGACCTCAACGGCGACGGCTTCAACGACATCGCCGCCGTCTGCTACACCTCGCAGAGCTTCCCGCCCTACGACCAGTTCCAGGATCAGGTCTACTTCGGCGGGCCCAACGGCATCGAGACCACCCCCAGCTACCTCACCACCCTTGCCACCCACGCCGGCGATGTGCAGCTCGGCGACATCAACGGCGACGGACGCCTTGACATGGTCACCGTTCACGGCGGCGGCATCCGCGCCGATCACCTCCGCGTCTACTACGGCTCCGCCAGCGGGCTGCCGACGACCGCGAGCTGGGTCTCCACCTGGGGCACCCGCGGTTGGGGCACCTCCGCCGTCATCGTCGACATCGACAACGACGACGACCTCGATGTCTTCACGACCAACCAGGGCCTCAGCCCCGACCCCTTCCGCCCCATGGCCCTCTACCGAAACCTCGGCTCCGGCCTCGCCACCGTCCCGAGCTGGCAGAGCAACGAGGCCAGCATCCAGGGCGGCGCCTCCGCCGGAGACTTCGACGGCGACGGCGACATGGACATCGGCGTCTCCAAGTGGGTCAACTTCGAGTCCGCCATCTACGAGACCGTGGGCGGGCTCCCGACCGAGCCGCCGTATTTCGAGACCAACACCATCCTCGATGACCCCGATCTCCTCGATGAGACCGACCGCGGCTCCGCCTTCGCCGATATCGACGGCGACGGACAGCTCGACTTCCTCGTCGGCGGCGACCCCTCCCGCCTCTACACCCAGGACAACGGCGTCTTCACCCAGTCCTGGGCCGCGAATCCGCCCTTCGCAGGCCCGCAGGACTTCAAGACCTTCGATGTCGACGGCGACGGCGACCAGGATGTCGCCGAGATCCATTTCTCCGACGGCCGCGCCCACATCTACCTCAACGACAACGGCGTCCTCAGCACCACCCCCAGCTGGACCTACGACGCCTCCGAGGTCGGCACCGCGATCGCCTTCGGCGACCTCAACGGCGACAACCTGCCCGACCTCGTCACCGGCTACTCCGGTAACACCTCCATCCGGATCTTCTACGCCCAGTCGCAGAACTGCAACGCCGCCGACCTCGCCGAGCCCTTCGGCCAGCTGACCTTCGCGGACATCACCGCGTTCCTCGCGGCCTTCAACGCCTCCGATCCCGCCGCCGACCTCGCCGATCCGCAAGGACAGTTCACCTTCGCGGATATCACGGCATTCCTCGCCGCCTTCAACGCCGGCTGCCCCTGATCGCGCGTCGAAACAAGCAGCACCATGAACGCCCGCGCCGCCATCGCCCTGTCCGCAATGCTCGCCACCGGCGTCGCGCGCGCCCAGGACTGCAACGCCAACGGCCTGCCCGACACCGACGAGATCGCCCTCGACCCCGCCCTCGACTGCGATAACAACGGCGTCCTCGACTGGTGCCAGACCCGCCCCATCGTCGACCGCCTGTTCCCCACCGCCTCGCCACTCGGGGGCGATCCCACGCTCTTCTCCCTCGACACCCTCCCCGAGGTCGCCATCGACCCCGTCGCCGACGCGGGCGCCACCGTCACCATCGACTTCGAGGCCGACGGCGACCTCTCGCACTTCTCCGAGTTCGTCGAGATCGTCCTCCTTGGCGAGGTCGTCGCCCGCGCCTTCGACGACTCGTTCATCGATTGCCAGATGAGCGACACCAGCGTCGAGATCCCCGCGACCGCCCTTGAGGCCGCCCGCCTCGCCGGCGCCCCGCTCGAGCTGCGGTACTCCTCCAACATCGACCCCGCCGTCTGCCCCGGCTCGAACATCACGCCCCGACTGATTTATCGGACAATCGACCGCGCCCTCGACGCCGACGGGGACGCCCTCCTCGACACCTGCGGCTCCTGCCCCGCCGACCTCGCCGAGCCCTTCGGCCAGCTCTCCTTCGCCGACATCAGCGCCTTCCTCGCCGCGTTCACCTCGTCCGCCCCCGCCGCCGACCTCGCCGACCCGCGGGGCCAGTTCACCTTCGCGGACATCACCGCGTTCCTCGCCAGCTTCAGCGCCGGCTGCCCCTGACCCCAGGACCACGACGCGGACCCGCCCGAACACAAGGGCGTTCGCCCCGCGCCGTGCCCCCCTTTGCCGACATTTCAGGGTTCACAGGGCTCCAATTGGTCGATTGCCCGTAAAGTGACCACGGCCTCGGCGTCCGCGCCGGGGCCGCACGCGCAGCAAACGCTCGTGTGGGGGGTCTCCGCAGGCGGGCACACGCCCGCTCGCCCAGCATCCGCAGGGGAGCAAGGTCCGATGTCGATTTCTCCGGCCGTTGTCCGTCTCGCCGCCGCCGCGGCGCTCACCTCCACCGCGCTCGCGCTCGTCGCCTGCTCAACACCGTCCGAGAACGCAAGGGCCACGCGCTCGGCGGACACACCCCGCGCCGCCGCTCCCATGGGCCCCATCGACGCCGACCCGGGCCAGTTCGTCAAGGAGCCGCCCCAGCGCCCCGGCGTCTGGTACACCAGCGAGCCCGTCGTCCTCGACACCGAGACCATGCCCTGGTCCCGCCCCGTCGCACGCCCCAACGAGCGCATGCGCAACAAGTGGTTCGTCCCCCCGCACCACTCGCCCAAGGACCAGCCCACCGAGGCCAGCCGCCTCGCCGCCGAGGGACCCATGGCCGGCGCGATCAGCCAGGAGCTCCGCGCCCGCCCCGCCGACACCAGCTTCGACACCCTGGGCCAATCGGGCTGGGTCCCGCCCGACCCCACCCTCGCCGTCGGGCCTAACCATGTCGTCGTCACCGTCAACCAGGACATCGCCTTCTACACCCGCGCCGGCACCCTCACCTTCTTCAACCGCCTCAACAGCTCCGGCAGCCCCGGCTTCTTCGAGCCCGTCGGCGGCGGCAGCTTCACCTTCGACCCCAAGGTCTTCTACGACCACTACACCGACCGATTCGTCGTCGTCGCCCCCGAGGTCTACACCGGCGCCGGCCAGGCCTTCATCTCCATCGCCGTCTCCGACGACAACGACCCCAACGGCGTCTGGTTCAAGTACCGCACCAACGCCGTCTTCAGCCCCGACGGCACCAACACCTTCTGGTGGGACTACCCCGGCTTCGGATACGACGAAGACGCCTACTACATCACCTGCAACCTCTTCGGCCTCAACAACTCGGGCTTCGGCGGCGCCGGCTTCCGCATCTACCGCAAGGCCGAGATGCTCAGCGGCCAGCCCGTCGTCTTCACCACCCTGAGCGACCCCAACTCCGCCTCCGTCCAGATCGCCCATCACTACGGCGACAACCCCGCCGCCTACTTCGCCAGCGCCTCCGGGCCCAATGTCCGCGTCCACGCCATCACCGACCCCCTCGGATCGCCCAACCTCACCCGCACCGATGTCCCTGTCCCCGGCTACGGCGGCCCCGTCGGTTCGCCCACCCCCTCCGGCTCCATCGACTCCATCGGCACCCGCTTCATGAACGCCTTCTGGCGCGAGGGCGGCCTCACCGCCACACACTCCGTCCGCACCAACAACCGCGATGTCGCCCGCTGGTACGACATCGACACCAACGGCTGGCCCACCTCAGGCTCCTCGCCCACACTCGCCCAGGCGGGCGATGTCCCGGGCCCGGACAACACCAACACCTTCTTCCCCGCCATCGCCGAGAACGGCCGCGGCGACATCGGCCTCATGTTCGGCACCAGTTCAAACTCTCAGAATGTCGGCATCGCCGTCACCGGCCGCATCCCCTTCGACCCGCCGAACACCATGGGCCCGCCCACCACCGTCTTCGTCGGCCCTTCGGCCGGCAACGGACGCTGGGGCGACTACTACGACCTCACCGTCGACCCCATCGACGACACCACCTTCTGGTACATCGGCCAGTACGCCTCGCCCTCCGGCTGGGTCACACGCGTCGGCACCTTCTCCGTTGGGCCCGACGACGCCCCCGTCGCCAGCCCCGACGAGGCCGGCATCGTCCAGCCCACCTCGCCCGCAGACCTCGATGTCCTCGCCAACGACTTCCACACCGCGGGCCGCGACATCGTGATCTCCTCCTTCGACCCCGTCTCCACCGCCGGCGGCACCATCACGCGCCTCACCGCCGCAGGCCCCGACGGCCGCGACCTCCTCCGCTACACCCCGCCCAGCGGCATCATCGGGGCCGACTCCTTCACCTACACCATCCAGGATCCCCTCGGCGCCACCTCCACCGCCCCGGTCACCGCCACCGCCTTCGACCCCTCCTCGCTCCGACCCGCCGACGGCCTGCCCATCAGCACCGCCCCCGGCCTCACCGCCACCTATTACGAGCCCTACAACGGCACCATCCTCCCCGACTTCGACGCCCTCACCCCCTCCATCGAGAGCACCGTCCCCAACCTCAACTACGGCTCCACCGCGGGCCGCCTCGCCGACTCCGGCCTGAGAGACCGCTTCGCCGCCGTCTTCGAGGGCTTCATCACCGTCCCCAACCCCGACCTCTACACCTTCGAGCTCACCGTCGACGACGGCGGCCGGCTCTTCATCGGCGACACCCTCGTCGTCGACGCCGACGGGCAGAACACCGTCGCCACCACCACCCAGGGGCAGATCGGCCTCCAGGCCGGAGCCCACCGCTTCCGCGTCGAGTACTTCGAGTCCGTCAGCGCCCTCGCCGTCATCGCACGCGTCGGCGGCCTCGCGCAGCAGCCCGAGGTCATCGCCGAGTCCGCCCTCGTCTACAACGACAACCCCTGCCCCGCCGACCTCACCCTTCCCTTCGGCCAGCTCACCTTCGCCGACATCTCCGTCTTCCTCACCCTCTTCCAGATCGGCGACCCCGCCGTCGACTACGCCCAGCCCTTCGGCGATTTCACCTTCGCGGACATCTCCGCCTTCCTCGCCGCCTTCGCAGCCGGCTGCCCCTGAGCCCGCGAAAACCAGCCGCACGGTGCCGCGGACCCGCCCCCAAGGGCGGGTCCGTCCCGCCGCGCCGATAGCCCGGCCCTTTCCCCACTTTCGGATCCACCCCGCCCTCCTATCCCCTGTACCATCCCAAAGATGCGACTCCCCGCCCAACAGGCCGACCGCCTCCGACCCCTCTACGAAGGCACCCGCGTCTGCGTCACAGGCGGCGCCGGCTTCATCGGCTCCCACCTCATCGACGCCCTCTTCGCCCTCGGCTCCGTCATCACCGTCCTCGACGACCTCTCCACCGCCAACCTCGACCACCTCGCACCCCTCATCGATCTCGACCCCGAGCGCGTCCGCTTCGTCCGGGGCTCCGTCCTCGAGGACCGCGCCCTCGCCCGCGCCACCGAAGGCGCCAAGCTCGTCTTCCACCTCGCCGCCCTGAACTCGGTCCCCCGCTCCATCGACGATCCCGAGCGCACCTGGGCCGTCAACGCCACCGGCACCATGCGCGTCCTCCGCGCCGCCACCGCCGCCCGCGCCCGCCGCCTCGTCTACGCCGCGTCCAGCTCCGCCTACGGCGACACCGAAGAACTCCCCAAGCGCGAGTCCATGCCCGCCAGGCCCCGCTCCCCCTACGCCGCCAGCAAGCTCGCCGGCGAGCACCTCTGCGCCGCCTTCGCCGCCACATGGCCCGACCGCCTCGATACCGCCTCGCTCCGCTTCTTCAATATCTTCGGCCCACGCCAGCCGCACGACTCCCCCTACGCCGGCGTCGTCCCCCGCTTCGCCGAGAAACTCATCGCGGGCGAGGCCCCCGTCATCCACGGCGACGGCCTCCAGACCCGCGACTTCACCTTCGTCGACAACGCCGCCCTCGCGCTCCTCCTCGCCGGCGCCCGCGTCGAGCCCCTCGAGGGCGCGGTCATCAACATCGGCGCCGGCGAACGCCACACCATCCTCGACCTCGCCAAGGCCATGGCCACCCACCTCAACACCGAAGCACCCGAGCCGCGCCACGAGCCCGAGCGCCCGGGCGATGTCCGCGACTCCCAGGCCGACCTCACCCGAGCCCGGGACCTCCTCGGCTACGCCCCCATCGTCCTCTTCGACGAGGGCGTCGCCCGCGCCGCCGACTGGTACCGCCAGCCCGCCCACTCCCAGTGACCGCCCACCCGATGACCGCACTCCTCGACACCGCCGTCGGCCTCTGCGTCATCGCCGCCCTGCTCATCCGCACCCGCGGCACCAACCATCCCTACTGGCACTGGCGCGACCACACCGCCGAGGGCGACCCCGCCCACACCGGCCCCACCCCCGGCTCCCGCCCCAAAGCCATCCTCCACTACGCCCAATGGGTAGGCCGCATGCGCCGCCTCTCCTGACCGACCCTCGACCCCGGTGCCCCGAACCGCCGCGCAGCGGCGCTTCGGGTCGGTCACACCAACCACCACCATCGCCCCCACCAATCAGAGCCGCGTTGGTAACAACGCGGTCTCCCCGCCCCCGACTCCCGACCCCCGGTGCCCCGTGCCCGGGGCCCGGTGCCCAATCCCTCCCTCCCCCTTCCCGGGCTACCATCCTCTCCCACAAACCATTTACCCCCTATCCACCCCGGGGAACGACCATGGCCACCGACACCAAGACCACCACCTCCGCCGCCGGCGGCTTCAAGCCCTTCGCCGCCGGTCTCGTCATCGGCCTCATCGTCGGCGGCTTCGCCGGCGTCCTCCTCCCCGAGGTCAGCCGCATGAACGCCCCCGCGCCCGGCGCGACCCAGGGCCCCGCCCCCGCCGACCTCACGCCCCCGCCCTCCACGCAGGGCGACCCCGAGGCCGAGCAGCCCACACCTGCGGATCTCGAGGACGCCGCCAACGACGCCGCGGACCAGGTCCAGGACACGGCCAACGACGCGATGGACGCTGCCAACGACGCGATCAACAACGCGAACCCCGATCAGCCCTGACCAGGCCTGATCAGGCCTGATCAAGCGGGCCCGTCCTCCCACAGCCCATCGCCCGACGGATACGCTGACCGCATGTCCGACCCCCAAGCGAACGATCGCGTGCGCCGCGCCATCGCCCAGCACGCCGAAACCGCCGCGATGCTGGGCGCGGACGCGATCCCCGCGTACCGACCCGCCGGCACCGCGCCCGCGCGCCGTGGCCCCGCGCCGACCGCGCAAGCCACCAGCGCCGCGCCGCCCCCCGCGGCCAACGCAGCCCGCGACCAGCGCGACCCCGCCGAGGTCCAGGCCCGCCTCGACGACCTCCGCGCCCGCTACGAGGCCGACGCACCTCACCAGCACTTCAACACGACCTTCAACAAGATCGTCTTCGGCGAGGGCGACCCCTGCGCCCGCCTCATGTTCGTGGGCGAGGCCCCCGGCGCCGACGAGGACAAGACCGGCCGCCCCTTCGTCGGCCGCGCCGGCGAGCTGCTCACCAAGATGATCAACGCCATGGGCCTGAGCAGAGAGCAGGTCTACATCGCCAATGTCCTCAAGACCCGCCCGCCCAACAACGCCACGCCCACCATGGACGAGATGGCCCTCTGCGCCCCGTACCTCTACGAGCAGATCGCCATCGTGAACCCCGAGATCCTCGTCACCCTCGGGAAGCCCGCGGCCCAGTGCCTGCTCGATACCGCCGAGGCCCTCGGCAAGATCCGCGGCGAATGGACCGAGTTCCCGCCGCCCGGCCGGCTCGGGTCGGTGCCCGGGCTCGACGGGCCCATCCCGGTGATGCCCACCTATCACCCGGCCTACCTGCTCCGCGCCTACACCGACGACAACCGGGCCAAGGTCTGGTCCGATCTCAAGCAGGTCATGGACCGCCTCGGGCTCCAGCCGACCAAGCGGAAGTGAGCGCACACCCGCGGCCCGCGCGCGCACGCCGCGAGCGGTCGTGCGCACAATGACCCAATCCGTGCGCGCGCCGCGCGTAGCTGTGCGCACACCGAGCCCTGCAAAACAACACTTTCGTCACAATCGGGAGCAACCCCCCGGGGAAGTTTGCGTATCGGAAACCGTCGGAAGAAGCGACGCGGCGGTGCCCACCACCGGGTCTCGACGACCGGCTCAACCAAGACCCCCACGAGACTCGGCGCTCGGCTATGTAGCTGAGTGCCGGGTTCTTTTTTGGGCCGTTCGCGACGCTCCCCGCCCGCGGCCAAGACCCGCCGCGGCCCGGCCTTACGGCTGCGGCTCGTCCTCGGCATCCGGCATCTCCGGCATGGCCATGGGCCCGCCGAAGTCGAGCTCGGTGTCCGCCGGCAGCTCCTCGATCCCCGAAATCCAGTAGGTCGGCCGCCCGTTCTCCCACGCGACCGACAGCTCGAACGCGACCTTGTCCCCCGCCTCGATCCCCTCGAGCGAGACGCCCGGGGCGAACGCGGGGAAGGGCATGGTCATGGACTTCATGCCGGGGGTGCCGTCGGCGTTCTGGTGGACCTGGCCGTCGGCGCCGGCGAAGTCGGGGATCGCCTCGTGGTGGATCATAAGTGGTTGCGCGGCCGGGCCTTCGGTGGGCAGGGCGGCGACCTCGCCCCGGACGCCGGTGTAGACCTGCTGGGCCTCGGGCAGGGCGGCCTCGGGCTCCTCGGCGGGGCCGCAGGCGGCGAGGGAGAGGGCGCAGCATAACACCGCCGCGAGGGACAGGCCCGGGCGGCGGAGACGGAGATGGTTACTGTTCATGGACTTAGCTCTGGGTGAGGTCAACGAAGCGGGAGACGCTCTTGATGTCCGGGCCGAGCTCGGGGGTGAACTTCATGGTCCACTCGTGGCCGAGGCGGGGCTGGACGACGCGGGCCGGGACCTCGCGGCTGTAGAAGAGGCGGTTGCCGCGGATGTAGGAGTGCATCCGCTTCTGGCGGAGCTGCTGGGCCTTGCGGAGGCCGCGGTTGTTGTCGGGGTCGCGGCGCATGAGCCGAGCGATGGTCTTGCGGGCGCCCTCGTTGGTGGGCTCGGCGGCGACCTTGAAGGTGATGGTCTGGCCGGGGTTGAGGTTGTCGATCTGCTCGGGGGTGAGGGCCATGGCGGTCATCCGTCTTCTGGGCGCATCCGGAGCGCAGCCTACCTGAGTGCGGCCCCAACTGTAGCCCGGTTTCGCGTCAAGTCCACGGGGTGGGGAGGAGCCGAGGGGCTGGGAGCCGATCGCGGCTGTCCTCTTTATGGAGAGCGCGGTGGGGTTGGGGCCCTAGACTCGCGTTCGCGGTCGGCGGCGGGGTCCCGGGTCGGGGCTTTGGCTGGGCCGGCCTTGATGCAGGAAAGCCCGGGGAGTCCCATGTCCGATCAGGCCCAGAACCCGCCGCAGCCGCAGTTCGACCCCAGCAAGCCTCATCAGGCCCGTCCGAAGCTCCGGCGGGTGCGGGCGTTCCCGATGCCGATGCAGAACCAGCAGGGCCAGCAGATGCAGATGCTGGGGCTGGCGGACGCGCAGCAGATCAGCTCGCGGGTGGTGGTGACGCAGCCGGCGGTGACCTTGGTGCTGCCTCACCTGACGGGCGAGCGGGGGATCGAGGAGATCGTTTCGACCGTGGGGAAGGGGCTGACGGTCGAGTTCCTGCAGCAGTTCGTGGCGCAGCTGGATGACTCGGGGCTGCTGGAGGGGCCGACCTTTGACGCGATGTACGAGCAGATGAAGGCGGACTTCGACAAGGCGGAGACCTTGCCGCCCGGCGTGACGGCGCAGTTCGCGGACATGCTGGTGATGGCGGAGAAGGGGCAGGACGCGAGCGACGAGGACAAGGAAGCGCTCGGGCCGGACAAGCTGCGGGCGCAGATGGACCAGTGGATCGACGCGGCGCTGAAGGATGCGGACAACCCGTCGTTCGATGCGCTTCCTGCGGCGATCGTCGCGCCGCATATCGACTACCCGCGGGGCTGGCACAACTACGCGCATGTGTACGGGCGGCTTCGGGTGGTGGACCGGCCGGACCGGGTGGTGATCCTGGGGACGAACCACTTCGGGTTCTCGACAGGCGTGTGCGGGGTCGACAAGAGCCTGGAAACGCCGATTGGGACGAGCCCCCTGGATACGGCGCTCCTGGAGAAGGTGAAGGAGAAGCTGGGGGCGGACGGGGCGGCGAAGCTGCTCGCGAACAAGTATGACCACGAGCGGGAGCACTCGATCGAGCTGCACCTGCCGTGGATCCAGCACTGTCTCGGGTCGAAGGACGACGGGAGCCATGTGCCGGTGTTCGCGGCGCTGGTGCACGACCCGGCAGTGAACTCGGGCGAGAGCTACGACGGGAACGGGCTGGCGTTTGAGCCTTTCGTCGAGGCGCTGAAGGCGGCGCTGGCGGAGCTGGGCGGGAAGACGCTGGTGATCAGTTCGGCGGACCTGAGCCATGTGGGCCCGGCTTTCGGGGATCAGCAGCCGATGGCGGGGGACACCGAGGAGGCGCAGTCGGCGCGGGACCGTGTGTCGAGCCATGACCGGGAGATGCTGACGCATGTGCTTGAGAACCGGCCCGATGACCTGGTGAGCGCGATGGCGTGGCAGCAGAACCCGACGCGGTGGTGCTCGGTGGGGAACCTGGCGGCGACCCTGAAGGTGGTCGAGCCTGGCGAGGTGAAGCTCCTGAACTACATGGGGGCGATGGACCAGCAGGGGATGGCGCTGGTGAGCCACGCGGCGATGGTGATGGTGTAAAGATCCGCTTCGCGGCGGATTGGGGCACCTTGGTTGGGTCTGGTTCACTCTGACCTGTAGAGCCGGGTTAGCGGCACCCTAGACCGTACATGTGCCGGTCTTGGGGCGGTCGCTTTGTGGTGGTTCCGTGGGACCCGGGGGTGTTGTGGGGAGCGCCCCGGGGGCGGGGCGGCTCGCTCCTTGGGGGTCGATCGTTTTCTGGGAACGCGACTGATCCTTCGGGGGGTGCCGGGGTAAACGCTGGGCTGGAGCGTCACGGGGGTGTCACTCGGTGGGGGATGAGGGAGCCGTGGGGGGGCGGGATCGGATATGAAATGGGTCCGGGGCGTCTTTGGAAGCGGCCCGGCGTTGGTGTGTTGCAGCAGAAGGGACGGCGATGGCCTCATCGAACGCGTGCTGGGGAGTGGAGATTGGCGCCGGCGGCATCAAGGCGCTGAAGCTCGAGCTCGACGGGGAGCGGGTGGCGGTGACGGACTTTGCGGTGGTGAACCACCCCAAGGTGCTGTCGACGCCGGACCTTGACCAGGAGGACGCGCTGCGCGTGAGCCTCGGCACCCTGGTGAGCCAGAAGGACCTGAGCGGGGCTTCGCTTGCGATCAGTGTGCCGGGGCATCAGAGCTTCGCCCGGTTTGCGAAGCTGCCTCCGGTGGAGCCGAAGAAGGTTCCGGACATCGTGAAGTTCGAGGCGGTGCAGCAGATCCCGTTCCCGCTTGATGATGTGGAGTGGGACTACCAGACCTTTGTGAGCCCGGACTCTCCTGATGTGGAGGTGGGGATCTTCGCGATCACGCGTCCCCGGATCATGGAGAAGCTGCAGCTTCTTGGTGATGTGGGGCTGACGCCGGACATCGCGACGCTGAGCCCGGTGTCGGCGTACAACGCGCTCGCGTACGACCTCGAGTTCACGGAGGACACGCCCGGGACGATCATCGTTGATATCGGGACGACGGCGACGGACATCGTGATCGCGGACGCGGGGCGGGTGTGGGTGCGGACCTTCCCGATCGGCGGGCATCAGTTCACGGACGCCTTGGTGTCGGGCTTCAAGCTGAGCTACCCGAAGGCGGAGCGGCTGAAGCGTGAGGCGGAGAACAGCAAGCACGCGCGGCATGTGTTCCAGGCGATGCGGCCGATCTTCACTGACCTTGTGCAGGAGATCCAGCGGTCGATCGGATTCTACCAGAGCGTGCACGCGGGGGCGGACCTGAAGCGTGTGATCGGGCTGGGGTCGACCTTCCAGCTTCCGGGTCTGCGTCGGTACCTGCGGCAGCAGCTGCAGATGGATGTGTACCGGCTGGAGCAGTTCAAGAAGATCAACGCGGAGGGGCCGCGGGAGGCGGAGTTCACGGGGGCGATCGGGAACCTGGCGACGGCGTACGGGCTGGCGTTGCAGGGTCTCGGGTTCGGGACTTTGAACGCGAACCTGATGCCTGTAAAGGTGGTTCGCGAGGCGATGTGGCGGCGGAAGCGCGTGTGGTTCGGCGTGGCTGCGGGCCTTGCGGCGGCGGCGGGGGCGGCGATGTTCATCCGTCCGTTGCTCGATCAGACGGCGGTGGCGGGGTCGGAGCGGCCCGCGAACATCGACCGCGTGGTGCGCGAGGCGGGGAATCTTTCGCGCGAGGCCGAGGCGCTCGGCGTGACGGGGAACGCGCAGGGCGATACGGCGGCGGCGGACATCGTGGCGCTCTTGGATGGTCGCGGGGTGTACGCGAACCTGGCGGCGGATCTGAACTCGATGTTCGCGGATGCGCAGGCCGTGGCTCGTGCGAACGAGTCGTTGCCGGCGGGTGTGCCGGCGTTTGAGCTGGAGTCGCTGGCGGCGCCGTTTGTGGCGGCGGGTCAGCCGTCGACCTTCCCGCAGACGGGGGCGTCGCGGAATCGGCCGCAGAGCCAGAGCTTTGGTCAGGATGACTTCGGGGGTGGTGACGCCGGCGGCGCGGGGGGCGGGAAGATCGAGGTGACGATGGTCGTCACGACGCCGCACCCGGAGGCGACGCGGTTCATGGGTCGTTCGCTCGAGCGTTGGCTTTCGGAGAACGCGACGCGTGCGGGCGTGCCGTACACGATCGAGGTTCCGGAGAACGCGATTACTTCGGAGTCGTTGCAGGCGGGCCAAACCGGGGCTGGTGCAGGGCAGTGGAACCAGCCGGGCGGGCGGACGACGGGCGGTTGGCAGGGCCAGCAGCCTGGGTACAACCCGCGTCCTGGCGGCGGGAATTACTCGCCTCCTGGTGGCCAGGTGACGGCGGCGGGTGGGACGGTGAGCGATGACCAGTTGATCCGTCGGATGGAGCAGGTGGCGGCGTTTGCGCCCCCTGCGGAGCCGGACGGTCCGCCGGCGACTTACCGGTTCACGGTTCGGTTTGCGCTTGATCTTGGCGCGGGTGAGGGAGGTGACTCGTGAGTTCAGTTCTGGGTTGGATCAAGACGCACATCCTGATCGTGGTGTTCGGGGCGCTGATTCTGTTGCTGCCGCCGGCGGGGTTCGTCGGGAGCATGTTCTGGAATCAGAAGATCAAGGCGGCGGCCGAGGAGTCGTACTCGACGGAGAAGCGGAAGCTCGATGGTGCGAGCTCGGTGACTTACACGCTGCCGCCGATCGCTCCGGGCGAGCAGGCGGTGAGCGACAAGCGTCCGCCGAACGCGGCGATCAGCCGGGCGTACCACGCGGAGCGTGAGCGTCGCCAGGCTGAGATCGAGAAGGTGGTGACGCGTGCGGTGCTCTTCAACAAGGGCGAGGCGCGCGGGGTGCTGGTGCCGGGGCTGTTCCCGGAGGCGGCGGACGACCGGACGGAGCGGGAGCTGATCGACCGGATGATGCGTGAGCTCGTCGGGTCGGGTGATCAGGCGAGTGTGTACGCGTCGCTGTTCGATGCGATCAACGCGGGGACGCCCCCGGAGCCGGTCGATGCTGCGCGGCTGGTCGCGGCGTACGAGGAGCGTGAGCTGGACCGGCTGGTGGGCGGGACGGATCGCGCGTCGCTTTCCGAGGAGGACCAGGCGGCGCTGGTGGAGGGGATGCGGGCGCAGCGGATCGCGTTCTACCGGCAGCGGGCGGATGAGATCTCGGTGTACGGCTCGATCGATGTGCTGCGTGACGCGGTGACGGGTCCCCGGGCTGCGGTGAACCAGTCGGGGCTGCCCGCGGTGATCCCGAAC
This sequence comes from uncultured Phycisphaeraceae bacterium, assembly GCA_964615815.1. Taxonomy (GTDB): domain Bacteria; phylum Planctomycetota; class Phycisphaerae; order Phycisphaerales; family UBA1924; genus DAIQNV01. Next base: position 4,991 of record CAZTQV010000007.1, on the reverse strand, counting down.
GAGGTTCCGCAGACGCGTCCGACGCTGGCGCAGGCGTTCGCGATGCAGACGGACTACTGGTTCGTGCAGGACTTGCTTGCCGCGGTCGCGCGGGCGAACACGGAGGCCGGCGGGCTGCTGACGGAGATTCCGCGGAGCGCGGTGAAGCGGATCGAGTCGATCCGGCTGGTGCCGTTCGCGAAGGCGATGGCGGCGGCTGATGTCGAGGAGGAGGATCCGTACGGGGGCGGCGGTGGCGGCGGGTTCAATGACCCGTACGGCAGCAGCTCCCAGTTCACGGGCGGGTACCAGCCCGGGAACCAGGCGGGGCAGAACTTTGGCGGGGGCACGCCGCAGTTCGGTGGGCGTGGTGGCGGCGGTGCGTCGGCTGGCGCGGTCGCGACGGGGCCGACGGCGCAGACGCACACGGGTCGTGCCGCAGCGGAGAGCCCCGTGTACGACATCCGTCGGGCGGTGATGACTGTGGTGGTGGCTTCGGAGCGTCTGCCCGAGGTCATCAGCGCGATCTCGGCGACGAACTTCATGACGGTGACCGGGATGACGGCGACGCCTGTCGATGTGTGGGCGGACCTGTCGGAGGGGTACTTCTACGGGCCGGAGCATGTGGTCCGCGTGACGCTCGAGGTGGAGTCGGCGTGGCTTCGCCAGTGGACGCGGGACGCGATGCCTCCCGCGGTGCGGGACGCCTTGGGCGTGGTGATGCCGGAGCCTCCCGTTGAGGAGGGCGAGGGCGAGGACGGGTTTGCCGACGAGGAGGCCCAGCCGTGATGCGAGTTGAGCGATTGGGTCTTTCGATGCGTGTTGTGTGTGTGAGTCCTGTTGGGAACGGGGTTGAGAAGGGGGTCGCGCGATGAAGCTCAAGGGCATCAACCCGCTGGAGCAGCATGTTGAGCGGATCGTGCTGGGTGTGGTCGCGCTGGTGTTCCTGGCGGCGGTGGCGACGCAGTTCGTCCTGACGCCGAACCAGGTGGAGGTCGCGCCGGGTCGGTCGGTCGGGCCGGAGGCGGTGCTGACGACGCTGGACGCCGAGGCCGGGCGTGTGCTCGGGCAGGTGCAGGACCCGAACCCGGTGCTTCCGACCTTTGAGACGCCGGCGCTGGCGGAGAAGCTGGAGGCGGGGCTGGACGAGCCGGTGCTCGGCCGTGCCTACGCGGCGGCTCCCTTGGGGCGCGGCGTGGAGTTCGACATCGGCGATGTGGGGAACCAGGGCGGGCCGGTGATGGCGCTCGCGGTGCCCGAGCCGGCGGCGGCGCTGGCGGCGGGGTACTGGGGGACCGTGGACCCGTACTTCGTGCAGGAGCACCCGGAGGTGGCGCGGTTCGTGCCGAGCCAGCAGCCTTACGACACGCCCGGCGTGTCGATCGAGGCGGCGGTGCCGGTTGGCCCGTTGCTCGCGGCGCTGCGCGAGGCCCCCGAGGGCCGACGGCCGATCCCGCGCGGGTGGTGGTCGGCGGGGATCGAGGTGCTGGAGGTGCAGGCGCAGCGTCAGCGGCGTCAGGCCGACGGGAGCTGGGGCCCTGCTGAGAATGTGGGCAAGCCGAGCTGGGTGCCGACGATGCAGTCGCGTTTGCGTGAGCAGCGGCCGGGTGCGGGTCAGTCGGCGGGCCAGTCCGCGGGTGCGGGCGGCGAGATGACGCCGGCGGACCTGACGGAGATGGTGTCGCTGGCCCGGACGGAGCCCTGGCTCACGGCCCAGCCGGCGTACCTGCGGACGATCGCAGGTCTGCCTTGGGTGCCGCCGAGCCGGATGGGCGAGCGGAACGACCGGATCCTGGCACGCGAAGAGGCGGAGCGGATCCGTGAGGAGATCGCGAGCCGGGAAGAGCGGATCGCGGACCTGCAGGGTCGGGGCCAGCCCGGTCGGCAGACCACGACGCCGCGCCCGACGACGCCGCCTCCGGGCGGGGTTCCGGGGCGCGGGAACCAGCCGGGCGGTCAGAACCCGCCGGCGACGCCGCGGGATCAGCCGTCGCGGATGGAGCGTTCGATTGAGCGTTTGCAGGCCGAGATCGTCGAGCTCGAGGAGCAGCTCGCGGCGTTGGATCTGGGCGAGGACGACCAGGCGGGGCGTCGGCGCCCCGGTGCGGGCGGGCAGACGGGGTACAACCCCGGCTTCAACCCGGTGACGCCCGGCCGCTACGACCCCGGGGCTTCGCCCACGGGAGCCCGGCCCTACGACCCGTCGCCGGGCCGGGGTGGTCGGTCGGTGGGGGGCACGGCTCGGGGCGAGGGCCTGCTTGGGCAGGAGGAGGCCCGGGTGTGGACGCACGACCTCGAGGTGACGCCCGGGGCGGAGTACCGCTACCGGGTGCGTGTGGGCGTCAATAACCCCTTGTTCGGGCGGGCGAAGCTGCTGGGGTCGGACGACCCGGAGCTGCTGGCCGAGGCGGAAGAGCCGATCGCGTTCAGCCCCTGGAGCGCGTGGAGCGACCCGATCGAGGTGGACCGGCGGAGCTACTTCTTCGTGACCGGAGCGACGGATCGCGGGCAGATCGGCCGGATGACGGCGAGCGCGACGATCGAGCTGTACCAGATGTACTACGGGTACTACCGGCGGGCGACGGAGTCGGTGGAGCCGGGGGACCCCCTGGAGGCGGACTTCGTGGTGCCGGAGGGGCTGTACACCTTCGACCTGGACCGGATCGACCCGGCGGCGGTGGCGGAGTTCCTGGCTCCGGAGGACACGACCCGGCGGGCCGTGCGGCGTCCGGGGGCTCCGGGCGGGCCGACGGGCCCGGGCGGGATCCAGGTGGACCCGCAGGACGAGGAGCCGGTCGTCCGGGAACCTCCGACGGGGGTGAGCCCCTTGGACACGCGGCTGGACCTCGGGCTGGAGTCGGTGCTGTTGGATATCGCGGCGCGTCCGTCGGATGTGGACGAGAACCTGGGCATCAATCGGGAGGGGATCACGGAAGTGTTCTTCTTCGATCCGCTGGCCGGGATCGTGGTGCGGAGGCCGGACGCGGACACGGAGCAGGACCGTTACCGGCGTGTGTCGCTGTCTGCCAAGGCCGGTCAGGATGCGGACTTGCGCGCTCCGGTGCCGGGGGAGCGTCCCTGAGTGGGCGGAGTTTGCCCGGGTGGCGCTTGGTCCCCCCGGGCGGGAAGAATTCGCGGGCCGGTGCGAGAAAGCGCGTCGGCTTGCTTGACCAACGAGGGGTGGGGGCTAGCATCCCCTCGCCTCTGGACGGAATGGCGACAGCCAGCCGGCCGGGGCAAACGGGGGTGGAGACACCCTTGAGTCGAGCCGAATCGGAGTGCCTCCGGGCGGTTCACGCTCTTTGACAACCGGATACCGACGAGCGGAATCCTGTCGGCGTTGGGTCACGACATGACCCGTCGCTCGGGGACAATGGGAGTCATCCCGTCCTCGGGCGTCCGTCTTAGCCGACAGGGTGCAGATGCGAGTAATTCTCGTGCGTAGTAGTGCTGGTGTCGGGCTCTTTGGAGCTCGGCGGTCTGGTTATATCGTTCCAGACCTAGGTTGTGCTTGTTGGAGTTGGGCCATGCCTTTGGGCATGTCTCGGCGTCCGGTAGGTACGGTTGAACCAGGAAGGGCACACGGTGGATGACTTGGCGTCGAGAGGCGATGAAGGACGTTGGAACCTGCGAAAAGCCTGAGGGAGCTGGTAACCGAGCTGTGATCTCAGGATGTCCGAATGGGGAAACCCACCCTTCGGGGTATCGCATGCTGAATGCATAGGCATGCGAAGCAAACCCAGGGAACTGAAACATCTCAGTACCTGGAGGAAAGGAAAGCAACCGCGACTCCGTAAGTAGCGGCGAGCGAAAGCGGATTAGAGTCAGTGAACGGGTTGGAATGCCCGGCCAGAGAAGGTGAAAGCCCTGTAGTGACTCGTTAAGCCCATAGAGTAGGCTCGGGCTCGTGGAACCCGGGTTGAAGATGGGGGGTCCACCCTCCAAGGCTAAGTACTCCTCGACGACCGATAGCGAACCAGTAAGGTGACTGAATGTTGAAAACCACCGCGATGAGCGGGGTGAAAGAGTAGCTGAAACCGTGTGCTTACATGCTGTCGGAGCCCTGCGGGGTGACGGCGTGCTTTTTGCATAATGAGCCCGCGAGTTGGTCTCATCGGCGAGCCTAAGTCCTACCGGGACGGAGGCGTAGGGAAACCGAGTCTGAATAGGGCGCGAAGTCGATGGGGCCAGACACGAAACCCGTGCGATCTACCCATGGCCAGAGTGAAGGCGGAGTAAAGTCCGCTGGAGGCTCGAACCCGTTATCGTTGAAAAGATATGGGATGAGCTGTGGGGAGGGGTTAAAGTCCAATCAAGCCGGGAGATAGCTTGTTCTCGCCGAAATAACTTTAGGGTTAGCCTCATGTGTGCGTGAAGGGGGTAGAGCTACTGGATAGGTGATGGGCCCTACCCAGGGTACCTCGCTTAACCAAACTCCGAATACCTTTGCGTGAATCATGGGAGATAGACTGCGAGTGATAATATCCGTAGTCAAAAGGAGAAGAATCCACACCGCCGGTTAAGGTCCCTTATCCAGACTAAGTTCGAAAGGAAGTCAGACTGCTTTGACACCCGGGATGTTGGCTTAGAAGCAGCCATCATTTAAAGAGTGCGTAATAGCTCACCGGGCGAGGAGTTTGGCGCCGATAATAATCGGGAATAAGTCTGGTACCGAAACCGCGGACATCGAAAGATGTGGTAGGCGAGCGTTCCACGGGCGGTGAAGCGGCTCCGTAAGGGGTCGTGGAGCGTGTGGAAGTGCATATGCGGGCTTGAGTAACGATAAACAAGGTGAGAATCCTTGTCGCCGTAAGCCCAAGGTTTCCTGGGGAAGGTACATCCGCCCAGGGTTAGCCGGGACCTAAGGTGAGGCCGAAGGGCGTAGCCGATGGATAGCAGGTTAATATTCCTGCGCTCCCCATGCGTAACGGATCGTAGAGACCCCCTGCCTTATTAGATTGGTAGGCCTTCGGGCCGTTGGGGGTTGACGCGGTTCCCAGAAAAGGCATGGG